>DASYSM010000042.1:0-7954 GCA_036003325.1 Candidatus Limnocylindrales bacterium
TCGGGATGCAGCTGACGCCGCCGGACTGTCAGCCTCGGGGAATAGGGCGCATGGGGTAGACGCCGATGACGATCGGCGTTCGCGGATCGAGCGACAGCTCGTAGCCGATCTCGCCGGCCCGGAGGAGATCCCCCAGGAGCAGCCCCTCGCGGTTCGGCAGCCCGACGTAGACCCAGCCCGGGTCGAGCTTGACCGAGGTCACGTCGTCGTCGTCGCCATCGATCGCGAAGCGGCGGCGGAGCTCATGCATCGGCACGTACGGACGGCTCTTGATGAATCGGCGCAGCTGGGGCGCGGTGCACTGGCCGTTCCGCTCGGGACCGGGCGCCGAAGCGGGTGACGCGTGGAACGGTGCGCCATTGGACGGTGCGCCATCGGGGCGGACGGGCGGCTGGTCGGGGTCTCGACGCGGCTCGGTCGGTGCGCCCGGCGCGGCGGTGTCGGCCTCGCGACGCAGCGGTCGAGCGGTCGGCTCCGGCGACGACGCCGCCGGACCGTGGGCTGGGCCCGGTCCGCTGCCGTTGAGGTGCGGGGGCGGTGCGACCGTCGGCGTCGGGGCTCCGGCGGTCGGATCCGCGCCGGTCACCGAGCGCGGACTCATGGTCGTGCCGCGATGTGATCCCTCGATGCCGCCGCCCCCGGCGTGATGGGGTCGACCGCGATGGCGTCGGCTCATCGGGGCTGGAGGTCGGAGGTGCGGTTCCCGGGCGGGTCGACGACGACGCCGCGTCGGGGTCTGGGCTCGATGGTGGTCATCAGGTCTCGGTCGGCTTCGGCGGGCCGCATCGGGCGCGACCCGTCGTTCGATGATACCGCAGGGTGCCCGTCATGCGGCCGGCGGGGGTCCGCGGCGTGGCCTCGCCGCACCGGCGTGAAGTCATCCGTCGACGATGTGCAGCTCGCGTGGCGCCTCGTTGAGCGCGAGCGGACCGTCCGGGCCGCACAGCACGATGTCCTCGATGCGGGCGCCATACACCCCATCGAGATAGATCCCGGGCTCGATCGAGAAGGCCATCCCGGGCTGGAGCGGCTCGCGGTTGCCGGCGACGATGTAGGGCTCCTCGTGGCCCTCGAGACCGATCCCGTGGCCGGTGCGGTGGAAGAAGGCGTCACCGAAGCCGGCGGCCTCGATCGGCACGCGCGCCGCGGCATCGACCGCCTCGGCCAGGACGCCCGGCTGCGCCGCGTGCGTCGCCGCGGCATGGGCGCCATGCAGCACGTCGAACAGGTGCCGGAACCCCTCGTCCGGACCGTTGGCCGGGTCGCCGCCGGTCACCCACAGCGTCCGCGTGATGTCGGAGTGGTACCCGGCGATCGCGCCGCCGATATCCAGCACGATCGGCTCGGCGGCGCGGATCACGCGGTCGGACGCTCCGTGGTGTGGCGAGGCCGAATTGGGCCCGGACCCGACGATGGCGAATTCGGCGATATCGTGCCCTTCGGCGATGAGTCGGTCGTTGACTTCGCGCGCGACGTCCGCCTCGGTCCGCCCGACCAATCGGCCGGCGGCGATCTGGGCGACCACCCGGTCCGCGGCATGGGCCGCCTCGGTCAACAGGAAGATCTCGTCGTCATCCTTGATGATGCGGAGACGGCCGAGGATCGGCGAGGCGAGCGCGAACGCGGCATCCGCGAGGCGCTCCTGCAACCGGAGCAGGTGCCGAGCCGGGAGATCGTCCGAGACGGCGATGGAGAACGGCGCCGGCCGCCGACGGTCCTTCGAGCGGACCATCTCCGACACGATCGCGTGCGAGTCGCTGCCTTCATCCCAGGCGACGACAGGCAGGAAACCGGCAGCCGCGGGTGGACACGCACGGGCGGGTGTCGCCTCCAGGCGCGGCGCGACGAGAGCCCAGTCGCCATCGGTCGGGATGACGAGCATGGTCAGACGCTCGAGCGACGAGGCGGGGTAGCCGGTGAGATAGTGCATGTCGGGGCCTGTCCCGACGAGCACGGCGGCGAAACCCGCCTCGGCAGCGAGATCGCGCGCGGCGGCCATCCGGTCGCGGTAGCGCGTGGCAGGGATGGACGGGCGGGCGATCATGCGGGTGCCTCCACGCCGGTCGCGGGAGTGAGCCAGGCGGCCATCTGCCGCGGGCCGTCCTCGAAAAGCCGTCGGTAGGGGTGGACCTTGTCCGCACCGGCATCGCGGGCACGCCGTCGCATCGCGACATCGTCGTGCTGACCCACCGCGAGGACCGGCCGGCCGGCCGCATGCGCGAGGCCGATGGCCGCCACCCCGTCGTAGGCGCGCGCGGTGAGATCCACGATGACCCGCTCGACATCCGGCAGCGCGATCTCGAGCGCCACCAGCGAGCGGACCGCCACGGGCGCGCCACCGGCGCCACGGACCAGGTCAGCCAGCCGTGTCGCCCAGATCAGGTCATCCGCCAGGATGGCGACCCGCGTCGTCAGTCGAACGTCTCCGCCAGGTGATCGAAGACGTCGCGTGCCGTGACCACGCCGGTCGGCCGGCCGCCGTCGATGATCGGGATGTGCCGGAACCCGCCGACGGCCATCTTGTGGATGGCGATGGCGATCGGGTCGTCATGGCGCAGGACGACCGGATCGGGCGTCATGAAGTCGCGGACACGGAAGGCGTCGAGGCGCGTGCCTGCGGCCTTCACCACCGCGTCACGGTCGGTGAAGATGCCGACCAGCCGATCGTCGACGGTGACGAGCACGCAATCGGCCTCGGCGTCGTGCATCCGCGCGATCGCGACGTCCACCGGTGTGTCCGGGCCGACCGTCAGCGGGGGTGGCGCGCCCAACGAGTCGAGATGCTCCCCGAGGAGCCGGCCGTGGAAGGTCGAGGCCGGCTGCGGGATGCCCGTACCTGCCAGGTCAGCGCCACAGTTGTCGCAGACCTCGGCGCCCGTCAGGTTCTCGAACCCGCAGACCGGACAGTCCATCGTCCCTGCCCCCTACTCGACGGTCCAGGTCTCGCCGCCGTTGAGGACGTCGGCGAGATCGCCCGCTCCGCTCTTGGCGATGGCGGTCGCGATCTGGTCCTCGATGAGCCGGTCGTGCGTCGGTCGGTCGACCGAGCGCAGCACGCCGACCGGGACCGGGTAGTCCGGCCAGAACATGCGCGACAGCATCAGCGCGAGGTAGGGCTCCTCGGCCTGCTCATCGTGGACCAGCAGGTCGGCCTCGGTCACGCCGTCCCGGCCGATGGTCACGACCTCGGGATGCAGCCCGACCAGCCGGATCCCCTTGTCGCGGTCCTTGCCGAAGATCATCGGCTTGCCGTGCTCGAGGACCAGCATCCGGTCCTCGCGCACCTCGCGGTCGGTGAAGTCGCGCCACGCCCCGTCGTTGAAGATGTTGCAGTTCTGGAGGACCTCGACGAACGCGCTGCCCTTGTGCCGGCCGGCGCGCTCGAGCGTGTTCTGGAGGTGCTCCGTGTGGGTGTCCACCGAGCGGGCCACGAAGCTCGCCTCGGCGGCCAGCGCGATGGTCAGCGGCATGATCGGCGTGTCCACCGTCCCCGCCGGCGTGGACTTGGTCCGCTTGCCGAACTCCGAGGTCGGTGAGGCCTGGCCCTTGGTCAGACCGTAGATCCGGTTGTTGAACATGACCAGGTTGATGTCGACGTTGCGGCGCATGGAGTGGATGACGTGGTTGCCGCCGATCGACAGCGCATCGCCGTCGCCGGTGATGACCCAGACCATCAGGTCCGGGCGGGCTGCCTTGAGACCCGTCGCGAGGGTCGGCGCCCGGCCGTGGATGGTGTGGAAGCCGAACGTGTTCATGTAGTACGGCAGGCGGCCGGAACAGCCGATCCCCGAGATGAACACGATGTTCTCGCGCTTGTACCCGAAGTCGGGCATCACCTTCTGGGTCTGCGCCAGGATCGAGTAATCGCCGCAGCCCGGGCACCAGCGGACCTCCTGGTCGGACACGAAGTCCTTGCGGGTGAGCTGGATGACAGCCGCGTTCTCCGGGCTGAGCGCGGGCTGGTCCGGCGCGCTGCTCGCGTGCCCGTTGGTGTCGGTCATGAGGCCCCCTCGGCAAGGACGCGGTCGGCCTCGGCCACGATCTCGGCGATGCGGAACGGCTTGCCGCGGACCTTGTCGTAGCCCACCGCGTCGATGAGGTAGCGGGCGCGCACCAGCATCAGCAGCTGGCCGAGGTTGACCTCCGGGATCAGCACCCGTCGGTAGCGCCGCAGCACGTCCTCGGTGTTGGCCGGGAACGGGTTGAGATGGCGCAGGTGGGCGTGGGCCACCGACTTGCCGTCCGACGTCAGACGTTCGACCGCGGAGCGGACGGCTCCGTAGGTCGAGCCCCAGCCGAGGATCAACAGGTCGCCATGGTCGGGTCCGAACACGTCGAGCGGCGGGATGTCGTCGGCGATGCCCGCGACCTTGGCCTGCCGGTAGAGCTGCATCCGGTGGTGGTTGTCCGGGTCGTAGCTGACGTTGCCCGTGACATCGGCCTTCTCGAGACCGCCGATCCGATGTTCGAGCCCGGGCGTCCCGGGCACGGCCCACGGGCGGGCGAGGGTGTCCGGGTCGCGCTGATACGGCCGGAACGTGGCGGGGTCGGTGGCGTTCTCGACACCGATCCGCGGCAGATCGTCGTACGTCGGGATGCGCCATGGCTCCGAGCCGGTGGCCAGGAAGGCGTCCGACAGGTACACGACCGGGGTCATGTACTTGAGCGCCAGGCGGCAGGCCTCGATGGCGAGGTCGAAGCACTCCCCGGGCGTCGCGGGCGCGACGATGGGCAGAGGCGAGTCGCTGTTCCGCCCGAACATGACCTGCAACAGGTCCGCCTGTTCGTTCTTGGTCGGCATGCCGGTCGACGGGCCGGCGCGCTGGACGTCGATGACGACGAGCGGCAGCTCGACCATGACGGCCAGACCCATCGCCTCTGTCTTGAGCGCGATGCCCGGGCCGGACGAGGCCGTCAGTGCCAGCGCTCCGCCGTAGGACGCCCCGATCGCCGCACCGATCGCCGCGATCTCGTCCTCGGCCTGGAACGTCTTGACCCCGAATGTCTTGTAGCCCGACAGCTGGTGGAGGATGTCGGAGGCCGGCGTGATCGGATACGAGCCATAGAACAGCTGGCGATCGGCCAGGCGCGACGCGGTCAGGAAGCCGAGCGCGGTCGCTTCGTTGCCGGTGATGTTCCGGTACACGCCCGGGTCGAGCCTGGCCGGCTGGACCCGGTAGTGCGTGTGGAATGCCTCGGTCGTCTCACCGAACGCGTAGCCCGCCTTGAGTGCCCGCTTGTTCGCCTCGGCGACGACCGGCCGAGCCGAGAACTTCTGGTCGATCCAATGGATCGTCCCCTCCTGGCTGCGCTCGTACAGCCAGAACATCAGCCCGAGGGCGAAGAAGTTCTTGGTCAGGTCCTTCTGCTTGCTGGTCATGTCGAGGCCGTCGAGCGAGCGCTCGTTGAGCGTCGAGATCGGGACCTCGAAGACGGTGTACGACTTGAGCGAGCCGTCGGTCAGCGGATTGCTCGCATAGGCCGCCTTGTTGAGGTTCTGCTGGGTGAACGCGTCGCTGTTGACGATGAGCGCGCCGCCCGCCGGCAGGTCGCCGATGTTGGTCTTGAGGGCCGCCGGGTTCATCGCCACCAGGACGTCGGGCTGGTCGCCCGGGGTGTGGATGTCCGACGAGGAGAAGCTGATCTGGAAGCCCGACACGCCGGGCAGCGAGCCGGCCGGCGCCCGGATCTCGGCCGGGAAGTCGGGCAGCGTGCTGATGTCATTGCCGAACACCGCCGCGGTGCGGGTGAACTGCGTCCCGGTCAGCTGCATCCCATCGCCGGAATCGCCGGCGAAGCGGATGGTGACCCGTTCGAGCTCGCGGACGTCCTCGTCGAGTTCCCTGGTGGCTGTCACGCGCCTTCGGGCTCCTTGATCCGCTGGTTCGTCCGCGGCGGCAGGTTGAGCAGCTCCTCGGGGAACGACTCGGCCAGGTAGCGGATGATGTCCGACTGGCGGACGACCCCGACGAGCCGGCCGTCGGCGTCGACGACCGGCACGTTCCGATAGCGCCCGGTCCGCATCAGCACGATCGCATCGCGGATGGTCTGGTCCAGATCGAGCGTATGGGGATCGGTCGTCATCAGGCTCTCGACGGGCTGGCTCAGGTCGACGCTGCCGCCGACGATGCGACCGAAGATGTCGCGTTCGGTCAGGACGCCGAGGAGTCGACCGGCGGTGTCGCAGACGAACACCGAATCGCCGGTCCCGCTGCGCTGGATCGCCCGGACGCAGTCGGCCAGCGAGGTGCCCGGCGGGACGGTCACCGGCTGGCGGCGGCTGAGGGCGCGGAGCCGCTCTTCGGCGACTGAGGGGATCCGCCGGAGGACGGCGGCTTCGGACAGATCGGTCACGCGCTCAAGTGTAGTGCGAAGCGCCGGCATGCGAGCCCGAGGGTCCTCTGGCGACTCGTCCTGCTAGCCTCGGAGCGTGGATCGTCGCCAGGCCACGGGGATCGCCCTCGTCGTCCTCACTGCCTTCTCGTTCGGTTCGGCGTCGGTCCTGTCGCGCCCGGTCTACGACACCGGGATGGGCTGGCTCGGGCTGGTCACCTGGCGGTTCCTGATCGGGACCGTGCTGGCGTGGACCTGGGTCGCGCTATCGCCGGCGCGGCGCTCCGCCGTCCGGAACCTCGATCGGCGACAGCTGGCCGTGACGATCGCCCTGGGCGTGCTGTTCACGGGCAACGCCGGGACCTATTACGCGGCCCTCGAGACGGTCCCGGTCGGGCTGGCGAGCGTGATCGTCTACACCTACCCGGTCTTCGTCGCCATCCTGTCCATCCGGTTCGCGACGCGGCTGCCGGGACGACGGCCGTGGATCGCGCTGGGGCTGGCGACCATCGGCGTGGTCCTGGCCCTCGGCGGCATCGACCTGTCCGAGGCGCCACCGCTCGCGGGCTTCGTGCTGCTGATGGCCTCGTCGCTGATCTATGCGGTCTGGATCATCGCCTCCGCACGGCTGTCGGGCGAGCGGCGGGACCGGCTCGCCAGCGAGGACACCGCCCGCGTCGGCTCGACCCGCGATGCGGCGGCGACGACGGCAATCATGATCACCTCCACCGCCGTCGCCTACTGCCTGTTCACGATCGTCAGCGGCGGGTCGCTCGATCCGCGCGCGGTCCCCGACGGCGCGTGGCCGGGGATCATCGCCATCGGGTTCCTGGCGTCGTTCCTGGCCATCCAGGCGTTCTACGCGGCGGTGCGGCGGATCGGCGCGGCCCGGGCCGCCCTCATCAGCACGGTCGAGCCGGTCATCATCGTGGTCCTGGCCTGGGTCTTCCTCGGCCAGTACCTGGCGCCGATCCAGTTCGTCGGGGCGGCCTGCATCATGGTCGGAGTCGTGGTCGCGCAGACGGCGCCGCGTCCGCGGGGTGCGCCCGAACCGGCGATGCCGCTGGATGCCGAGGCGCCGGCCGAGGAGTGAAACGGGCGGTGGGGTGGCCCGCGGGGCGGCGTGGGCCCGGCGGGTGGGGTGGCGTGGGCGGCGTGGGCCGGGCGGGTGGGCGGCGTTTGGGCCGGTCCGTCGGCCGGCTGCTCGGCCGGGGCGTCAGCCGCAAGCCTCGGCCATACATCCTGCCTTATGACCACCACATGGGCGGTGGGCGGCGATCGCTCGGTCGAGCGCACCCGTGGTTGCATGACCATGCAGGCAGTGCCCCAGGGCCGAACGTTTCATCCAGGCCAACTGCATATCGATACAGGCGACGGATCGCGAACGCCGACACGCCACGCCGAAGGGCCACTCGATGGCCGCAAGGCAGGATGTCGGGCAGGGTTCGCGCGCAGGGTTCGCGCGCAGGGTTCGCGCCCCGGGTTCGCGCGCAGGGTTCGCGCGCAGCATGTCCCGCCGCCTGGACCGGAGCAGCGACGAACTGGATCGCCGGCCCGGGGCGCGCACGGCCCCACGGCCGCGCTCAGGCCCGGGCAGCGTCCAGCATCGCGCGCGCACCCG
>DASYSM010000043.1:0-13315 GCA_036003325.1 Candidatus Limnocylindrales bacterium
GGCTGTACACCGATCCGTGTCATTCGAAGCCGACGTCGATGATCCGGGTCGGGCCGTCGGTCGACGACTTCGCCAACGCACTCGCGCAGCATCCTTCGCTGGACACGACCAAGCCGGAACCCGTCACCCTGGGCGGCTATCCAGGGAAGTACATGGACCTGCAGGTCCCGTCGGACATCACCACGTGCAGCGATGGCTACTGGCCGTGGGAACCGGGGTTCTACGCCCAGGGGTCCGACCAGCGGTGGCACCTCTGGATCCTCGACGTCAAGGGGACCCGCGTCGTCGTCCTGACCACGGACTATGCCGGCACGTCGGCGGCCGACCGGAGCGCCCTCCAGGCCATGGTCAGCTCGATCCGGATCCAGCCCTGACCCACACGAACGGACCGCTTCCGGCGGCGCGGCGTGCCCTCGTTCCGACGACGCAGGATCGTTCGAGGTTCACGAGGGGGACGCGATGAGGCCCCGCCGCTGGATGCGGCGGGGCCTCTCGACAGGGACGAAGCCTAGAACGACGCTGCCAGATCGGGGATCAGGTTCGCGGCGTTCGGTGTGCCGAGGCCCGTGATCGGGTCCCAGCCGGGCGTGGCGTTGTAGCCCGGGACGCTCGGATCGGCCTGGTTGTTGCCGGTCGTGACATCGAAGAAGTCACTGGCGTAGGTGGTCGGGTTGCTCGCGAGCGCGTACAGGGCGGGATTGATCACGCCGAGCCCGTGGCCGGCGATCTGGGCGGCGATCGCCACGAGGCCGGCCCACTGCGGGCAGGACAGCGAGGTGCCGCCGATGTCGTACCAGCCGGTGCTGCACGGCGCGCTCCCGCAGAACAGGCCGCTGTCGCCGTCAGGAGGCAGCGTCAGGTACACGAGCGCGCCGGTGCGCGAGCTCGCCTGCAGGCCGATGTCGGGCACGCCGCGCGTGCTGCCGATGGCCGTGCTGCCGGCCGGCAGCGTGTCCTGGTAGGCAGGTCGGGCGAACACGTGGCTGAAGCCGCCACCGGAGTCGATCCAGGCGATCTCGTCCTGAGCCTGGTTCTGGCAGTTGACCGGCGGCGAGGTGTTGTCGAGGACACGGTCGGTCGTGTCGAGGGCGTCCGTGCACAGGTAGGTGCCACCGACGCCGGTCACCAGCGGATCGGAGGCAGGCCACTCGACGGTCGGCTCCGGGATCGTCGAGCCACCCTTGCCGACCGGTGTCTTGATCGCGTTGGCCGAGCCGCCGTCACCGGACGAGCCCAGCACCGTCACGCCGTTGGCCGCCGCGGCCTTGAACGCGTAGCGCAGGTTCTCCAGCGACTGGGTGCTCCCGAACGCGTCTTCGGCGGAGGCGAAGCTCTGTGAGATCACGTCGGCCAGGTGATGGTCGACCACGTATTTCTCGGCCGCCATCATCTGCGGGAAGCCCTGCACGCCGAGCGTTTCCGCGGTGTTGGTATGGACGAGCAGGATGTTGGCGCCCGGCGCCATGGCGTGCGACATCTCGACGTCGAGGGCGACCTCGAGCGCCCATGCACTCTTGTCCTCCTGCCCGGTGCCGTTGCTGTTGCTCGGCGGGGCCTTGGTCGCGGGCGAGCCCTGGAGGGAGAGCTGGCTGAACGTGGGCATCCCCGCGGTGCAGGTCACGCCCTCTTCGCCGCACATCGGCGCCAGGCCGAACTGCTGGTCGAAGACGTGGAGGTCGTGCGCCATCGTGTCGCTCCCGTACGAGTCGACGATCGCGATGGTCCGGCCCGCGCCGTCGAAGCCGGCCTCGTAGAGCGGGTTGACGTTGTACGCGGCCCGGATCGCCTGTGGCGAGAAGCAGCGCCGGCCGACGGAGTTGCATTGCGCCTGCGTGGGCGGCGTCTCCGACGACGACACCTGCACGTAGTCCGACACCTGTGGGTGCGGCAACGGCAGAGCGGGCGCTCGCTGGCCGGCGGCCACTGCGGCCGAGCCGACGACGAGCGGGACGAGCAGCGTCGCCAACGCGACGGCAAGCGCCCGGTAGCGGGGGACGTGGCGGGCACGATCCATCAGTGGATCCTCCAAGCCTGTGCCGACCCGGCTGGGGGATCACCGGTCGCGGCACGTCAGGACAGGATACGACTGCCATCGGTCGGACTCGCAGCGGCGACAGGCTTGGCGGTGCGTCGGCGCACCAGACTGGACGGCCGCGATCTAGCGGACGGCGGTCCCGGTCAGGAAGTGTCGACGGACCCTGAGATCGACGACCGGCCCGACCAGCTCGATCGTCGCCTGGAGCGGGAGGTCGTCCGAGGATCGCCCGACGAGGAGGCTCACCCGGCCGGGCTCGATCACCCGCCGCAGATCCGCGCCGGTGTAGGCGAACTGGTCCGCGTGGAGGGTGAACGCGACCGTTCGTCGCTCGCCGGGTGCCAGGTGGACGCGCCGGAAGCCGCGCAGCTCGCGGACCGGCCGGGCGACGGTCGCCTCCTCGTCCCGGATGTAGAGCTGCACGACCTCGTCGCCGGCCCGTCGGCCGACATTGACGACGTCGACCTCGACCGTCAGCTCGCCGTCGCGGGTGGGTACCGCCGTGCGGTCGAGGCGCAGGTCGGACAGCTCGAAGCGCGTGTACGACAGCCCGAACCCGAACGGCCAGAGCGGGCTCGTTGGTCCGTCGACATAGTCCCCGAGCGGGTTCGAGCGCCCGCCCGTCGGATGGTGCCGGTAGGTCAGCGGCACCTGACCGACGTTGCGCGGCATGGTGACCGGCAGGCGTCCACTCGCGTCCGTCGCGCCGGTCAGCACGTCGGTGATGGCCTCCGGACCGGCATCACCGGGGACCCATGCCAGGAGGACCGCGGCGCTCTGCGCGGCGGCCCGCTCGAGGGCCAGCGGCCGGCCGCTGACGACGACCAGGACCACGGGCGTCCCGGTCCCGGCGACCGCATCGAGGAGATCCTGCTGGCGACCGAACAGCCCGAGGTCGCGTCGATCCCGGAACTCGCCGGTGGTCGAGTCGGCGGTCAGCCCGGATCGCTCGGCGACCACGACGATCGCCACGTCGGAGGCACGCGCGAGATCGGCCGCGGCGGCGATGTCGGCATCGGACCCGTCGTGGATACCGGTCCCCGTGGCGTGGAGGACCTCGCAGCCGTCGAGCCGCGCCCGGAGCGCGTCCAGCAGGGTCGGACGGCCGGCCAGCTCATCCTCGACGACGACCGAACCACCCTCCGAGATGATCCCGAATGCCTGGCTCCGGCTGCGGCGCGTCTCGACCAGGGTCTCGACGTGGACGAGATGGCTGTAGTCGCCCAGGAACTCGCGCGGGCTGTCCGCCCCCGGACCGATGACCGCGACCCGTCGGAGCGACGGCGCGAGCGGCAGGATCCCGTCATTGGCGACGAGGACGATCGATCGGCGGGCAAGCTCGAGGCCGACCCGCGCCTCGTCCTCGGCCAGCTCCGCCAGCTCGGCCGCGGTCGGCTCGTCGTGGTACGGGCAGTCGAACAGGCCGAGCCGGAATTTGATCCGCAGGATCCGACCGACAGCCTCGTCGAGGAGCGCCTCGCTCACCCGCCCGGCCTCCAGGGCGGCGCGCAGCGGCCCGGCATAGGCCGACAGCCGCGGGAGCTCGAGGTCCACACCCGCCTCGAGGGCCATCGTGGCGACGATCTCGGGATCGTCGGTCAGATGGTGGGCGGTCTGGAGCATCTCGATCCCGGCGTAGTCGGAGGCGACGATGCCGTCGAACCCCCACCGCTCGCGCAGGATCGTCCTGAACAGCTCGCCCGAGGCATGGCACGGGAGCCCATCGACGTCGCAGTAGGCCGGCATCACGCTCGCCAGACCGGTGTCGACCACGGCCGTCTCGAACGGGAAGAACTGCTCGTCCTGCATCTCACGCGGACCGAGATGCACCGGAGCCTGGTTGAGGCCGCCTTCGGCCAGGCCATGGCCGACGAGGTGCTTGCCGGTCGCCAGCACGCCGTCCCGAAGATCGGATCCCTGGAGCCCGCGGACATAGGCCGAGCCGAGCTCGGCGGCGAGGTACGGGTCCTCGCCGTACGTCTCCTCGATCCGGCCCCAGCGCGGATCGCGGGCGATATCGAGCACCGGTCCGAGGGCATGGCGCGCCCCGGTCGCCAGCATCCGTCGGCGGATCGATTCGGCCACCCGGCCGACCAGGTCGGGGTCGAAGGTCGCACCCGCTCCGATCGACTGCTGGAAGCACGCCGCGTCGAGGGCCAGCAGGCCGTGCAGGGACTCCTCGTGGATGATGGCCGGGATCCCGAGCCGCGTCTCCTCGACCAGGAAGCGCTGGATGGCATTCGCCGCGCGGGCCACCTCGAGCGGCCGCAGGTTCGTCGACCCGGCCAGCCGGGTGATCTCCCCGAGGCCGTTGCCCGCCAGCGCGCGGAGCCGCTCGTGGTCGGGGCCGTCATCGCCCACCAGCTCGAACGCCCAGACCGCGCTCAGCTGGGCGATCTTCTCGTCGGGGGTCATCCGGGCGACGAGGTCGGCGACGCGCGCCGACGTGGACGCGTCGGGGTCGCGATAGGGCGGTGCCGCGGTGGTCATCCCTTGACCGATCCCTGGGTCAGACCACCGACCAGCTGGCGCTCGGCGAAGAGATAGAACACGAGGGCCGGGATGAGGGCGAGGGTCGTGTAGGCGAGGATCCGGGCGGTGTCGGTCGTGTACTGCGTCGAGAAGTTCGTCACCCCGAGCGGCAGCGTCCAGTGCGACTCGTCGGACAGCATCACCAGCGGCAGCAGGAATTGGTTCCAGGAGGCCACGATGGCCAGCACGCCGACCGTCGCGAGGGCCGGCCGGGACAGCGGCAGGAGGATCCGCCAGAAGAACCCGAACGAGCCGCAGCCGTCGATCGACGCGGCGTCCTCGAGCTCGGTGGGGATGCTCCGGAAGAAGGGCCGCAGGACGACGATCGTCAGCGGCAGCCCGAAGGCCGCCTCGGGCAGTGCGATCCCGAGCGGGTTGTCGAGCAGCCCGAGATCGCGGACGAGGATGAACAGGGGCAGGATCGCGACGGCCGCCGGGAACAGCAGACCGAGTGTGAACAGCGTGTACAGGACCTCGCGGCCGGGGAACGCCCGGCGGGCGAACACGAACGCGGCGAGCGCGGCGAACAGCACGACCAGGATGGTCGACAACCCGGCGATGATCGAGCTGTTGGCCAGCTGGCGCCAGAAGCTCGGGTCGGTGAGGACGTCCGTGTAGTTCTCGACGACCCACGGGTTCGGCAGCCCGATCGCATCGTTCGCGAGCTGGGCAGGATCCTTGAAGCCGCCCAGGACCGCGTAGACGATCGGCACGACGATGACGGCTGCCACCAGCAGCAGGAAGCCATAGCGTGCGATGGCCGAGACGATCCGACCCAGGCGGATGGCAGCCGGGACCGGCGGTCGGGCCGCTGCGGTCATCGGTCGGGCCGCGCTGTCCGTGGTCGGGCTGGAGACGCTGGTCATCGCTACTCGCCTCCGGTCGTCATGGCGCCCTCTGTGTCCCGACGCAGGACCCAGCGCTGGTAGGCGAGCGCGAGGATCAGCGCGAACCCGAACAGGATCACCGCCACCGCGCTGCCGTAGCCGAGCTGGAAGCGCTTGAACCCCCAGTCGAACATGTAGGTCGCCATCGTGTTCGAGGCATTGATCGGGCCGCCACCGGTGGTGACCCAGATGAGGTCGAACAGCTGCAGGGCACCGATGATCGACAGGAAGACCGATACGCGCAGGGTCGGTCCGAGCAGCGGCAGGGTGACGAAGCGGATCGCCTGGCGCCGGGTGGCGCCGTCGATCGCCGCAGCCTCCTCGAGCTCGTGGGGGATGCCCTGCAGACCGGCCAGCAACAGGATCATGTGGAAGCCGAAGTACTTCCACGAGATGACGAAGAACATCGCCAGCATGACCGTGCTCGGGTCAGCCAGCCACGGCTGGTACAGCGAGCCCAGCCCGATCGCGTGGAGCAGGCCGTCGGCCAGTCCGCTCGGCTGCAGGAGCAGGCTCCACACCACACCGGTGATGACCTCCGCGATGACGTACGGGGCGAAGAAGACGAGGCGCAGGACGGTCCGGCCCCGGAACCGGCGGCTGAGCATCAGCGCCAGGCCGAGAGCGAATGGGATCTGGACGACGAGCGACAGGACGATGACCAGCAGGTTGTGCTGGACGGCCCCCTGGAAGACGGGGTCGGCCAGCGCCCTCTGGTAGTTGGCGAGGCCGACGAAGTCGGTCAGCGGGGTCAGGCCGTTCCACTTGAAGACGCTGTAGCGGACCGCCTGGACGATCGGGAACAGGACGAAGATCGCGTAGAGAAGCAGTGCCGGCAGCAGGAACAGGGCGATCGCCGTGCGGCGGCCGGGACCGCGCCGCGGGCGCCTCGTCGTATCGGCGCCGATCGTCGTCGTCATCTGGGCACTGACGATACCGAACGGGCCGGCACTGGGGCCGGCCCGTTCGACGTTCGCTGGTTCGTCGCGACTACTGGGTCTTGGCGGCCGTCGCGATCGCCGCCGCGACCGATTCGGGCGTGCCCGAGCCGGCGTACAGGGTGGCGACCGCGTCGTTGATGGACCCGCCAAGCGCCGGGGTGGTCGCCTGGTCGAGATACAGCTGGACGAAGTTGGCCTTGGCACGAGCCGCCAGGACCGCCGTCAGGGTGGGATCGGTGACCGAGGCCTCGCTCCCGACCGTGGTCGGCAGGATGCCGCTGTTGCTGGCGCCCCACTGGTTGGCGGCGTCCTTGCTGACGAGGAAGTGGAGGAAGTCGATGGTCTCGGCCGGCGCGTTCTTGCCGACCGCGAAGCCGTTGCCACCGCCGAGCCCGTCGTTCGGGTCACCTGGGGAACCGGTCACGGCCGGGAACGGGAACCAACCGAGGTTGTCGCCCATCCCCTTCTTGTCGGTGGAGTTGGCGGTGACCGTACCGGGCAGCCACTGGCCCATCAGCTGGATCGCACCGTCGCCCTTGGCCATCGCGGCGGCGCCGCTCCCCGCGCCGTCCCACGGTGCGGCGAGGAAGCCCTGCTGGAACGGCTTGAGGTCGATCAGCTTCTTGAAGTCCGCACCGGCCTTGACGAAGCATGGGTCGGACCAGTCACCGGTCGTGACCGCCTTGTCCATGCCGGCCTTGCCGCATTCGCGGACAGCGAGGAAGGCCCAGTAGAAGGCCCCGGTCCAGGTGTCCTTGCCGGCCAGCGCGACGGGGGTGACGCCGGCTGTCTTGAGCTTGCCGATATCGGCCAGGAGGTCATCCCAGGTGGCCGGCGCCGAGGTGATCCCGGCCGTCGCGAACTGGGATTTGTTGTACCAGAAGCCGACCATGCCGAGGTCGAACGGGATGCCGTACTGCTTGCCGTCCACCTGATACATGCCCATGGCGCCGGGGTTGATCTCGCTCGCCCAGGACGACACATCCGAGGTGATGTCCTTGACGAGACCGGCCGTCTGCTGCTCGCGCAGCCCGCCGCCGCCCCATGACTGGAACAGGTCCGGCGGGGTGCCCGCCTGGAGAAGGGTCGTCAGCTTGGTCTTGAACGCCTCGTTCTCGAGGACGGTGATGTTGACCTTGACGTTCGGGTGCGCGGCCGTGTAGTCGTCGGCCAGCTTCTGCCACAGGCTCTTGCCCGGGTCGTTGTTCTGGATGTGGTACCAGTTGATCGTGACCGCCGCGGCCGACGGAGCGGCAGACGGTGCGACGGATGCGGGCGCGCTCGGGGGAGCGGCGGTCGCTGCGGCTGACGCGGGCGCGCTCGAGGCGCTTCCGCTCGAGCACGCTGCGAAGACGACGGCCGCGGTCGCGAGCAGGGTCGCGGCACCTCGACGGGACATCATGTGACCTGGCCTCCTGTCTTCGCCGGTGTCGACCACCGGCGGATTCCATGCCTGGGTGGGGCGGCGGGACCGGACGCGACGTCCGGACGACGGACCGAGCGGCTGTGGCACCCGGGACCAACGTCGGTCGGCCCGGGATCGGCGGCGATGCGGGAGAGGATCGGATCGTCGTCCGGGTGCGACCCGGATCGGGGTCGAGGCCGGTGATGATCGTATCCCCCGTCCCGCAAACGGAGGAGCGAGTTCGCGGGACGACGATACGACGGATCACCGATGGTGGCGTCTCGCAGCCGAGCGTCCTCCAGTCGCTCGAAAGTTGCGAAACCATGTCCGAATGATTTCGGTGGCCGCATCCTAGTCACGGCTATCGGCGTCGTCAAGGGCCATTTGGCATGACCGCCGCCGACACGATCGTCGGCGCCCGAAAGTTTCGGACCCATGCGGATGTCGCTACACTGCGATCGACATGAGCTCACCGATCGCGCCCAAGGACCGGCGACACCGCAACGGCACGACGATCGCGTTCATCGCCGCCCAGGCGGGCGTGTCGGTCCCGACCGTGTCGAAGGTGATCAACGGCCGGTCGGACGTGGCGCCCGAGACGCGGAAGCGGGTGGAGGCAGCCATCCGCGAGCACGGCTACAAGCGCGCTGCCCGTGAGCAACGGGTCTCCCCCATCCTCGAGCTGATCTTCCATGAGCTCGACAGCGAGTGGGCCCTCGAGATCGTCCGGGGCGTGGAGCGTGTCGCCGGTCGTCACCACCTGTCGGTCGTCCTGTCCGAGATGCAGGGCCGCCGGACCCCCGGTCGCGGCTGGATCGAGAGCGTGCTCGCCCGCCGCCCGACCGGCGTGATCGCGGTCTTCTCCGACCTCAGCGAGACCATGCGCAACCAGCTCCGGACGCGGGACATCCCGTTCGTCATCGTCGATCCGACCGGCGAGCTGCGACACGACACGCCGTCGGTCGGAGCCACCAACTGGAACGGCGGCCTGACGGCCACGCGGCACCTGCTGGGGCTCGGGCACACCCGCATCGCGGTCATCGGTGGACCGGACGACATCCTGTGCAGTCGCGCCCGCGTCGATGGGTTCCGGGCGGCGATGGACGCGGCCGGCGTGGCGATCGATCCCGATCTCGTCAGCCATGGCCGCTTCCAGGTCGAGGAAGGGATCGATCGCGCCCGGATCCTGCTGCGGATGCCCGATCCGCCGACGGCCATCGTGACCGGCGACGATCTCCAGGCGTTGGGTGTCTACCAGGTGGCGCGCGAGCTCCGGCTCCACATCCCGGAGGACGTCAGCGTCGTCGGGTTCGACGATCTGCCGGTCGCCCGGTGGGTCGGGCCGCCACTGACCACGGTCCGCCAGCCGCTGGGCGAGATGGCCGAGACGGCGGCCGAGCTGGTCCTCGCCATCGCCCGCGGTGAGCGCCCGCCCCAGGGCCGCGTGGAGCTGTCGACCGAGCTCGTCATCCGCGAGAGCACCGCGCCACCGACCCGCTGACCCACTGACCCACTGACCGGGGCTCGCTGGCCGACCGATCGTCGTCCGCAGCCCCGCTGTCGTCAGCGGCGCGTCGACGACCTCAGTCGGCCGGTGGGCTGTCCGCGATCCGGCGCGCCATGGTGCCCATGATCTGCCACGCGATGTCGGGATGTTCGGCGAGGTATGGCCGGAACTCCCAGGCGGTCATGCCGACGCACTTGAGATCCGTCTCGGCCCTCACGGTCGCGGTCCGGATGCTGTCGGTCCCGAGCAGCGCGATCTCGCCGAACCAGTCCCCGGGGCCGAGGCGCCGGATCTGACGACCGCCGATCGTCACCGTCGCGCTGCCGTCGAGGACGATGAAGAAGCCGACGCCCTGGGCGCCCTCGTCGACCGCGGTCTCGCCGGCGCGGAAGGTGCGGTCCTTCAACATCGCGGACAGCTGGCCGAGCGCCTTCTTGTCGAGGCCGGCCAGGAGAGGGACCTTGGCAAGGACATCCAGCGGGGCGACGGTGCTCATGCCCGCGATACTACTTGGCGGCTGGCAGCCCGCACAAGCCACGGGTACTCTCCGCAGATCGTGAACTGCCAGACCTGTGGGACCGCCAACCCGCCCGACGGCCGCTTCTGCATCGGCTGCGGGACGGCTCTCGGTGGCTGCCCGACGTGCGGTGCGCAGAATCCGCCGGGGGCCAGGTTCTGCGGCACGTGCGGGACGAACCTCGCCGGCGCGGCTCCGACCGCCGTCGCCCCCGCCGGCGCGACATCAGCCTCCGGAGCTCCGTCCGCCATCGATGGCGCCGGGAGCGCCACCGAGCGACGCGTCGTGACGGTCCTGTTCGCAGACCTGGTCGGGTTCACATCGCTCTCCGCCAGCCGCGACCCGGAGACCATCCGCGAGCTCCAGGATCGCTATTTCGAGCGGACCCGGGTGGTCGTCGCCCGGTACGGCGGGGTGGTCGAGAAGTTCATCGGCGACGCGGTCATGGCCCTGTGGGGCGCTCCCGTCGCCCATGAGGACGATGCCGAACGGGCCGTCCGCGCCGCCCTCGACCTCGTCGACATGGTCCCTGCCCTCGGCCGGGAGGCCGGCGTGGACCTAGCCATCCGGGCAGGGGTCCTGACCGGGCCCGCGGCCGTCAACGTCGGCGCCGAGGGCCAGGGCATGGTCACCGGCGACATGGTCAACACGGCCTCTCGGCTCCAGTCGGTGGCGGCTCCCGGGACCGTCCTCGTCGGCGAGGCGACGCGGATGGCGGCCGAGCCGGCGGTCGAGTTCACGCCGGCCGGCGAGCACGAGCTGAAGGGCAAACCCGCGCCTCTCCCCGCCTGGCGCGCGGTCCGGGTGGTCGGCGAGCGTGGCGGGGCGCGCCGGCCGGACGCGATCGAGCCGCCGTTCGTGGGCCGGACCGATGAGCTGCGCTTCCTCAAGGAGCAGTTCCACGCGACCGGCCGCGAGCAGCGGGCGCGGCTCGTCTCGCTCGTCGGGCAGGCCGGGATCGGCAAGAGCCGGCTCGCCTGGGAGCTCGAGAAGTATCTCGACGGCGTGGTCGAGCAGGTCTGGTGGCACCGCGGCCGCTCACCGTCCTACGGCGAGGGCGTCACGTTCTGGGCGCTCGGCGAAATGATCCGCCGGCGGGCCAACCTGACCGAGGGCGACGACGAGGAGGCCACGCGCGCCGCGATCGCGTCGATGGTCGAGGAGCACATCACCGACGAGGCAGAGCGCGCCTGGATCGAGCCGCGGATCCTCGTCCTGCTCGGGATCGGTGAGACGCCGGCCGGCGGACGCAACGACCTGTTCGCGGCCTGGCGGACGTTCTTCGAACGGCTCGCCCAGACGGGCACGGTCGCGTTCGTCGTCGAGGATCTCCAGTGGTCGGATGACGGCCTGCTCGACTTCCTCGAGCACCTCCTCGACTGGGGCAGATCGAGCCCCATCTTCGTGCTCACCCTCGCCCGGCCCGAGCTCCTCGAACGACGACCCGGCTGGGGGACGGATCGTCGCGGCGCGATCGCCATGCGCCTCGATCCGCTGACGGATGCCGCGATGCGGGAGCTGCTCGAAGGCATCGCCCCCGACCTGCCGGCCAAGGTCGTCGCGCGGATCCTCGAACGTGCTGACGGGCTGCCGCTGTACGCCGTCGAGACGATCCGCATGATGGTCGCCACCGGACGGCTCGCCCAGGAGGGCGGCCGGGTGGTGATGACCGGCCGGACCCTCGACCCCGACGAACCGGGCGCGCTCGAGGTGCCGCCGACGCTGCATGCCCTGGTCGCGGCGCGGCTCGATCGGCTGTCTGCCGCGGACCGGTCGATCCTGCAGGACGCGGCCGTGCTCGGGCAGACATTTCCGGTCGAGGCGCTGGCGGCGATCTCGGGCGAGACGGCCGCCACGCTCGAGCCGCGGCTCGACACGCTCGTTCGACAGGAGATCCTGACCGTCGAGTCGGATCCGCGGGCACCGACCCGCGGGCAGCACGCGTTCGTCCAGGCGCTCGTCCGCGAGGTCGCGTACGAGACGCTGTCGAAGCGCGACCGGCGCGCCCGGCATCTGGCCGCCGCCCGCTATCTCGAGTCGCTCGGCGACGAGGAGCTGGCCGGTGTCGTCGCGAGCCATTTCGTCGCGGCGTATCGGGCCGCCCCCGATGGGCCGGCCGGCGAAGCGGTCGCAGCGCAGGCGCGCGTGTCGTTGCTGGCCACCGCGGATCGTGCCGACGCACTCGGGGCACTCGGGCAGGCGATCGATGCGCTGACCTCGGCGCTCGAGGTGACGCGCGACCCGTCGGACCACGCGCGACTCCTCGAGCGGGTCGGGACGCTCCAGGGCTATCGGGCTCATTACGACGAGGGCCATCGGAGCCTTGAGGCCGCGCTCGAGGCGTATGCCGCCCTCGGCGACCAGGTCGGCACCATCCGGGCTGCCGCGCGTCAGATCCAGCTGTATCTGTCGAGCGCCCAGATCAACACCGCGATGGAGGTGGCGCGACCGTACCGAGAAGCGGCGGAAGCGCTGGCCACGAGGCATGGCAGCGGACCAGCCCCGATCGGATCAGATGCGGCCGAGGCGAAAGAGGCGGCAGCCCTGTTCACCGAGGTCATCGGGCGAGCGGCCTTCCGGAACCAGGAGATGCCCGAGGCGATCAGGCTGTCGGATCGAGCGCTCGCTCTCGCCGAGCCGCTGCGACTCGACGAGATCGTTGCGATGTCCCTTGTCACGAAGGCGACCGCGCTGATCTTCAGCGGTCGTCGGCGCGAGGGCCTGGCCCTGCTCGAGGGCGCGGTCCTCGACGCGCGGGCGCATGGCCAACACGTGGCCGCCATGCGCGGCCTGAACAATCTGGCGTCCGGGACGGTCGACGGGGATCCGCGCGGCTCGCTCGAGCGGACACGCGAAGGGATGGCTCTCGCCCGCAGGCTCGGTCTGAGCGGGTTCGATTCGTACCACGCCGGCAACGCGGTCGGGGCGGCCGAACGCCTGGGTGAATGGGCGTGGACGGAGCAGGCGATCGATGCGCTCATCGATAACGACCCGGATCGACTCGACGTGGAATGGCTCGCGGCGAACCGAGACGTGTTCACCGCGTGGACGGGGGACCCGGATCTCGAGCGGGCCGAGCGGATCCTCGCGGGTGCCCTCTCGGAGAACGACTACCAGACCGAGCTCAACGTGACCGGCTACCTCGCCCGCTGCGCGTTCGCGGCGGGTCGGGTGGAAGACGCGGTCCGGCATTCCGAACCGTTCATCCACTACGCCCCCACTGGCGGACACCGCGGCGACTTCGCGATGGTGGCCCGGTTTGCCCTGCACGCCGGTCACGTCGATGTCGCGCAGCACGTGCTCGACCTCGTGCCCGATCTGTACGGCGGCGTCCTGGACCACGACAGGTCGAACGTGCGCGCAGGGATCGCCGCGCTCCAGGGCCGCCCGGCGGAGGCGATGGCCCTGTACCGGTCGGCCCTGCCCGGCTACCGCGACGCCGGGTGCCGCTTCGACGTCGCGCTGACCATCCTCGACATGGCCGCTCTCCT
>DASYSM010000044.1:0-14340 GCA_036003325.1 Candidatus Limnocylindrales bacterium
GCCCCGTTGTGCCGGCCCGACTGCCCCGGGCTGTGCATCGTCTGCGGGCTCAGGCTCGACGAGGGCGAGCACGACCATCCCGCCGACGACATCGACCCGCGCCTCGAGGCCCTCCGCGGCTTCCACGCCGACGAGGGCTGAATCGTCGGCCCTGACGAGGGTGACCGATTCGCGCTACACTCCGCCGTCGGTCCGACGTCCTCCATCCGAGGTCTCGGCGCCGCCCCACTGCCCAGCCAGCGCATCGCCGCGGCGATGATCCGAAGGAGCTCCCGACCCCATGGGTGTACCCAAGCGCCGCGTCTCGCACGCCCGTCAGGGCGAGCGCCGCGCGCATCTTGCCATCAGCGTGCCGGCGCTCGAGGAGTGCTCGCACTGCCACGAGATGAAGCTGCCGCATCACGTCTGCCCGAACTGCGGCTATTACCAGGGCCGCCAGGCGGTCGAGCTGAAGCCTGCCGCCGACGACGCCGCGCGCTGACGCGGGGTCCTCGAGCGTGACCGAGCCGGCGGGACCGACCGGCACCGGCGTCCGGCTGGCGGTCGACGCCATGGGTGGTGACCACGGACCGGCCGAGGTCGTCCCGGGCTCCCTCGACCACGCCCGGGCGCACCCGGAGGACCGGGTCATCCTCGTCGGCGACGAGACCGTCATCCGCGGGCTGGCCGGCACGCTGCCCGCCAACGTCACGATCGTCCCGGCCAGCCAGGTGGTCGGCATGGACGAGCACCCCGCCCTGGCCCTGCGTGAGAAGAAGGACTCGTCGATCCTCGTCGCGGTCGACCTGGTGAAACGGGGCGACGCCGACGCGGTGGTGACCGCGGGGCACACCGGGGCCGGGATGGCCGCCGCGGTGCTGCGTCTCGGGCGCCTGCCGGGCGTCGATCGTCCGGCGCTCGCCGTCCAGATGATCACCGCCACCGGCCCGATGGTCCTGCTCGACATCGGCGCCAACCCCGATTCGACCGCGGAGAACCTCGTCCAGTACGCGCAGATGGGTGCGATCTTCGCCGAGCGCGTCCTCGGTGTGGCCAGGCCACGCGTCGCGCTGCTGTCGATCGGCGAGGAGAAGGGCAAGGGCGACGCCAGGATCCAGCGCGCGACCGAGCTGCTCGATGCGTCGGGTCTCCATTTCGAGGGCAACGTCGAGGGCAAGGACCTGTCGCAGCACATGGCCGACGTCGTCGTCTGCGACGCGGTGCTGGGCAACGTGGTCATCAAGTTCTTCGAGGGGCTCTCGACGTTCATCTTCGACCTGTGGCGCGACGAGTTCGGGGGCTCCCTCCGCGGGCGGCTGGCCTATCTGCTGATGCGCCCCGGCATCGCCCGGATCCGCGGGATCTTCGACTACGAGAAGGTCGGCGGGTCGCCGCTCCTCGGGGTCCGCGGCACGGTCATCATCACCCACGGACGGGCTCGCCGACGGATGGTGACGTTCGCCTGTGAGGTGGCGGCGACGACCGCGCGGACCCGGGTCCCGGCTCTCATCGCCGAGTCACTCGCCTCGTCGGGCGGGGCGTCGCGGCTGGCCGCGGTCGGTGCCGCCGCGGCGGGTGCGGCCGAGGAGGCGTCATGAGCGGACCGGAGCTGACCGTGGGCCGCGCGGTGATCGCCGAGCTCGTCCGGCTGACCGCGCTCGACGTGCCGGGGGTCCTCCGCGTCGGTCGTGGCGGGCCGCGCTGGCGCAGCCTGTTCGCCGGCTCGAGCATCACGATCCGGATCCGCGACGAGCGCGTGCTGGTCCGGCTCTGGTTGGTCGCGCGCCCGGGCGAGCCGCTGGCACCGCTGGCAGGCCAGGTCCGCACGACGGTCGCCGCGACCGTGGAGCGCCTGCTCGGTCTCGAGCTCGGGTCGGTGACCGTGCTGGTCGATGGCGTCGGGGCCTGACCGCGTTCGGGGCCGGCGCACGGGCCGCCGGCTGGCCCTCGCCGCCGTCTTCGAAGCGGATTTCGGCCAGCGCACCGCCGACGCGGTCCTCGAGCGCCATCTCGCCGAGGAGGAACGCGACGAGAACGCCGCGACCCTGGCCCGCGAGCTCGTCGCCGCCGAGATCGAGCATCGCGACTCGATCGACGCGGAGATCACGCGCCGGGCGCCCCAGTACCCGGTCACCGGGCTCGCCCGGATGGACCGTGCGCTGCTCCGTTGCGCCATATCCGAGGTGCTACACTCGGCCACGCCGGCCCGGGTGGCCATCGCCGAGTGGGTCGAGCTGGCACGCACGTACAGTGGAGAACCGATGCGACGCCTCATGAACGGCGTCCTCGGGAACATCGCAGCGGAGCCCAGCGGCACCCGGCCGACGGCACCAGCACCCAACTCCGAGGAGGGAGTCAGTGGCAACAACGTACGAGCGCCTCAAGAAGATCGTCGTCGAGCAGCTCGGCGCCGACGAGGATGAGGTCAAGCCCGAGGCGTCGTTCGTCGACGACCTGAATGCCGACTCCCTCGATCTGGTCGAGCTCATCATGAGCCTCGAGGAGGAGTTCGGGACGGAGATCTCGGACGAGGATGCGGAGAAGATCCGCACGGTCCAGGACGCCGTCGACTACATCGACGAGCGCTCGTCCTAGCCGCTCATCCGGACACCGGCCGGGCCACCGGGCTGATGCGTCCCGCCGAGGCCTTCGCGGCGCGCATCGGCCTCCCGGTCCACGACCTCGACCTCCTCGAACAGGCGCTCGTCCATTCGAGCTGGCACCACGAACATCCCGATGTCGCGCGGGGACACAACGAGAGGCTCGAGTTCCTCGGCGACGCGGTGGTCAGCCTGGCCATCTCCGACGAGCTGTATGCCCGACACCCAGACGATGACGAGGGCTACCTGAGCGCCCGGCGGGCGGCCATCGTGTCGTCGACCGGGCTCGCCCGACTGGCCGGCCGGATCGACCTCGGTGCCTACCTGATGCTCGGCGAAGGCGAGTCCCAGCGGAGCGGCCGGCGCCGGCCGCTGCTCCTGGCGTCGACGTTCGAGGCCGTCGCCGGCGCCCTCTATCTCGACCTCGGGTTCGAGACCGTGCGCGGCTGGCTGGTCGAGTTGGCGTCCCCGGAGCTCGCCGCGGACGCACCGATCGGCGCGCTCAAGAGCCCCAAGAGCCGGCTCCAGGAGTACACCCAGCGGACGACCGGCGACCGGCCGACATACCACCTGGCCGAGGCGAGCGGACCGGACCACGAGAAGTCGTTCCGGATCGAGGTCTGGGTCGCGGGCGACCTGCTCGGGGTCGGCGAGGGTCCATCGCGTCGTGCGGCGGAGACCGCCGCCGCGGCCGAGGCATTGGAGCGCCTGCGCGGGGCCCCCGGATCGAGCGGTGCCGGCGGGCGGCCGGGTCCGGACGCGGTCGTGGCGTGAGCGATCGGAGCGGACAGGGCGAGCCTCGGCTGCTCGCCCTTCGGATGCACGGCTTCAAGTCGTTCGCCGAACGGACGAACGTGGAATTCGGACCCGGCATCAGCGCGGTCGTTGGACCCAATGGCTCGGGCAAGAGCAACCTGGCCGACGCTCTGCGCTGGGCGCTCGGCGAGCAGGGACGTGCCCTCCGGTCGCGCAAGTCGGAGGACGTCATCTGGGCAGGCTCCGAGAAGCGCGCCGCGCAGGGGATGGCGGACGTCACCCTCGTCATCGACAACGCGGACGGCCTGCTCCCGGTCGACTTCCAGGTCCTCGAGCTCGGGCGGCGGCTGTATCGCTCGGGCGAGAACGACTACCTCCTCAACAAGAGTCGGATCCGGCTGCGCGACCTGGTCGACCTGCTGGACGCCGCGCACCTGGCCGACAACGCGTTCCTGTTCATCGGGCAGGGGATGGTCGACCAGGCCCTGGCGCTGCGGCCGGAGGAACGCCGGCCGTTGTTCGAGGAGGTCGCCGGGGTCCGCCGCCATGAGCGCCGGCGCCGACGGGCGGAGGAACAGCTGGTCGAGTCCGAGTCGAACCTGGCCCGGGTCGAGGACATCCTCGGCGAGCTCCGGCCCCAGGCGCGTCGTCTGGCGGCGCAGGCCGAGCAGCAGGCGACGCGCGAATCGACCGCCGAGGAGCTCGCCGGGGCGCTGCTCCAGGCGATGCACGCCCGCTGGCACGAGACCGCGGGCCGGCTGGCGGTCGCCGGGGCGGGCCGCGACCGTGCCCGCCAGGCAGTCGACGTGGCGATGGAGGCCTTGTCGACGGCGGAGGCGGCCGCGGCCGCCATGGCCGCGGCTCGAGGCGAACGCGCGGCCCTCGAACGCGACCGCCGAGCCGCCCACGAGGCAGCCCGCGCGGCCGCGACGGCCGCCCAACTGCGCGACGCGCGCCTGACCTCGGACCTCGAGGCACTCGATCGCGACCGGCGGCGCCTGCTCGACGAACGATCGGCGGCCGAGGCGGAGCTGACGGCCGGGCGGCGTGCGCTTGCGGCGCCCGTCCCGGCGCGTGACCTCGATCTCGAGGCCGCGCTGGGGGACGCCGAGCGCGAGCTTGCCCACGCGCTGGCCGAGCTGGGCGCGCTGCGCTCGGCCAGCCGGGCGCATGGCGAGGAGCTTGCCGCTCTTCGGCGCGCTGCCGCCGCTCGCCTGGCCGAATCGGAGACGGCCCGCCGCCGGCTGGGCGAGGTCGAGCGCCGCGCGCAGGAGGAGGCGCGGGAGGCGGCTGCGACCGCGGAACGGCGGATCGCCCTGGCCGGCGCCCTCGCCGCGGCGCGGACGACCCTGGCTGATGCGATCGAGGGCGAGAAGGCCGCCGCATCGGCTCGCGAGAAGGCCCGCGCGCGAGCCGATGCGTCCGACGCGGAACATGCCGGTGCCCACGAGCGAGCGATCGGCGCGAGCGCCGCCGCCGCGGAGGTCCGAGCCCGGCTCGACGGACTCGAAGCCCGGCTGGTCGAGGAGGAGGCGCGCGGCATCGCGCGCGCCGCGCGCCGATCCGGCGGGCGCCGGGTCGATGAGGACCTGTCGATCGATCCGCCGCTGCGGGCCGCCGCCGAGGCCGCCCTCGGCGCCGCGACACGCGCCTACGTGGTCCCGGGTGACGCCATCCCGGGATTGGCGACGGAGCGCGGCTCGCTGGTCGTCGCCGAGCGGGCGGCCGGCGCTGCGGCCCACGACGATGCCCGTGAGCGCCGGTTCCGCGACGCACTGGCCGCGGCCGGCGGCGGGACGCTCGACGTGGCCGTCCGGCGCGATGTCTCGGGTGCCGCGCGGCGCCTTCTTGCGCGGGCCGCCTGGCTTCCCGATCTGCGCGCCTGCCTCGCCGTCCAAGCCGGCCTGCCACCCGGCTGGCTGGCCGTCCCGCGCGACGGCAGCGCGGTCGTCACCGAGTTCGCGGTGACGCTCGGCGCCGGCGAATCCGTTCTGGAACGCCGCTCCGAGATCGATCGTCTGGCCGGCGAGGCCGAGGCGGCCGACGGCGAGGTCGCCAGGGCGCGCGCCGTGGCGGTCCGGCTGGCGGCGGCCGCCAAGGAGGCAGCCGATGCCCTGGCCGCGGCGCGGACCGAGGAGAGCCGTGCGGCCGGCGCCCGCCGCGCCGCCGAGGAAGCCGAGCGCTTCGCCGCGCGCCAGCACGAGACGGTCATCCGGGAGAGCGCCTGGCACGACGCCCAGGTCGAACGCCTGACCGCTGACCTCGACCGGGCGAGGCTCGCGGCCGCCGCCGATGGCGCGAACAAGCCGTCCGTCGACGATCGGGACACCGCAGCCACGGCGGTCGATGGCGAGGCACTGGCGGCATGGGAGGCTCGTGCGACCGAGCTGCGCGCCCGGCGCGACCGACTGGCCGAGGAGTCGGCCGGTCGCGAGGCGGCGCGGCGCGACGCCGAGAACCGGCGCGCACGGGCCGAGGCCTCGACGGTCATCGCCGAGGAGCGGATCGCACGGGCCGAGCGCGATGCGGCCGCCCTCGGCGAACGCGAGCGCACCCTTGCCGAGGATCGCGACAGCCTGCGCGCCGAGATCGCCACGACGGCCGCCGCCGAGGCAGCCGCACGCGAGGCGCTGGTCGAGGTCGAGGCGGCCGACGCCGACGACCGTGAGCGACTCGCAGCCGCCGAACGCGAGACGGCCGCCGCCAGGGAACGCCTCAGGGCGGCCGACACCACGCTGCGGACGGCAGATCATGCCGAGCTCGAGGCCCGGCTCGGCCTCGACGCGCTCCACGAGGGAATCGTCGTCGAGCTCGCCGGTCTGGGCGAGCTCGGGATCGCCCGACTCGAACGTCTCGCCGCCGGCGCGACCAGCCTGCCGAGCACCACCGATCCAGCCTCAGTCGCGACCGCCATCGGCGGGGTGCCGGACGTCGTCGCTGACGAGGACGCCGTCTCCGGGGACGTGGCCGCCCTCGAATCGGCCCTGGCGCGCGTCACCCCGCTCTGGTCGGCGACCGCGCCCGATGGTCCGCCGCCCGGGCCCGCCCGGCTGGGCCAGCTCCGGCGACGGTTCCATGAGCTCGGTGCGGTCAACCCCTACGCCGTCGACGAATACGCCGCGCTCAAGGCGCGGCTCGAGACGCTCGAGACCCAGGCGTCGGACCTCCAGACGGCCATCGCCAAGACGCGCGACCTGATCGTCGAGCTCGACACGATGATCGCGGATCGGTTCCGGACGACCTTCGCCGCCCTCGAGGCGGCCTTCTCGACTCGCTTCGAGCAACTGTTCGGGGGTGGCTTCGCCAAGCTGTCGTTGACCGACCCGACGGACCTCGGCGCGACGGGCATCGAGATCGTCGCCCGTCCGCCGGGCAAGAAGGCGCAGGCGCTCGCGATGCTGTCCGGCGGCGAACGCGCACTGACGGCGGTCGCCCTCCTGTTCGCGATGCTCGAGGTCCGGCCGGTCCCGTTCTGCGTCCTCGACGAGGTCGACGCCGCGCTCGACGAGGCCAACATCGGGCGGTTCGCCGATGCCCTGCGCAGCCTCGCCCACGAGACCCAGTTCATCGTCATCACCCATAACCGCGGCACCATCGAGGCGGCCGACGCGCTCTACGGCGTGACGGTCGGCGACGATTCGGTCAGCCGCGTCATCAGTCTCCGGCTCGACGAGGCACAGGCCATCGCCGCGCGTGATCGGGACCGAACGGCGCTGGCGGGGTAGGCTTCCGGCCCATGCCCTTCTGGCGACGCAACCGAAACGAGACTCCCGAACGCGAAGTCGACGAGCCGGTCGATCCCGACTTCGTCGATCCGTCATGGGAGCCAGATCCCGCCGACTTCATCGACCCGACCGACACCGTCGCCGCCCCGGAGTCGCCGGATGAGCACGCGGCCGATGCCGTCTTCCCGTTCGACCCGCCGCCGCCGTCGGTGGTGACCATCGAGATGCCGACGCCGGTGCCCACCGCCGAACCACCGACTCCCGCCTGGGCGGAGCCGGTCCACGAGGCCCCTCCGGCGCCGCTCGCACCGACCGCGTCGGCCGACACCGCGGCCGCGCTCGACGCGGGGCTCGAGCGCACCCGGGGCGGCTTCATGTCGAGGCTGCGCGGCGCGCTCGCGACGGAGGGCACCGAGGGACCCTCATGGGACGACGTCGAGGAGACGCTCATCGCCGGTGACGTCGGCGCCGCGCTGGCCATCGAGCTCGTCGACCGCGCCCGACGCAGTCGCGCGCCCGGCGGCGCCGAGGCCGCCATCCGCACCGAGCTGGCGGCCCTGCTGGTCGCCCGCGACCTCGTCTGGGACCCGCGCTCGTCCGTGGCCGGGAGCCCGGCCGTCGTGCTCGTGGTGGGCGTCAACGGGACCGGCAAGACCACGACCATCGGTAAGCTCGCCAACCGGTTCAAGGGACAGGGTCGGTCGGTCATCCTCGCCGCCGCCGACACGTTCCGCGCCGCCGCGATCGACCAGCTCCGCATCTGGGCCGATCGGGCGGCCGTCCCGATGATCGCCCACGCTCCGGGCGCGGACCCGGGTGCCGTCGTCTACGACGCGCTCGACGCGGCGGTAGCCCGCGGGGCCGATCTGGTCATCGCCGACACCGCCGGCCGACTGCACACCCGCTCGAACCTCATGGACGAGCTGGCCAAGGTCCGACGCATCGTCGACAAGCG
This sequence comes from Candidatus Limnocylindrales bacterium, assembly GCA_036003325.1. Taxonomy (GTDB): domain Bacteria; phylum Chloroflexota; class Limnocylindria; order Limnocylindrales; family CSP1-4; genus SPCO01. Next base: position 8,016 of record DASYSM010000044.1, read on the forward strand.
GCTGCCCGGCGTCGAGCCCGAGACGATCTTCGTGCTCGACGCCACGACCGGTCAGAACGGGCTCGCCCAGGCGAAGGCGTTCCACGACGCCGTCGGGCTGACCGGCATCGTGCTGACCAAGCTCGATTCGACGGCGAAGGGCGGCATCATCTTCGCCATCGAGGACGCACTGCGCATCCCGGTCCGCTTCGTGGGAGTGGGGGAGAAGGTCGAGGACCTCATCCCGTTCGACCCCGACGCATTCGTGGCAGCCCTGTTCGCCTGATCGCCCGGCCGGGACATCAGACGCCCGGCGGCTGCTCGAGGTGGGCGGCCCGGGCCGCCTCGATCGGGTCGATCTCGAGCTCGCCGACCTGCGGTGGCAAGGTCAGCAGGTGGCGGACCGGGGACGACCACAGGACGGCGGCGCCGACCAGGCCGCCGACGGGGGCGAGCCAGGCCGTCGCCCGGACGCCGATGAGCTCGCCGAGCACGCCGGCGATGAGCGTCGCTGCGAGCTGCGCGATCATCGCTGCGACGTGGAACGTGGACGTGACCCGCCCGAGCGCCCGGTCGTGGACGAGCGTCTGGCGGACCGAGACCTCGGTGATGTCGTACACGGTCGCCGCCGAATCGCCGACGATCTGGGCCATCACCAGGCAGCCGATGGCGATGATCGGGAAGGCCGCCGGCGCGATCGGGATGAACGCGTTGCCGAGCGACGTTCCGAGCAGACCGGCGATCGCCACCGGGCCGATCCCCCAGCGGCGCGCCGCGCGTGACGCGACGACTGCGCCGACGAAGCCCGACACGCCGCCGACCGCCGCGATGATGCCGAGGACCGCCGCATCGATGTGGAGATCCTCGAGGACGAACAGGAACCAGACGGCACCGAACACGCCGAACATCGCCGCGATCGACATCTGGGCGAACGCGAAGGCACGCAGCACCGGGTCATGGCGGACCAGCCGGATGCCCTCGCGGATCTCGTCCAGGACGGGCTCGCGGTCGGCGCGGGGTGGTGGTGGCGGCTCCGGCTCCCGGATCGTCGCGAGCAGGATCGCCGACACGACGTACGACACCGAGTCGATGGCGATCGCGATCGGCGCCGTCAGGATCTGGACGAGGAAGCCGGTGATGCCGAACGCGGCGAACTCCGACACCGAGCCGCTGGCTGACAGTGCGGCATTCGCGTCGACCAGCTCGTCGCGCTCGACGATCGTCGGCAGGTAGGCCGTGTCGGCCGCATCGAAGAACGTGGTCAGGATCGCGGTCAGGCCCGAAACGACGAGCAGTTGCGGAAAGGTCAGGACGCCCAGAGCGAACGCGACCGGGATCGAGGCGAGCAGGATCGCCCGCCCGAGGTCCGCCCAGATGAGCACCGGCCGGCGGCGCAGCCGGTCGACCCAGGCGCCAGCCACGAGACCGAAGATGAGCGCCGCGACCAGCTCCATCCCGCGCAGGAGCGCCACCTCGATCGCCCCCGACCCGAGGACCAGGATCGCCGCGAACGGCAGCGCGAGCCTGGTGATGAGCGAGCCGAAGATCGAGATCGACGCCGCCGTCCAGACCCGCACGAAGGACGGATCGCGCCAGAGGGCGGAGGCGAACGGGTTGCGCACGGGAGGCGGAGCATAGTGCCCATCGAGGGCCTGCGGTACACTCCCGCTGCCCGGTGCGTCAGAACTCGCGCACCACCCGGGACGGCGGTCGCCGCTCCGGTCCCACCCACGATGGAGTCCCCACCCGGACCATGTTCGACAGCCTCAGCGACCGGTTGCGCAAGACGCTCGGCACGCTCACCGGCCGCGGCCGGATCAGCGAAGCCGACGTCGATGCCGCCATGCGCGAGGTCCGCCTCGCCCTGCTCGAGGCGGACGTCAACTTCAAGGTGGTCAAGGACTTCGTCGCGCGCGTTCGCGAGAAGGCCATCGGCCACGAGGTCCTCGACAGCCTGTCGGCCGGCCAGCAGGTGGTCAAGATCGTCAACGACGAGCTGGTCGCCTTGCTGTCGGCCGGTGACCGGACGTTCCACCTGTCGGGCAATCCGGCGGTCGTGGCGATGGTCGGCCTGCAGGGCTCGGGCAAGACGACGTCCAGTGCCAAGCTCGCCCGCCATGTCGTCAAGCTCGGCCGACGGCCGCTCCTCGTCGCCGCCGACCCCTACCGCCCGGCCGCCGCGGACCAGCTCGAGACGCTCGGGCGGACGCTCGACATCCCGGTCTATCGCGCGCCGGCCGGCACACCGGTCGTGGACATCGTCCGTGGCGGGGTGGCCGCCGCGAAGCGCCAGGTCCGTGACGTGGTCATCCTCGACACAGCCGGCCGGCTGTCCGTCGACGAGGCGCTGATGGCCGAGATCGCCGCGGTCGATGCCGCCGTCCACCCGGTCGAGACGATCCTGGTCGTCGATGCGATGACCGGCCAGGAGGCGGTCGCGGTCGCCCAGGCGTTCGTCGCCGCGGTGCCGGTCAGCGGCCTGATCCTGACCAAGATCGACGGCGACGCCCGGGGCGGCGCGGCCCTTTCGATCTCGGCGGTCACCGGCGTCCCGGTCAAGTTCCTCGGCACGGGCGAGAAGACCGACGCGCTCGAGGTATTCCATCCCGACCGCCTCGCCGGCCGGATCCTCGGGATGGGCGACATCCTGACCCTCGTCGAGCGCGCCCAGGAGCACGTCGACCAGAAGCAGGCGGCGCAGCTCGAGGACAAGATGCGCAAGGGCGCGTTCACCCTCGACGACATGCTCGATTCGATGCAGCAGATGCAGAAGATGGGACCGCTCGGCCAGGTCATGTCGATGATCCCCGGGATGGGCAACCTGGCGGGCGAGGCCCAGGCCGCGGTCGACCGCGGCGATCTCAAGCGGACCGAGGCGATCATCCGGGCGATGACCCGGGCGGAGCGCCGCGATCCCACCGTCCTCAACAGCTCCCGCCGGCGGCGCATCGCGGCCGGCTCCGGGACGACGCTGCCGGATGTCAACCGGCTGGTGAAACAATTCCTCGAGATGCAGAAACTGATGAAACAGCTCTCCGGTGGCGGCAAGCGCGCGGCCCTCGGTGCGTTGACGGGCCGGCGTTGAGCCGGCAGAGGGGACCACGATGACCGACGACCTCCGGCCCACCCAGGACACGACCAGTTCGACCCCGACCGACGCGACCACGCGTGTCGAGACGTCGACGTCGCCGAGCGCGTACACGGTCCCGACCGCCCCGCTGACGCCGGCCGGCCGGGAAGAGCTGTCGGCCCGTGCCGACCAGCAGGAGGTCGCCGTGGCGGCCGGCGCCCTTGCCACACCGGTCATCTCGACCAGGTCGGCGCGGACCCGACAGAGCCGCTTCCGCTGGGCGATCAGCATCGCGGTCGTGGCGCTGATCATCGGCACCACGGCTGCCGTCGCGGCGGTCATCACCGGCCGCTCCACCGACGCGACCGTCCTCGGCTACGTGCCGGACAGCACGGTGTCCTACACCGAGGTCCGGCTCGACCTCCCGGGCGACCAGCGCCGGGCCGTCGGCGAGTTCCTCTCGAAGTTCCCGGGTTTCGCCGACCAGACCGCGCTCGAGAGCAAGCTCGACCAGGTCCTCGATGACCTGGTCAAGAAGGCCACCGACGGCTCGCAGACCTACACGACCGATATCAAGCCGTGGTTCGGGGGCGAGCTCGCGTTCGCGCTCGGGCCGCTGCCGCCGGCCTCATCGCTCAAGGGCGATGACGCGGCGGCGATGGGCTCGTCCCGCGGCCTGACCCTCCTGTCCGTCACCGACGCTGCCGCGGCGCAGGCCTGGTTCGACGCGGCGATCACCAAGAACGGAGCCACGACCACCAAGCAGTCGTATGGCGGCACCACGCTGACCCTGTTCGACCAGACCGGCGGGCTACAGCCGGCATTCGCCATCGTCGACGGCAAGGTCGCCGTCGCCGGCGACCTGGCGTCGGTCAAGGCGGCCGTCGACACCCAGGGCAACGGTGGCTTCGCCAGCGAACCCGGGCCGAAGGCCGCGCTGGATTCCATGTCGGACGACCACGTCGGGTTCGCCTATCTCGCTCTCCACCCGCTGCTCGACTGGTCGAAGGACCTGGCCGCATCACTGGGCTCGGCCGGTGGGATCACGTCGACCTCGCTCTACGACACCCTCGACAAGGCGCTCCCGGAGTGGGCCGCCTACTCCCTCCGCTTCCAGAGCGACGCGATCGTCATGGAGGCCACGAGCCCGCTGCCCGAGACGCGCCTGGGCCCGACCGAGAACCGTCGATCGGCGATCGCCGAGCACATCCCGGGCACGGCGCTGGTCGCTGCGATGTCGAACGATCTCGGGACCACCATCAAGCAGACGCTCCAGCTGTACCGAGGCGACGCGTCGTTCAAGCCGATCCTGGACCAGGTCGACCAGGCTCTCGGCCTGATCGGGGGCGCGGACGCGGCATTCGGCTGGGCCGGCGACAGCGCCGTCGTCGTCACCGCACCGGATGGGGCGCCCGAGGGCGGCGCGATCATCGTGCCGAATGACAAGGCAGCCGCCCAGCATCTGTTCACGGCGCTGCGCTCGTTCATCGCCATCGCCGGCGCCCAGCAGGGGATCACCGTGACGGACGAGGCCTACGCCGGGACCACCATCACGGTCATCGACCTCGGTGATTTGTCCAGGCTGGCCGGGATGGCCGGGGCCGCCGGCGCGACGGGTGCCGCCGGCCTGCCCGGCTTGCCGACGGGCCACATCCAGATCGCCTACGCGGTGACCGACGACGTGGTGGTGATCGGTTCCGGCCCCGGCTTCGTCAAGGAAGTCGTCGACACGACCAAGGACACCTCACTCGCCTCGAACGATCGCTACTCGTCGCTGGCCGACCGGGCCGGCGCGGGCACGGGTGCGACCTGGATCGACATCACCGCCATCCGCGGCCTCATCGAGAAGGCCGCCGTCGGGACCGGAGCCGATCCGGCCGCGATCGCCACGTACCAGAGCGACATCAAGCCGTTCCTGGCTCCGTTCGATGCCATCTACGCATCGAGCGCGACCGGGAACGACCTGGACCGTTCGGTCATCTACGTCACGGTCAAGTAGCGAGCCGCATCCAGCGGCTCGGCCCAGAGGAGGAAGTCCCACACCCATGGCAGTCCGCATCAGGCTGACGCGCGTCGGCGCGACCAAGCAGCCGACCTATCGAGTCGTCGTCGCCGACGGCCGCAGTGCCCGCGATGGGCGCGCGATCGAGATCATCGGTCACTACAACCCGCGCTCGGAGCCGGTCGAGTTCGAGGTCGACGCCGAGGCGGCGAAGGCCTGGATGGCCAAGGGTGCCCAGCCGTCCGACACGGTCCTGCGGCTGTTCCGCAACGCGGGCATCGTGCCCGCAGCCAAGTAGAGGGGTCGCGACCATGGCAGCCAAGGATCTGGTCGAATACGTCGCCAAGTCGCTGGTCGACGACCCGTCCGCGGTGACCGTCGAGGTCGTCGAGGAGGACGGTGCCACCGTCATCGAGCTCCACGTCGCGGAGGACGACATGGGCAAGGTGATCGGGCGCAACGGCAGCGTCGCCAAGGCCCTCCGGACCCTGCTCAAGGTGACCGCGGCGCGCGACGGCGAGCCGGTCCAGCTCGAGATCCTCTGAGCGTCGACGAACGGCTCGTGGTCGCCCTCGTGCGGGGCGTCCACGGCCTGCGCGGAGCGGTCCGTGCCGAGGTCCTGACCGATCGGCCCGAGGATCGCTTCGTGGCCGGGGCGGTCCTGTTCCGTGAGGGCGACGACCGGCCTCTGACCATCGCATCGGCCGAGGCGGTCGCCGACGGCCCAGGCTGGCGGATCCGCTTCGACGAGGTCACCACCCGCGACGCTGCCGACACGCTCCGGGGCGTCTACCTCGAATCGGTCGTCCGGCCCGAGGAAGACCTCGCCCGAGGGAGCTACTACTGGCACGAGGTCATCGGCTCGACGGTGCGCGGCGTGGACGGCACCGAGCTCGGCACCGTGCGCGACATCTATCGCATCGGCGAGACCGAGGTGTTCGCGGTCGAGGGCGGACCGTTCGGCAGCTTCGACCTCCCGGCCGTGCGTGCCTTCGTCCGGATCTTCGCGCCACGCCGCGGCGAGATCGTGGTCGACGCAGACTCGCTCGACCTGCGTGCGCCGCGTTCGCGGACGGCCGACCCGGACCGACCGAAGGCACCCCGGCGGCGGACCCGCCGAAAGGCGACGCCGCCGCCCGAGGCGCCCGGATGACGCTCGAGATCGACATCCTGACGCTCTTCACCGGCATGTTCGCCGGACCGCTCGGCGAGAGCATCCCGGGTCGGATCCAGGAACAGGGGCTCGCCGCGGTGCGCGTCCATGACCTGCGCGA
>DASYSM010000045.1:0-3954 GCA_036003325.1 Candidatus Limnocylindrales bacterium
ACCTGGCAGCGCCGTCTCGATCCCACGAGCGAGCTCATCCTGACCATCCTCACCCAGAACAGCGCCGACACCAACGCGGAGGTGGCGTTCGAGGCGCTCCGCGCGCGCTACCCGGGTGACGGCGAGGTCCAGGCGCACAACCCGGGCGCCGGTTGGGGTGGCGATGGCTTGCCCGACGGGGTGGCGCCCGATTGGGGTGCCATCGAGTTCGCGCCGCTCCCCGAGCTGGTCGACACGATCCGGCCGGGCGGCCTCGCCAACCAGAAGGCGCCACGGATCCAGGCGACCCTGCGGCGGATCCGCGAGGAACGCGGCGACTACTCGCTCGAGTTCCTGGGCGACCTGACCGCGCTCGGCGCCCGCGACTGGCTCGTCTCGATCGATGGCATCGGCAAGAAGACAGCCTCCGTGCTGCTGCTCTTCTCGTTCGGCCTGCCGCTGATGCCGGTCGACCGCCACGTGGAGCGGGTCGCCCGGCGGGTCGGTCTCGTCGGCCCCAAGGCGACCGCCGACGATGCCCATGACCTGTTCCTCGGCATGCTCGAACCCGACCAGATGTACGAGGCCCACGTCAACCTCATCCAGCACGGCCGCAAGATCTGCCACGCCCAGCGCCCCGACCACGACGCCTGCCCGCTCCGAGCCCGCTGCCGGTTCGTCGACCCCAAGGCCCCCTGACCCAGCGGTCCGGCGTGGTCGAGGGGCGTCGGACGACGCATATACTCGACCGCATGCTCGGCAGCGCGGCAGGCTATCCTCACGGGCCCGCGGCACCCCGGATCCTGCTGGTGGACGATGACCGCGGGCTTCTCGTGCCATTGGCCGAGCAACTGCGCCTCGATGGCTTCGAGGTGACCACCGCGCGCGATGGCGAGGAGGCGCTCAAGCGGCTCGACGCGGCGTGGCCCGACCTGCTCATCGTCGACCTGCTGATGCCTCGGATGGACGGCCTGACGCTGGCTCGCAAGGTCAAGGCGCGCGCCGACCTGCCGATCATCGTCCTGTCGGCGGTCGACGCCGGGGACAACAAGGCCGACCTGCTCGACGAGTTCGCCGAGGACTACGTCATCAAGCCCTATCACTACTCGGAGCTCCGGGCGCGCATCCAGCGCGTCCTGCGCCGCGTCGGCGACCGCGTTCCGCGCCAGGGCCTCGACCTCGGCCCCGACCTCGTCCTCGAGCTCCATCGGCGACAGGCGATCGTGGCCGGTTCGCCGGTCCGGCTGACCCCGACCGAATCGCGACTGCTGTTCACCCTCGCCGCTAACCTCGGCAACGTGGTGACGACGGAGACACTGCTCAGCCGCGGCTGGGCCGAGACCGACGATGCCGATGCCTCGTACGTCTGGGTGACGATGCGTCGCCTCCGCCAGAAGCTCGAGACGGAGCCCAATCGCCCGCGACATCTGCTGACCGTCCGAGGGGTCGGCTACCGCCTCGTCCCGTCGACCCCCGTGGCGACCACCGTCGACGGGGCCGACCCCCGGCCGTGATGCAGGAGCGCGAGCCGCTGGCCGAGCACCGCCCCCGGCTGTCCTTCCAGGCGCGGCTGACCATCACCTTGCTGGCGGCGGCGATCGTCCCGCTGGTGATCTTCGGGGTGCTTCTGATGGTGACCGGAGCGCTCGAACCCCAGGTCGGAACGCGACTGCTCCTGTTCGTCGTCGCGATCGCCGTCGTCGCGGGGGTGCTGGGGGGCGCGGCCGTCGGGCGCGACCTGATGGCCCCGTTGCTCGAGATCTCCGCCGCGGTCACGCGCGTCTCGGCCGGCGACGGGGGTCAGGTCATCCCGGTCGAAGGTGACGACGTGCTGGCCAGGCTGGCCGAGAGCCACAATCGCCTGGCGGCGGACGCGCAGAGACGAAACCTGCAGCTCGGCCTGATCCTGGCGGCGGTCGAATCCGCCGAGCCGCGCGTCGGCGTCGAGCTGATGGCGGAGCGCGCGGCGCGCGACGCCGAACGAGCCTTCGGCTTCATCTCCGCGACGATCAGGTTCGTGGACCCGTCCAGCGTCGAACCCGAGGAACGGATCCCCGGCGTGTCCGTCCCGATCCGCGCCGAGCTCCGGGCGGGCGAGGAACGGATCGGCCTGCTTCGGGCGAGCCTGCCGGCGACCCAGACCTGGGAGCGGGCCGACCAGACCCTGCTCGACCTGTTCGCCAGCGAGATCGGTGTCGCCATCCGCAACGCGGAGCTGTTCAACCAGGTCCAGGACCAGAACGTCCAGCTGCGGCGCCTGAGCGACATCAAGGATGACTTCCTGCGCGGCGTCAGTCACAACCTGCAGACACCGCTGACGTCCATCCGGTCGAACGCCGAGGCGCTGGCCGCGACGGACCATGACCCGCGACTCGCGATCATCGCCGAACAGGCCGATCGCCTGTCACGGATGGTCCAGCAGCTCGTCCTGGTCGGGCGGCTCGAATCGCAACCGCCCGACCCGGTGCCCGATGTCGTCGCCATCGCCCCACGGTTCCGTCGGGCCTGGGACGCGCTCGGTGTGAAGGATCGCGCACTGGACCTGCAGGACGGAGCACCCGACTGGCTCGGCGTCGCCGATATCGATCAGCTCGACCAGGTCCTCTGGGCGCTCCTCGACAACGCGGTCAAGTACGGCAAGGGCACGGTCTCGGTCGACATCGGCGCCTACCCGGAGTCCCGGCAGCTGTGGGTGACCATCTCCGACGAGGGACCCGGTCTCGACGAGGCCGACCGAGGCTGGCTGTTCGGGCGCTTCGAGCGGGGTGACGCCGGGCGGATGAGCGGCAACGGCAGCGGCCTCGGCCTGTACGTCTCGCGGGCCCTGATGCGCGGGATGGGCGGCGACCTGGTCCTGGACCCACCCGCGCCGGGGATCGGGGCGACGTTCCGGCTGATGCTCCCGGGCGAGCCCGCCGGGGATGGCTGACCCGCGCCGGTCGGCAGCCCGGCGTGTCACTACAATCCGTCCATGGTCTGGGACGACGTCACGGAAACGACGGGGCACGACGAGCCCATCGAGCTCGTGGGGACGAACCTGCGATTGACCGGCACGATCAACCTCGGCCGGTTCGGGCGACTGTCCGATCTCATCAACGCGTCGAGTGGCTACATCCGGGTCCGGGATGCCCAGCTCCTGCGCCGGAACGGCGACCCGACCAGCCTGGTCCTGCCCGAGCTGATGGTCGATCAGGACGAGATCTCGTTCATCGCCCAGCAGCACGCCGTGGCTCCCGAGCCGGGAGCGGCCGGGGGCTTCATCGAGCCCGGCTTCGGCAGCACGGCCGAGTCGCGCCAGGCCCGGGAGTTCGTGATGTTCACCCCCGGTCATACGGTCACCGGTCGGGTCCACGTCTTCGGGCAGACCGACATCGCCGCGTTCGTCGATACGTCGGACCCACGATTCGTCGCCGTCACCGGGGCCGCCACCCGGTCGCTGGCCGACACCCGGATCGTCGGCCACTATGACCTCATCCTCATCAATCGGACCCAGATGATCGCCGCGGCCGAGGTCGGTCGCCAGGGCGACATCGCTCCGGAGGACGTCCCCGACCTGTAGGCCGCGCCGTCGCATTCGCCTCGCCGGCACCCCACGGCATCACCGAAGGTACTGGCCGCCATGGTCCATTGGACCTGTCGAAGGGGGTCACCCCCTCGATGAGGATGCGCGGACAGGACTCTTTGTCGTCTCGTCATCCCGAGACGGGTCCATCCCCACGGAGGCTACATGGTCGCGATCCCGCAGTCGGTCGTCCGGTTCCGTAAGCCGGCGGCCCTTCTCCTGGCCGGGGCACTCGCCCTGACCTTCTCGAGCGCCGTCGGCGCCAGCACGCCGAGCTCGAATCCGAGCGTGATCAAGGCGTGCGTCAACAAGACGACGAAGACCGTCCGGCTGAGCATCTATGCCAGCCCGACCTACTGCAAGTCGACCGAGGTCTACCGCTTCTGGAACGTCACCGGCCCGACCGGCCTGAC
>DASYSM010000046.1:0-3064 GCA_036003325.1 Candidatus Limnocylindrales bacterium
CTGATCGCCGAGCGGGGTGGGGCCACGGTCACGTCGCTGGTCGGCGGTCCGTGGTTCGACGTCGGCGCCAAGACCCGGACGATGGGCGTCGTGGCGGCGCCCCCGGCCCACCACCCGGTCCTCCTCAAGCTCGTGGGGTGACGGGCGACGCGGGGCGGTGGCGGGGGCGGGGGCGCGCGGGGCGGCTCTCGGGGCCGTGCCGGGGCTCTCGGGGCCGTGCCGGGGCGCGCGGGGCCGTGCCGGGGGGGCGCGGGGCCGTGCCTTCTCCGGGCTCCGGGCCGGGCCGCGCCGGCTCCGGCGCCGCGACTTTGACAGATACCCTCCCCCAGACTGGTAGGCAGACCCAGGGCCGCACATGGTCCGGATCCGGGACCGATCCACGCTCAGGTTGCAAGCCTCCGACACGTCCAGGGCCCCGAGATCTTGCCGAGTAGTCCCACGGAGGCTATCTGGCAAAGTCGGAGGCCGATTCCTGACAGATAGTCCGGCAGGGACTATGTGGCAGGCGACGACGGCGACGGCCAGTCGCGAGGGACCTGGGGGCCGACACGACGGCGACGGCCAGGCGACAGCCGCCTCATGCGCGAGGGGCCGGCACGACGGCGACGACCGCCAGGCGGCAACCGCCCGACGACGCGGCCCGTGCCGGTGACCCGGTCCGTGCCGGTAAGCGGCCCGTCCCGGCGGACCGGACCCCGAGACCGCCAGACCGCGGACCGGACCCCACGGATCCGCCGGACCCCACCGACCGGAGACCCCGAGACCGACCCGTCAGTCCGTGAGCCAGCGATGCGGCCGTGCGGCGAGCCGCGCCAGGCCCCACTCCTCGCAGAATGCCTCCCATTCGGCTCGGGGCGCTCCGTCCCAGCGCAGCGCCTCGGCATCGTGCTGGCGGATGATCACGCCGTCGTCGGCGGTCCGGAGCCGGGCGAGGTCTCGGTACAGCAGCGCCTCGTCCCAGTGGTCGCGCAGCGTGGCCGCGAGCGCCATCGCACGTGAGCCGCCGAGACCGGGCACCTCCCAGGCAGACGCCTTGGGTGGGATGTCCTCGAAATGGCCGTACCGTGTCAACACGGCCGCGGCGGACTTCGACCCCCAGCCGGGCAGCCCCGGAAAACCGTCGGAGCTGTCGCCGACCAGCCCGAGATAGTCCGGGATCGAGGTCGGTGGCACGCCCCACTTGGCGCGGACCCCGGCGTCGTCGTAGGTGAGGTTGCGGCGCCGGTCCCAGAGCACGATCCGGTCATCGACCACGAGCTGGGCCATGTCCTTGTCCGGGGTGCACACCAGGATGCGCTCCACCCGCGCGTCGGCGCCGAACCGGACCGCGGCCGCAGCGATCGCGTCGTCGGCCTCGAACTCGACCATCGGCCACAGGACGATCCCGAGCGCCTCGACGGCGGCCTCCGCGATGGGGAACTGGGCGAGCAGCTCGGGCGGCATCCCGGCCGACGACTTGTAGCCCGGGTAGAGCTCGTTCCGGAACGATTCGATCACCCGGTCCGTGGCGCACCCGACGTGGGTCGCGCCTTCCTCGCGGAGCAGGTAGAGCAGCTGCTCGACGAGTCCGGACACGCCCGACAGCGGGACCCCATCGCGCCCGAGGACGGGCGGCCGCGGCGCGTAGTGCGCCCGGAACAGCTCGTATGTCGCGTCGACCAGGTGGAGCCGCACGGGTGACGGCTCAGACGGCCGGGGAACCCGCCTCGACGAGCTCCTTGAGGCGTTCGAGATCGGCCTGGAAGACCCCGGCCAGGGTGGGCATCATCGCCAGCGCGGCGAGGTGCGGAAGGATCGGCGGGATCAGCACCTCTTCCCAGCGGACGATGGTCGTCGTCCCGTCCGCGCCCGCTTCGAGGGTGATCAGCCCGTGGCCCTTGAACGTCCCGTCATGACGGATCGCGAACCGGTGCGGCGGCTCGAACTCGGTGACGGTGACCGGGTCCGCGACGCTCAGGCCGAGGATCCGGACATCCGCTTCGCCCGTCGTCCCGACCCCGACCGGCTCGGTCGATCCCAGGCGGACCGCCTTCATGTCGGTCATCCAGCGCGGCTGGCCCTCGATATCGGCGACAGCCTCCCAGACCCGCTCGATCGGCGCATCGATGACGATCATCGACTCGATCGGCTCGGGATCGGCGCCCTGCGCCTGCTCCTTGAGGATCCGATCGAGGGCATAGGTGATCCCGGCTCCGACGAGGGCCAGCCGGATCGCGCCGCGGATCACCGCATCACCGCCTGCCGGATCGCGACACCCGCATCGCGCATCTCGTCGAGCGCCCGTTCGCCGTCGCCCGGTTCGAGGTCGACCGCGGCGATCGCGTCGGCGAGGACCGCGGTCTCGAAACCGAGGCGGCGCGCGTCGAGCGCCGTCGCCATGACGCAATAGTCGGTGGCCAGCCCGACCACGATGACCCGCTCCACACCGGCCTCGCGGAGGAGCGGCTCGAGCTCGGTCGGGATGGTCTCGCCGTTCACCGGGTCGCGCATCGTGAACCCCGAATAGCCATCTTCGCCGTTGGCCCCCTTGCGCACCCGCGGCGCGCCGTCGGGGATCGTCAGCCCGGGATGGAGCTCGGCGCCCCACGTGCCGGCCACGCAATGGACCGGCCAGATGCCGCCATCGACCGCGAAATGCGGCGTGTGCTCGGGATGCCAGTCCTGGGTCGCCACCACCAGGGCCCCGGCCGACTCGGCCATCCTGACCTCGTCATCGACCAGCGGCACGATCGCCGCGCCGCCTCGGACGCTCAGGCTCCCGCCCGGATCCGCGAAATCGTTCTGCACGTCGACCACGATGAGTGCCGTCGTCGGCCCGTAGCGCTGCATGAAAGGAGCCTACCGCACCGCGGCAGGCTCCTGTGTCGGCCAGCTGGGAGAGGGGCTATCCGATCAGCGCGGACCGCTCGTCGGCCGGTTCCTCCTGGACCACCTCGGGGGCGGCCGGCGGCTCGACGTCGAGGAGGTAGCCGATGCCCTGGAACGTCTTGATCCGGCCCGGCTCACCCGGCTCCGCGCCGAGCTTGCGTCGGACGCGCGAGATCCAGACCCGCAGGTACTGCAG
>DASYSM010000047.1:0-3257 GCA_036003325.1 Candidatus Limnocylindrales bacterium
GTCGCCTCGGTCGTGCTGCTCGTCGCGGCGATCGCGGTCGTCGCGGTCGTGGCCACGCGGATGTACGCGGCGGGCGTGCTCCTGTACGGCCAGCGGCCGGGGTTGCGCGCGTTCGTGGCGGCGGCACGGCGGGTCTGACGCCGCGAGGCGTCCGAGCGCGGGTCCGGACATCTCGTCGCACGGAGCGTCTCTGTCACGGATCGGGCCGCGACGTTGACAGAGACCTTCCCGGAGACTGCTGGGCAGGGATTCGCGGTCCTCGCAGGAGGTCTCGGGCGCGTTTCACGCTTGGGACTGATCGGCGCCGCTCCAAACGGGCCTTGGATGGTGTCTGACAGTCGCCCCCCGGTATCTGTCACAGGTCGCGCCCTCACGTCTCCTCGAATGGCAGCCGGCTGATGAGGGCGAGGACCGGTGCCGCGGCGGTCTTCGGCGGCCCGGGCGCGGCCTCGGCCGTTCCGTCGGCGTCGGGAGTCCCGGCCTCGGCGCCGGCCGACGACCCCGGCAGCACCGCGACGAACCGCCACAGCCGGCTGCGGATGCCCGGCAGGTAGGGGCTCGACCGCTGGCGGGCGAGGATCCCCGCGATGCCCTGCGCGGCGGCCGCCTCGAACAGGGCCACCCCCTCGGTCGCGATGGCCGGCACGGCCACGACCTCGTCGCCCGGGCGCAGGACGCGCCGCAGCGCCTCGCGGCGCCGGATCAACGGCTGGGACAGCAGCGACCGGCCATCGAGATGGAGCAGGTCGAACGCCAGGAAGGCCGCGGCCCGGCCCGGCGACCCGCCGAGCCGCCGCGCCAGCTCCGGTGCATCGGCACGGCCGGCGGCATCGACGACGACCAGCTCCCCGTCCAGGATCGCCGAGCGTGCCGCGACCCGGACCGCGAGACCGGCCAGCTCGGGCAGCACGGCCGTCAGGTCTCGCCCCACGCCGTCGAGGACCCGGACCTCGCCGCTCCCGGCCAGATCGGCCGGCCCGATCATGACCAGCGCCCGCTCACCGCCCCACGACGGCTCGAACAGGTGCTCGTCCGAGTCGAACGCCGCCGGCAACGGGCGCGGAAGCATCGGCCGCAGGTCCGGGAGATCGGGCAGCTGGTCGGCCTCGAGGCGCAGCGAGAGCTGGTCGGCCATCGTCGCTCGATGGTAGACCGCTAGACTTCGGGCGTCCCGATCGCTGGAGGAACGACGTGCCCCGACCGCCCCGCCCTGACGACCTGTTCCGCCTGCGTGTCGCCGCCGAACCGCGCCTGTCGCCCGACGGGCGTCACGCGGTCGTCGCCCTGCAGACCGTCGCGCCCGGCTTCGACGGCTATCGCGACGCCCTGTGGATCGTCCCCACCGATGGATCGGCGGCGCCCAGGCAGCTGACGCTCGGGGCCAGGCACGACCATCACCCGCGCTTCTCGCCGGACGGCTCGACGCTCGCGTTCATCTCGGATCGGCGCTCGCTCATCGAGGACGAGATCGCCTGGCCCAAGCGGGAGCCCAAGGATCGCGAGGACCTCCAGCAGGTCCACCTCCTGTCGCTCGACGGTGGCGAGGCTCGCCGGCTGACCGACCTGCCACGCGGCGTGGACGCGCTGGAGTGGTCCCCGGACGGGAAGCGGCTGGTGGTCGTCAGTTCGTCGCATGGCGCGACGTCGGCCGACGACGACCGTCGCCGCGGCATCGACCGGTCATATCACCCGGGCACCCCGCCGCAATCCGACTATCGCTTCATCGACCGGCTCGACTACATGCTCAACGGCGCCGGCTTCACCTACGACCGGATCCCGCACCTGTGGCTGGTCGACGTCGCGACGGGTGCGGCGACCCGTCTGACCGATGGCCGGGCGCCCGATCGCGAACCCGCCTGGTCACCCGACGGCAAGCGCATCGCCTTCAGCTCGAACCGACGCCGGGACGCCGACATCCTCTCCTCCCGCCTCGATATCCACGTCGTCGACGTGCGGACCCGTGCCGTGACCGCGATCACCCGCGGCCCGCGCTCGATGTTCCTCGCCCCGGCCTGGCTGCCGGACGGCCGGACGATCGCCGCTCTGGGCCATCGGCTCGAGGGCGGCTCGGGCAGCCGCAACGACGTCTGGCTGTTCGCGGCCGACGGCGCGGACGCGACCCCGACGGGCGGGCGGAACCTGTCGGCGGCGCACGACCTGATGCCCGGATCCGGGATGGGCAGCGACGTGACGCGTGGCGAAGCGCCGGTGCTGATCCCGTCGAAGGGCGGGCGCTGGCTCCACCTGAGCGCGCCGATCGACGGCGCCTACGAGCTGTGGCGGATCCGTGTCACCGACGGCCACCTCGAGCGGCTGACCGAGGGCCACCACTACGTCTCGGGCTGGCACGCGGTGCCGGGTACCGGCCACGGTCGGGGCGGGACGAGGATCGCCTACCTGCGCTCGACGCCGACCGAGCCGCCCGACCTGTGGTTGCTGGACACGGGCGGATCCGCGTCATCGAAGCCGCGCCGGCTGACCCGGTTCAACGAGGCGGTCCTCGACGAACTCGACCTGCGCGAGCCGCTCGAGCGACACAGCCAGGTGGACGGCCATGACGTCCAGGGCTGGTTCCTGCCCGCCGGCGAGGGTCCGCAGCCGCTCGTCGTCGAGATCCACGGCGGGCCGCACACCCTGTACGGCTGGGCGCCGGAACTGGAGTTCCAGATCCTGGCCGCGGCGGGGATCGGCGTCTATTACTGCAACCCGCGCGGCTCCGAGGGCTACGGCCAGGCATTCAACGACGCGAACCATCGCGACTGGGGTCCCGGCCCGATGCGTGACGTGCTGGCCGGCGTGGACGCGCTCGTCGCGGACGGCCTCGCCGACCCGGACCGCCTCGGGGTGACCGGCGGCTCGTACGGCGGCTACCTGACGAACTGGATCGTCGGACACGACCAGCGGTTCCGGGCGGCGATGACCTGTCGCTGCGTCAGCGACATGAGCATCCTGTTCGCGACCGGCGACATCTCCGGCGGTGACTGGCCGCAGCTCGAGTTCGACGCGACGCCCTGGACCGACCCGGCCTACTACCGCGAGATCTCACCGATCACCTACGCCGATGCCATCCGGACGCCGCTGCTCATCCAGCATTCGGAGAAGGACATCCGAACGACCATCGCCCAGGCCGAGGCGCTGTTCACGGTCCTGCGGTCATACCGGCGGCCGGTCCGCCTGCTCCGTGTGCCCGAGGAGACGCACGAGCTGACCCGATCGGGGACGCCGTACCGCCGGGTCGAGAACCTGCGGATCGTCGA
>DASYSM010000048.1:0-17963 GCA_036003325.1 Candidatus Limnocylindrales bacterium
ATCGGTACTTTGGTACTGGTACACCAAACCCAACCAGATCGAGTCGGCAGCGCCGGGGGACGCGCCTCGATCGGGACGAGAGATCGGGGACCAACGCGTCGTTCGGACGACCTATCCGTGTCCGAGCGCGTCGTAGTCCGAGGAGCGCGCGCCGCACCCGTCTGGGAGGGATTCGTCATCGTCGCAGCAACGCCATTTCGGACGCACGCTCGCGTGAGCCGATGCCTGCTGCAGACCCCAAACGCTTGTTCCGTCCATCGGGCCCGGGCCCTTCGCGCCCGACCAGTGGCGGCCGCCTGTCCATGACGCCAGGCGTTCACAGATTGCAGGGAGTGAGGTGTCGATGCAGGGGGTGAGCAGTCGACGGTCAGATCGGAGCATGGGAATGTCATCGGATATCGGAGAGGAGCGCAGAGATCACATGACTGATCGGATCAGACTGCGGCGACCGCGAGGGCGGGTAGCGATCGGACTCGGCTTGGCCGCGTTGGCCATCAGCGCCGTGTTTGCGGTCTCGGTACTCGCACTCGTGAGCGATTCCGGGACCGTCGACGTCCAGGTCGCGAGCAGCTCGCAGTGCGCCAGCGGCACGACGAATGCCGGCGCTCTCGTCGACTATATCGGCAACAACTGCGCCTCACTGGGATCCGCCGGCAGCGGCGTGTTCGCATCATTCGTACGCTTGCAGGCCAATCCCACCGAGCAGGGCTACAACACTGACGGGCGGCCTCTCCAGTTCGACGAGAACAACAGTCCGACGTTCACCCACTCGATCAAGGTGAGCGACATCCCGGTCGTGAGCGACCCGAGTCACCCGGGTGTCCTGTATTGGGAAGTCTTCGCTGACGTCAACGATTCGAACGCCAACGATCCGACGGCGGCGAAGATCTCGCTGAACGACCTCGAGATCTACCTGACCGGCAATCCTTCGATCCTCGGCTACCCGTTCACCGGGACCGCGAACGAGGTGTACGACTACTCCGGCAGCATCCTGATCAACGACGTGAATGGTGGTTCGGGTCAGGCGGACCTGCGCTACCGGATCCCACTCACCAACATCGCCGTCCCGGCCGATTGCGGCTACAAGGACCCGGCGTGTAGCACCTACTTCGTCCTCTACAGCAAGTTCGGGGCCACGGCCGGATATCCCAGTGACAGCGGCTTCGAGGAATGGAAGGTCAAGACCTATCCATACGTGACCGTCTCAAAGACTGCCACGACGACGTTCACGCGAACCTTCGGCTGGGATATCAGCAAGAGCGTCGACCCGGCCACCTGGAATCTGTTCACGGGAGACACCGGGACCTCCGATTACACGGTCGGTGTGACCAAGGACGCCGGCACGGATAGCGCCTGGGCCGTCAGTGGAACCATCACCATCGACAATCCGGGCACCGTCGATGCCAGCATCACGAGCGTCGCTGACGTCGTCTCAGGCGCGCCGACGACCGCGACAGTGAGTTGTCCGTTCAGCTTCCCGCACACGCTCGCCGCGGGCGACTCGGTCGATTGCACATACAGCACGCCGCTCCCCAACGGCAGCGCCCAAACGAACACCGCGACCGTCACGCTCAGTGCCGGCACGGTCTTCCAGGGCCACGCTGCCGTGACGTTCGGTTCGCCGACGACGACGGTCAACGGCACCATCCATGTGACCGACTCGGTCGAGGGCAGCCTCGGTGCATTCAGCGCCACTGGGCAGGCCACCTACAGCCACACCTTCGGCTGCGATGGGGATGAAGGTACCAACGACAACACCGCGACGATCGTCGAGACCGGCCAGACCGCCTCGGCGTCCGTCACGGTCAACTGCTATGCGCTCGGGGTGACGAAGGACGCCGCCACGAGCCTGACACGCACCTACCACTGGTCGATCGACAAGTCGTCCAGCGACCCGGCGACGCTGACGCTGAACCCGGGCGAAACGTTCCTGTATCACTACTCCGTGACGGTCGACGTCACGGGTCATACCGATAGCGCGTGGGCCGCCACCGGCAACATCCACGTTCACAACCCGGCCCCGATCGCGGCCACCATCAACAGTGTCACGGATGCGATATCGGGCGGCATCACAGGCGTCGTCGACTGCGGCAGCGCCACGTTCCCGTACACGCTCGCGGCCGGAGCCACGCTCGACTGCACCTATAGCGCTACTCTGCCCGACGCCACTGCCCGGACGAACACGGCCACGGCGACGCTCCAGAACCACGACTTCGCGTCGGACGGAGCCGCGACCGACTCCGGCACGACGAACGCCTCAGGCACGGCCGCAGTGTCGTTCGCGAACCCGACGATCAGCTCGGTGGACGAGTGCATCGACGTGACCGACACCTACGCCGGCGCTCTTGGCACCGTGTGCGTCGGCGACGCGCCGCACACCTTCAACTACACGCGGACCCTTGGTCCATACACGTCGCAGCAGTGCGGCCCTCACACCATCGACAACACGGCGATGTTCACGACCAATGACACCAGCGCGACTGGGAACGACAGCTGGGAAGTGATCGTCACCGTCCCCTGCAATACGGGCTGTACCCTCACCCAGGGGTACTGGAAGACCCACTCCGACTACGGTCCGGCCAAGAAGAGCGATCCCACCTGGGGCCTCCTGCCGGGCGGACAGGGACCAAACACCACCTTCTATCTGAGTGGCCAGACCTGGTACCAGGTCTTCTGGACAGCCCCGAAGGGCGGAAACGCCTACTACATCCTCGCCCACCAGTACGAAGCGGCGGTGCTGAACATCCTCAGCGGCGCTGATTCGACCGCCCAGGTCGATGCCACCATCGCGCTGGCCGACACCTGGTTCCAGACGCACACACCCACGACGAGTCTGACAAAGGCCGAGAAGGCCACAGTCATATCCTGGGCCGGCATCCTGGGTGCCTATAACGAGGGCACCACCGGACCGGGTCACTGTTCCGAGGACTCGCTCGCTCAGGCGGCTCCCGCCTGATCTGACGTCGCCGAATCGAGAGGCCGGCCACATCGTGGCCGGCCTCTTCATATCCCACGCGTGAGCTCGCTAGCTGGGTCTCGGCGCGCCGCCCACCAAGGCTGTGCTCGCGACCGCGAGCATGATCAATCCCACGATCGCGATGAGCACAAGGATCTGGTAGCGCGTCTGGCGTCTGGAGTTGGTCGTCCTGGTCGAGGTCGATCGCCGTTGGGCGCGTCGTTCAGTTCGGTTCGACATATCAGGCCACCGTCCTGCGCGGCTTCGGAGTGTGGAGCCCGATGTCCGTCGGCCCGGGCGCGGAGACTCCCACGTGCCGCAGGGCAGGCCGCTCGGCCCGCCGATCCCGCCGACTGGTCATGACGACGAAGACGTGGTGCTCATGGCCTCAAGGATACGAGGCGCCATCCCGGCACGGGGCGAGATCCGTGCGAGGCACCGGCCGAGCTCAGCTGCCGGGCGACTCCGACGGCTCGTCCGTATCGGCCTTGGTCTTGTCCTTGGTCTGACCGGGAGCGCCGGCGCGGCCGTTGCCGTTGCCCGGCTTGCCGTCGGCCATCCACGGCTTCCAGCCCGGATGCGTCTTGCCGACCGCCCACGGACCGCCCGCCCAAGGTGGCTTGCCGGGTGCGCGGATGGCGGTTCCGTCCACGGTCTCGACGTCGAGCTCGCTCGAGCCCTGTTGGCTCGACCCGGCGATCTTGACCGACGTGCCCGCGTATTTCTTGAGCGGGTTATTGTCGCCCCAGTACCACGCTGGCCCCGCCGACAGCTCCCAGGTCTTCCCGGCGGCGGTGATCGAGAAGGTCGGCCGCCCCTGGTCGTCCTTGCCCTGGACAACGGTCCCCTCGACCGTGACCGCGACCTCCGGCGTCTTCGCCTTCTGGTTGCCGTTCCCGGGCTTTGGCGACTTGTCGGGCTTGCTCTGTCCCGGTGGCGACGACGGCGGCGCTGGGCTCGCCGCGAAGACCGGGATGGCGATCGCGAGCGCGAACACCGCGACCAAGCCGATCAGTCCGAACCGCCGCCGTGCGTTCATGGTCGGAGTCTCATCCCGCGACCTTGCGAAAGCAATATCGGAATCCCGACGACGACGCCGCGCCGGTGCGACAAGGCACCGCCCGCTGCACCGCCCGATGACACCGCGGTCAGTGCTCTCCTCAGTCCACGCTCCCGCCCGGCTCGGGCGCGTGGATCTCGACGTCGGTGATCCCGCGCGCGGCCAGCTCGGTGCGCAGCTGATCCGGGGTCCCGGCCAGCGCCGGGAACGTGCCGTAGTGGATCGGCATGACGTGCTTGACGCCGAGCAGCTCGACGGCCAGCGCGGCCTCGCGCGGTCCCATCGTGAACAGGCCCCCGATCGGCAGCAGCGCGATGTCGGGGCGATACAGCTCGCCGATCAGCCGCATGTCGCCGAACACGTTCGTGTCGCCCGCGTGGTAGACGCGAAAGCCGTTCTCGACCTCGACGACGAAGCCCGCCGGCTCGCCGAGGTAGAGGGTGGTCTCGGCGCCGCCGTTCCAGTCGCCCGCGGAGTGGTCGGCGTGGACCATCGTGACCGTCAGCCCGGCCACCTCGACCGTCCCGCCCTTGTTCATCCCCATCACCGCATCCGCGCCGCCGGGCAGCGTCCGGGACAGCCACAGGCTCATCTCGTGCATCGCCGGCCAGGCAGGTCGCAGGCGGCTCGCCAGCGCGACCGCGTTCCCGAGATGGTCGCCATGTCCGTGGGTCACCAGCATGACGTCGCAGGCGTCGACCGCGTCGGCCGACCTGGTGCTCTTCGGATTGTCGAACCACGGATCGAACAGGACGGTCTTGCCGCCGGGCGTCTTCACCTCGACACAGGCATGGCCGTACCAGGTGATGGTCGTATCGCGACCGAGACTCATGATGCGCACCTCCGGGCCCGATGCTACATCGCCGCTACACTCGGGCCGTGTCTGCGACCCAGATCGGCGAGAACCTCGCCTTCGTCAACTGGACGGTCCTGACCGGGCTCGCGCTCGGATCGTTCGCGGCCGTCGTGATGCTCCGACGGCGCACCAGCGCGACCCCCGGGTATCTCCGCTTCACAACGCTGTGTGCCATCGGCTTCGGGGTCCTCGCCTGGATCTCGGATGGCGCACTCCCGTCGTCCCTGGTGGCCTCGCCGGTCGTCGTCGACCCGGCCTGGGACGCGCCCCGACGGGCCGCCCTGGCGCTGTTCTGCATCCTCGTCGCGGGTGGCGTCATCGCCCGGCGGATCGGTCCGCGGGCGGCCACGACGCTCGAGGCCGCGGGCCTGGCAGCCGCCATCGCGACGCTCGTGTTCGGGGCGCTGGCGTGGGGCGGCGGTTCGCTCGGTGCGGTGTCGCTGCTCGTCCAGCTGGCCGTCGTCAGTGCGGCCATCGGCGGGGTCTTCGCGGCGATGATCCTGGGGCACTGGTATCTCGTCACCCCGAAGCTCCCCGAGGCGCCGCTCATCCTGCTGGCCCGGGCCCTGCTGATCGTCGTCGTCGTCCAGGTCGTGCTGTTCTGGGCGTGGATCGCGACCGGCGCCGGGCCCGCGGATGCCGCACCCTTCACATCGCTGGTCGGTCCGTGGGCGCTGTTCGTTTGGCTGCGGCTGATCGTCGGGCTCGTGTTCCCGCTGGTCATCTGCTGGGCGTCGGTCCAGACGGCGCGGACGCGCTCGATGGAATCGGCGACCGGCCTGCTGTACATCAACGTCGGTTCCATCGCGGCCGGGACGATCCTGGCCGCCGGCCTCTATTTCGGCGCAGGCCTTCTGGTGTGAGGAGATCATGAGCAAGGACGATCGCGGCTGGATCCCGGATGCCACCGATCTCGATTGGATCGAATCGCTCTCGAAGCCGCTCCCCGGGGCGCTCGCGGACCTCGAGGCGGCCGGCCGCGAGAACCGCATCCCGATCGTCGACCGCGACGCGGGGCGCGTCCTGTCCGTGCTGGCCGGGTCGCGACGACGGATCGTCGAGGTCGGCACGGCATACGGCTACTCGACCCTGTGGATGGCGCTCGGCCAGCCGGCCGATGGGACGATCGTGACCATCGATCCGGACCGTGAGAGGACGGACCTGGCGCGCGGCTGGTGGCGTCAGGCGGGCATCCCCGACCATCGGATCACGGTCGTCAACGCCCCGGCCCTCGACGCCATCGCGACTGACCCGGCGCTGGCAGGGCCGTTCGACATGGTCTTCATCGACGCCCTCAAGCCCGAGTACGAGGCCTATCTCGCCGCCCTCGGCGATCGCCTCGTGCCGGGCGCCCTGGTCGCCGCCGACAACGTCCTGTGGAGCGGCCGAGCCTCGGGCAGCCGGCCGGCCGACGCAGGCGACGCCAATACCGCCGCTCTCCGCGCGTTCGACGCGGCCGTCCTCGCCGATCCCCGTCTGACCGCCACGATCCTGCCGGTCGGCGACGGCCTGCTCATCGGCACGTGGCACGGTTGACGAGCGCGGGACGGGCTGTCGCAGTGCCGATCCGGGTGAGGGTCCGACTGTTCGCGGTCCAGCGCGAGCTGGCCGGCACGCGCGAGGTCGCGCTCGAGCTGGCTGACGGCGCTGACGTGGAGGCGGCCTGGTCCGCCCTGGTCGAGCGCCATCCTGTCCTCGCCCCGGGCCGGCCATCGCTCCGCTTCGCCCGCAACGGCGATTACGCCGAGCCGACCACGCCGCTGGCCGACGGTGACGAGGTGGCGATGATCCCGCCGGTGTCGGGTGGGGCGGATGCCGGGCCGGGCGGCATCGACGCGACGCCAGCCGATGCCGCCCGCACCCACTGGATCCTCGAGATCCGCGACGAGCCGTTCAGCAGCGCCATCCTGGCCGAGCTGGCCGAGGTGCTGGCCAAGCCGGAGGACGGCGCGGTCGTCGGGTTCCTGGGACGGACCCGGTCCACTCCCGGCACGCCCGCACCCGGACAGGAGGAAGAGGCAGCGCGCCATGCCGGCCGCGCCGTGCAATCGCTCGAATACGAGGCCCACGAGGCGATGGCGCTCCGGACCCTGGCCACCATCGCCGACGAGATCGCCGGTCGCTTCGGTGTCGACCGCTTGGCGATCGTCCATCGCGCCGGCGAGGTGCCGCTCGGCGAGGCCTCGATCGCGGTCGTCGCCGTGGCGCCGCATCGCGACGTCGCGTTCGATGCCGCCCGCTACGCCATCGACGAAACGAAGGCACGCGCACCGATCTGGAAGGCCGAACGGTTCGCCGACGGGCACGTCTGGATCGGCCATCAGGCACGGACCGGGCCGACGGAGGACGCGTGAACGCCTGCCCGACCGAGCAGACGCGCGCCCGTCACCCCCTCGCGGTCGAGCCGGAACGGCATACTTGCCCGTGAGCTCCCGCGGGGAGGGTCTCGCCCGAGACCAGTGGAGGGACCTCGTGTCGACGCCACCGGCCGCCGGCCGGATCAGATGACCAACGATTGGGGCCCGATCGACCGCCTCGTCGCGCGGGCCGACGCGCTCGCGGGCGCGTGGGGGGCGCGGGCCCGGGCGTCCACGACGATCGGCCAAGAGCGCGCGATCGTTCGCCTGTTCGGGGTGACCGGGCTCGATGCCGCCGGGCGACCGCTGGCGGGCGCCGCGGTGGACCGCTGGCTGGCAAGCGAGCCCGGATCGCTCGGCAACGGCATCGCGCTGCCGTTCGCGATGGCCCTCCTCGAGTACGACCTCGAGCCACAGCAGCTGGCACTCGACATCGCATCGGGCGCGATCGACCTCGCACTCGAGGCCGAGCTGCTGGGCGAGCGCGATCGGCGCGCGGTCGCCGAGGTCGAGGCCACACGGCTGGCCAACGCCGCGGTCGAACGGATCGACGCCCAGCGGACGGTCCGCCGCGAGACGCTCGACATGCTCGGGGAGGCGCCGCGACCGTGGCTCGGCGTCACGCTCCGTGAGCCGGACATCGAGGAAGCCCTCCACGAGGTCGCCGGGCTCGTCGGCGCGGGCGTCGACCTGGTTCGGATCGAGGTGCCGATCGGACGCGAGCTGGCCGACCGGATGGCTGACGCCGGTGTCGAGGTCCCCGCCTGGGCGCCGCGCGACAGCGGGGCTCCCACCGCCGACAACGAGCCGCCGGAGCCCGCGCCGACCGGCAGCCAGCGCGCGCTCGCCCGACTCCGGCGCGCCGTCGACCGGTCCGCCGCCCGACGACGCGCCTATGTCCGCCTCGCCACGTCCGCCCCCGCGCTCGGGGCGCCCGAGGGAGCGGTCGTCGCCGCGTTCGAGCGGATCGACCTCATCACCTCGGATGCGATGGCCGAGATCGTCGCCAATGCCGTCGAGCCCGACCGCGCCCTGTCGGATCACGCCTTCGCCCATCGCCTGGCCCGGCGCGCGGGCACGGCGATCCTGATCGGGCCGGGCCCGCTCGTCGTCGCGCCCGACCTGTCGGCCGGCGTGCCCTCGGACCCGGCCACCCGGGCCGGCCGGGCTCTCGCGCTGCAGCTCCTGGGAGTCACGCTGGCCCGTGGCGATGGGCTCGCCGCGGATGCGGTCGTGGTCGGGGCACTCACCCCGTGGCTCACCGACGAGCCGTCACCGGGCGCCCGGGCGATCGCCGAAGTGGCCGTCCGACGCGCCATCTTCGAGGGCCACCCGCTCGGGTTCGTCGAGCCATCGTCGACCTCGGGGCGGGCCGCGCTCTGGCCGTTCGTCGAGGCCGCGGCGGCGGCCCACGCGGGGAACGTGGCGCTCGTCCTTCGGTCGGCGGAAGGCGGCACCGACGAGGCCCTCGCGGCGGTCCGTGCGGCGCGCGCTGCGTCTCTCGTGTCGGCCGATGTCGCAGGGGCCACCCAACCCGGCCCGCTCGCCGGGGTGGCGCTCGACCATGCTCGCGGGATGGTCGGGGCGGCCCTGGAGACGCTCGAACGCCTGGCCGACGAGGGTTGGCGGACGGTGGCCGGCGACGCGCCAGGACCCGGGCGGCCGCGCTCCGGGGTGTTCGACGCCGCGACGGAGCGGACCGAGTCGTTCGACCCGTTCGCCGCCACCCTCGGCCGTCGCGGCTGACCATCAGATGGCGACCGCCGTCCGCGCGAGCGGGCGGCAGCGGACGGTGCCGTCGCGCCATTCGAACGCCTCCAGTCGCAGGGCGTTCGGATCGATCGCCTCGAACTCCTCGGTCAGCCAGGTGGCGAACTCCGGGTCGACATCGATCGGCAGCCCGATCAACAGGTCACGCGACGGCGCGACGAAGAGGGCCGGACCCGGCCCGAACAGGCGCGCCACCTCGTCGGGCAACAGGACCGTCGTCGACGCCCAGCCGTCGTGCGACTGGAACACCGTGACCGGGACGTCGTCCACGGCATCGCGCAGGAGATCGCGCTCATCGGCCTCGCGAGCGCGGCGCGCCAGGTTGCCGAGCGCCTGTTGCGCGAGTCCCGGCAGGTCGACCGGCCACCGGGCGAGCTGCGCCACCGAGATACGCAGGAAGGCCGGCCCGGCATCGATCCCGAAGCCGACCGTGACCCCGGGCGGCAGCACCGCGAGCGCCGGCGGGTCCACCGGGTAGCTGAATGGCCGGGCGCGCTCGAACACGGGCAGGATCTCCGAGGCGACGTCGTCCCAGGCGAACCCGTGCGTGTCGAGCCGCCGGAGAGTGCTCCGAAAGCGCGGGTCGTCGCGGACCCAGGCGGCGCCGCCCCGGATGCGGGGCTTGACCCGGGATCCGGCGGCTCGGCGGGGGCGGTGCTTGGCCATGACCGCAGGATGCCCGACGGCGCTTCACGCCCGGTTATCGGTCGCTTATCCCCCGCTTACCGCGGGCAGGACGTGGACGACGGCTGCCGCCCGCACCGATGTCCCGAGGTCGCCCGGCTCGCCGTCGACGAACACGTTGATGTGCGGCCGGAGACGCGGCCCCGCCTCGACCAGTCGGTCACGCATCCCAGGCACGGACCGGTCGAGCGCGTCGATCACGGCACCGACGGTGTCTCCGTCGACCTCCTGCTTGCGGGCGGTGCCCGGGAACAGCGCGATGAGCGAGCCCGGCAGCATCACCGTCGCCACGAGACGCCGGCCCTAGTCGAGGACGGCGGCTTCGACGGCCCAGATCTCGGGCAGCGTGTCGGTGATCATCCGCCAGCTCACGCCCTCGTCCGAGCTGTGCCAGACCTGGCCGGTGGCCGTCCCGAACGTGATCCCGACCGGATCGAGCGTGTCGCGGGCCATCGCCTCGCGCAGGACCGACATGTAGGCGTCGTGCGTCGGCAGCCCATCGTCCGAGCGGATCCAGGAAGTCCCGCGATCGTGGGTCCGCCACACGGCGGTGTGGCCGTCGGGCATGAACCGGCCCTCTTCTGGCGTGCTCAGCGGGATCACCCAGCAGGTGGCCGGATCGCGCGGGTGCGAGACCATCGAGAAGCCGAAGTCGGTCGGCAGTGCGCCGGTGATCTCCTGCCACGTCTGCGACCCATCATCGGAGCGGTAGACCCCGTTGTGGTTGCGCTGGTAGAGGGTGTCGGGCTCGCCCGCCGCCATCGCGAACTTGTGGACGCAGTAACCGGTCTCCGGGATCGGGCCCCCAGGGTCGTAGCCCAGGCGAACGCCGACGTTGCGTGCCTCCCACGACGTCCCGCCGTCGCGCGTCTCGAACACGCCGACCGCCGAGATCCCGACCCAGGTCCGGTCGGTGTCGGTCGGGTGGGGGACGATCGTGTGGAGGATGAGTCCGCCGGCGCCGGGGCCCCAGGTCGGTCGGCTCGGGTGGTTGGTCAGGCCCTCGACGTGCTGCCACGTCTTGCCCCGGTCATCGCTCCGGAACAAGCCGGCCGGTTCGACGCCGGCGAGGATCCCTCCGTCGGGCGTCGTGGCCAGGCTCCAGATCGTCTTGACCGGCTCCGCCTCGTCGCCATAGGTCATCCCTGCCGACGAGTGCGTCCAGTTCTCGCCGCCGTCCTCGGACCGCCACACCGCGGGGCCGTACCAGGCGTTGCCGGCGGCGACCAGGATGGCGCCGGTGTCGGGCTCCATGATCATGTCGTGGACCGGCCAGGCCTCGCACAGCGGGCCCTTGATCGACCAGTCCGTGCGCGCCTCGTCACTGTCGAGGATGAACGCACCCTTCTTGGTGCCGACGAGCAGTCGGACTCGCTTCGACATCTTCGGCTCCTTCAGCCCCCGGCCTTGAATGGGTAGACGACCCAGGCGTCGGTCGTGACCGCATGGACGTCGGGGGCGTCCGGCACGACCGACCGGGTCGGCTTCCAGTGGAGGACGGCGGTGGTCGGGAGCCCGCCGGCCTGTCGGATCCGTTCGGTCACGGCGTGGATCGTGGTCCCACTGTCCCAGACCTCGTCGACCACGAGGATGCGCTGGCCGCGCAACAGCGGATCCGCCGGGAACTGGAGGAAGGTGGGATGTGGGCCGGGCAGGCCGTGATCGTCGTAGAACTCGACCGCGGCCACAAGGATGTTGCGGATCCGCAGGCGGTAGGCGAGCATCCCGGCCGGGACGAGACCGCCGCGGGTGATCGCCAGCAGGAGGTCGAACGACTGGTCGGCGAGGCGTTCGGCCAGGCTGGCCACGAGGCCGTCGAGTTCGTCCCAGGTGAGGACGTCACGCGCAGGGAGGGCGGTCTGCATCGACCGATGATACCGACCCGCCAGTCGATGACGCGCGCCGAGCCTACGTCCGCCCGTGCGCACCCTCGGGCGGTTCGACATGATCCATCCAGCGGTGGGTCGGCTCGTAGCCGAGCAACCTGCGCGCGTGGTCGATCGACAGCAGGGTCTCGCGTCCCGCGATCGGGCGGCGCAGCGGCACCGACGGGAAGACCTCGGCCATCAGCTCGGCACTCGGACGCGTCATCACGGTCTCGGCCGCCGCGATGATCGCGATCTCGGAACCCTCGATCGGGGCGTCCAGCGCGAGTCGGGCCGCGGTCGCCACGTCGCGCGCATCGACATATCCCCACAGGTTCCATTTCCGCACCTGCGGGTCGGCCCAGTACGACGGAAAGAGCGCGTAGTCGTCGGGTTCCATGATGTTCGAGATCCGAAGGCCGACGAAGCCCACCCCGCTCTGCCGGGCGAACTGCGCGGCCATGGTCTCGCCGACGAGCTTCGACAGCGCATAGGACGTCTCGGGACGCGGCTCGATGGTCTCGTCGATCGGGGCGAAGGCCGGCGGGATGTCGAACGGCAGCCCGAGGACCGTCTCGCTCGATGCCCAGACGACGCGTCGCAGGCCCTGGCCGACGGCAGCGGCAAAGACGTTGTAGGTCGACAGTGCGTTGTTCCGGAATGTCTCGCCCTCGGGCCGCAGTCGCGGTGCCGGGATCGCCGCGAAATGGACGACCGCATCGGCGCCTCGAAGCGCTTCCTGCGCCTGGCCGAGATCGGTCAGGTCGGCGACGAGACAGAGCCCGAAGGCACTGCCGTCATGCCGCGTGTCCACAGTGAGGACGTCGTGGCCGTGGTCACGCAGGTCGCGCACGACCCATGCGCCGCCCTTCCCGGTCCCGCCGGTGACCACGACCCGCATGCTCATCACCTCCCCGCCGGAAGTATGCCGAAGCGAAGCGTCGGCCAGCGCCGCCTCCCGGAGCGGGCCTGCTCCCTCTCAGCGGCTTCTCATGACCCGACGCCACCGTCCGCATACGATGGCCAGCGAGACGATGCCCTCCCAGCCAGCACGCCCGGTCCCGCTCCCGCGCACGTGGTCGATCGGTGGCACCGAGATGATCGCGCTGCTGGTCGGCAACGGTGTCCTCATCCTGGCGATGTGGCTTCGCCACGGTGGCCTCGATCAGCTCGACACGCTCGGCGGGCAGCTGACCGCGATCGGCCAGCTCACCGGCTTGTACGGGACCTACATCGCGCTCATCCAGCTCGTCCTGATGTCGCGGAGCCCATGGCTCGACCAGGCGTTCGGGATGGATGGCCTGGCCGCCGCGCACCGCTGGCTCGGTTTCGCCTGCGCCTGGCTGCTGCTCGGGCACGTGGTCTTCATCACGACCGGTTATGCGCTCGGGGACGGCAGCACCGTCGTCGCGGAGTTCGTCACCCTGGTCACGACCTATCCATACATCCTGATGGCCCTGGTGAGTGCCGGCCTGTTCGCACTGGTCGCGATCAGCTCGGTGCGGGCCGCCCGCCGACGTCTGTCGTACGAGACCTGGTACGGCCTCCACCTGTACGCCTATCTGGCGATCGCGCTCGGGTTCCTCCACCAGCTGTACACCGGCAACGACTTCATCCACGACCCGATCGCCGTCGGCTACTGGATCGCGCTGTACGTCGCGACGGCCGCGCTCGTGCTGGTCTTCCGGGTCGGGCAGCCGGTCTGGCTGTCGGTCCGCCATCGGTTGCGGGTGTCGGTCATCGTCGACGAGGCGCCCGGCATCTTCTCGATCTACGTGTCCGGACGCGACCTCGACCAGCTGGCGGTCCGCTCCGGCCAGTACTTCAACTGGCGGTTCCTGACGCGTGACGGCTGGTGGCGGGCGCATCCGTTCTCGATCTCGTCGGCCCCCAATGGGGCGTGGCTGCGGATCACGATCAAGGAGCTTGGCGACTGGTCGGCCGCGCTCCGCCATATCCCGATCGGGACGCGCGTGTTCATCGAGGGTCCGTACGGGGCGCTGACCGGGGCCCGGCGCACCCGCCACAAGGTGCTGTTCATCGCCGGCGGGATCGGCATCACCCCGCTGCGCGCGCTGCTCGAGGCGCTCCCGGGCCGCCCCGGCGACCTGATGATGCTCTATCGCGTGCGCGATCCGGCCCAGATCGTGTTCCGCGCGGAGCTCGAGGAGCTCGCCTGGGCGCGCGAGGCACAGATCCGGTATGTCACCGGACGACGCGACGCCCGGACAGGCGACCCGCTCGGCGCCGACGCGCTGGCCCGGATGGTTCCCGACATCCTCGAGCGCGACGTCTACCTGTGTGGCCCGGTCTCCATGATGGAGCGGGTCGAGGCGACGCTCCGAACGATGGGCGTCAGCGACGGGCAGATCCACCTCGAGCGATTCGCCTACTGAGACGCGACGGACCCGTTTTCTCAGAAGATCCGAAGGATCGGCCGTCATCCTCGCGCGACCGGTCGGCCGCGGGACGCGCGTCCCCAGCCGATCGACCAGCACCGGAGGCCCAGATGACCGACCAGCAGCACCCGAGCGACGGGACCGAGACGACCCGGACACCGATCGTGCCGCCACCGCTCGCGCCGACCCCGCACGAACCGTATCCGACGATCGAACCCGGAGGCGTCGCCTTCGCCGGACCGGTCGGCCGGTCCGACGGCACGTCGGAAGCTCGGACGTCCGCCCGGCGTCTCGGCATCCTCGGCGGCTCCGCGATCCTCCTCCTCATCGGTGTCGTCGCCGCGATGGCCGCATCGCCCGCCCCGTCGGTGACCAGCGGAGCCGACGCCAGCTCGCCGCCCGACGCGACCGTGGCGCCCGGAGCGAGCGCGGCGCCCGACGCCTCGGCACCTGCCGGCGGCCACGACCGCGGTCCGCTTCCCGCCTTCGGCCTCCCGCTCGGACCGCGTGGCGGGTTCGGCGGCCCCGGCCTGGGGTTCGGCGGCTTTGGCCTTGGCCAGATCACGATCACGGCCATCGACGGCTCGGACGTCTCCCTCAAGACCGACGACGGCTGGACCCGGACGATCACGGTGACCTCCGACACCAAGATCACCAAGGCCGGCAAGTCGATCACGGTCGCAGACCTCGCCGTCGGTGATCACGTCCGCATCGCCGAGGACCGGGCGAGCGACGGCACCTACACCGTCACCGCCATCATCGTCGTCCTGCCCAGCGTGGCCGGGCAGGTGAGCGCCATCGACGGCGACACGATCACCATCACCCAGCCGGGCGGCACGAAGGCCACCGTCCACGTCAGCGCGTCGACGACCTACCAGGTCGGTGGCGACCCCGGCAAGCTGTCGGACATCACGGTCGGCGCGTTCATCGTCGCGGAGGGCAGCCAACGATCGGACGGATCGCTCGACGCGGCAGTCGTCCGCGCCGGGTTCGGTGGCAAGATCGCTCCGAATGGGCCGAGCTCCGGCAAGCCGGGCTTCCCCGGCTATCGTCATGGTGGCGAGGGCGCATCGCCGAAGCCGAGCCCCGCCCCATCCACCGGCGCCAGCTGAGCGTATCCAGCTGATAGGCAGACGTCACACCTCGACCGCGGCGCGCTAGGTCTGGGGGCCCGCGCCGCGGTCGATTCTCAGGGGGTTCTCACCGTCCCGGCGTTTGATGGAGGGGATCCGGACACACTTGCGATCCAAGCACGATCGGAGAACCCGATGTTCGACAACGACAGCGGCGCCGCTCCAGAGCCGCTGACGCCGGCCTCGACCGAGCCGGTCGTCCCCGCCCCGACCTCGCCGGGCAGCGCGGCCCCCGCTCCGGCTGATCAGACCGCCACCCAGCACACCCACCGGGCGACCTACTCGGCCGCATCGTTCTACGAGCCCGCGCCGACGTACTCCCCCACGTCGGCGTATCAGTCGGCTCCGGTCCCCGCCTACGAGCCCCTTCCGGCACCGAACGGCGGGCCGTCGGGCACCGGCCCGCGTCCACCGCGCTCGAACGGTTCGCGCGGCATGGCGACCATCATCGGCGCGGCGGTCCTGTCCGCGGTCCTCGCCGCCGGCGGGACCGCGGCGCTGGTCATGGGCCCGCTCGCGGACAGCGCCTCCCCGGCGGCCACCAACGGCGCGCCGGGCGCGGTCACCACCGCAACCGGCTCGTCGCCGGCCCCGACGGTCAGCGCCGAGGACCTCCCGGACGTCGTCGCCAGGGTCCGTGATTCGGTCGTGACCATCACCGAGCAGGGGCTCTCGTCGCGCGGCTTCAACCAGATCCCCTCGACCGGCGTCGGATCGGGCATCGTGCTCACCGCCGACGGCTACATCCTGACCAATCGCCACGTCGTGGCCGGCAGCCAGTCGCTGACCGTCGAGCTGGCGGATGGCGAGCAGTTCCCGGCGACCATCACCAAGGTGTCCGACGACAAGGACCTGGCGCTCATCAAGATCGACGCCAAGGGCCTGACCCCCGCGGTCATCGGCGACTCGTCGACGCTCCAGGTCGGCCAGACCGTCATCGCCATCGGCAGCCCGCTCGGCACGTTCACCGAGACCGTGACCAAGGGCATCCTGTCGGCGACCGGACGGACGATCACGGTCCAGGACGAGGCCACTCACCAGCCGACGACCCTGACCGGTCTGCTGCAGACCGATGCCGCGATCAACCCCGGCAACAGCGGTGGCCCGCTGCTCGATGCGGCAGGGCGCGTGGTCGGCGTCAACACCGCCGTGTCGACCGACGCCGAGGGCCTCGGCTTCGCCATCCCGATCCAGGACGCCGCCTCGCTGATCCAACAGGCGACCGGCTCCTCGGTGAGCTGAACCTGGACCTCCCGATGCCGAAGAAAGGGTTCGCCGCCCTCCTGATCACGACCGGCGCGCTCATCCTCCTGCTCAGCTTCAAGACGCCGGACGACACGCTCCCGACCGGGACGACGGATGCCGGCACGCAGCCGGACCAGGGGAACGGTGCCGTCGTCCGCGACCAGGCCACGCCGGTGCCCGGCGCGACGGCCGCACCGACCGCTACGACGTCGGGTGGCTCGAGCGGCGGAAGCAGCGCCTCCACCAAGGTCGACGGCCCGGTCGTGTCGACCCGCTTCGGCGATGTCCAGGTCGAGGTGGTCGTGGCGAGCGGCAAGGTCACCGACGTGGTCGCGCTCGAGCTGCCGACCGGCCGCCGGTCCGGCCAGATCTCGCAGTACGCCGGGCCGATCCTGCGTCAGGAGGCCCTCCAGGCGCAGAGCGCGAAGATCGATCTCGTGTCGGGCGCGACGTACACGAGCGACGCCTACACCCAGTCGCTCCAGTCCGCGCTCGACCAGGCCGGGGTCGGATGAGCGCCACCGCCACTCGCGAGCTCCGTCGCGTCGAGGCGGTGATGGGGACGACCGTCAGCATCGACATCCAGCCGCCGCTCGTCGCCGAGGCTGTCCTCGACGAGGTCGTGGAGCGACTCCACGACGTGGACGCCCGGTTCAGTCCATACCGCGCCGACAGCGAGGTCAGCCGTCTTGCGGACGGCGGGTTGCTCGAGGCCAACGCAAGCGCCGATCTGCGCCACGTCCTGGCCGCCTGCGACCACCTCGCGGTCACGACCGGTGGCGCCTTCGACGCGCGGCACCATCGAGCGGACGGGCGTCTTGACCCGTCGGGCTACGTCAAGGGCTGGGCGATCGAGGAGGCCGCGTGGCTGATCGACAGCGCCGGCGGGCGCAACTACTGGATCAACGCCGGCGGCGACATCGTGGCCCGTGGCCTGGCCGAGGGCGGCCGGCCGTGGCGCGTCGGCATCCGCCACCCCGACCGCGCCGACAGGGTCGCGGCGGTCCTGACCGTCTCCGACCGTGCCGTCGCCACGTCGGGCTCGTACGAGCGCG
Organism: Candidatus Limnocylindrales bacterium; assembly: GCA_036003325.1. Classification (GTDB taxonomy): domain Bacteria; phylum Chloroflexota; class Limnocylindria; order Limnocylindrales; family CSP1-4; genus SPCO01. The sequence goes on from DASYSM010000048.1 coordinate 17,381, forward strand.
GTGATCACATCGCCGACCCCCGCACGGGCGTCGCACCGACCGGCCTGCGGAGCGTGACCGTGGTCGGTCCCCGCCTCGCCTTCACCGATGCGTACGCGACCGCTATCTACGCGATGGGCCTCGACGGTCTCGACTGGCTGTCGACCCAGTCCGACCTCGCCGACTACGCGGCGTACGCGATCACCGTTGACGACCGCGCCGTGTGGACCGAAGGCATGGAGCGCTATCTGGTCCGGGACGCCTGACGGTCGGCGACTGACCGCCGGCGCACGTCGGATGGATCAGGCGACCCCACCCGTCGCCGGCAGGCTGACCACGAAGCGGGCACCGCCCTCGGCGCGGTTGGCGACCTCGATGCGGCCGCCGTGGCGCTCGACGATCCATTGCGCGATGGCGAGGCCGAGGCCCGTCCCACCACCCGGAGCGCCGGGCGCCCGGTAGAAGCGCTCGAAGACATGCGGCATGTCCTCCGGCCGGATGCCCGGGCCGTCGTCCTCGACCACGAGCGACGCCCCGCCGACGCTGGGTCGCACGGCCACCCCGACGCGTCCGTCCATCGGGCTGTGGCGGATCGCGTTGTCGA
>DASYSM010000049.1:0-22352 GCA_036003325.1 Candidatus Limnocylindrales bacterium
ACGTCGACTTCAGTCTCGTCCCGCTGCCCGGGATCGCGTCGGTGGGCTCGACGTTCCTGCCCGAGAAGCCCGACCCCGCCGCCTGGGTCGAGCCCATCCTCCGCCGCGCCGCGACGTTCGTCCCCGCGGTGGCCGATGCACCGATCCGCGGCACCCGCTCCTGCGCCCGCCCGCAGAGCGCCGATCGACGACCGCTCATCGGCGCCGTCCCGGGCCGTCGCCGGCTGTTCATCTGCGCGGGGCATGGACCATGGGGCATCTCGACCGGACCAGCCTCGGCGCGCCTGGTCGTGAACCTGATGCTCGGCCGTGAGCCGGACGTGCCGGCCGCCCTGGATGCGATCCGGTTCGGCGCGCCCGGGTGACCGGGTCCGCGCTACGATCGACCTCGGAACATGCTCGACCCGCGGGCTGCGCGGGATCCTCGCAGGAGACTTCTGATGACGAGCTGGGGCGAGTTCGCCACCGCGGCACCCGAGATCGCCGCCGACGGTCGACGGCTGCTGGAGGCCGGCGGCCATGGATCGGCCCTGCTCGCGACGGTCCGTGGTGACGCTCCGCCGCGCATCCATCCGATCAGCGTCGCGATCGTCGACGGCCGGCTGTATGCGTTCATCATCGTTGGGGCAGCGAAGCACGCCGATCTCGTCGAGGACGGCCGCTATGCCATGCACACGCATCAGGACCCGGACGCGCCGAGCGAGCTGATGCTGCGGGGGCGGGCACATCGGGTGGACGACCCTGGCGAACGCGGCCGGGTCGCACGAGGCTGGACCTTCGAGGCGGACGAGGGGTACACGCTGTTCGCGTTCGACATCGAGCAGGCGATCCTGGGCGTCCGTGACAGCGCGGACGAGTGGCCGCCCCGGTACACCTCGTGGCGCACGCCGACCACCGCCCAGCCGACGTCGTCCCCGTCGACCTAGCCGCCCGGACGACACCGCACCGCGGCACCTTGTCGCGGGTCTGCAACGCGCCCCCAGCGGCAGGCGCATGACCGACGCCACCTCTCGGCCGGTAGCGTCGCGGCATGACGATCTTCATCTCGATCATCGGCGTCGTCGTGCGCTTCGCATCGGCGCTGCTGACGACAGCCCTCGGGTGGGCAAGCTCGCTGCTGTTCGGTCGGGTCCAGCGGTCGCACCAGATCTTCGTGATCCTCATGCTCGCCGGATCGCTGACCTGGATGTGCTTCATCGTCGGCGCCCTGTGGCCCGGTGTCCCGGGCTATCTGTTCGATGCCACACCGCATCCGGGCTTCATCGACCGCTCGTGGCTGCGCCTGGTGATCCTCGGAGGGCTGGTCCTGCTGCCACTCGGGGTCGGCCTCGCCGCGTACCTCGTCCCGACCGGCGATGATCGGCCGTCGGGGCTCCGGATCCCGCTCGAGCTGCTCCGCGGCTACATCCTGACCCCAGTCCTCGGTGCGCTCATGCTGTTCCTGCCGGCGGTCGGCATCTCGCGCAAGGCGCGCAGCGTCCGTCACCGCTGGTCGGACGTCCACGTCCCGATCGTCGTCAAGCCCAAGGGCTACGACCAGACGGTGGCGGACCTGCAGCACGCTCTGGCCAGCGTCGGTCTGGAGGTCGAGGCGGAGGAGGCACCCGCGGTGCTGTCCCTGCCCGCCTGGGTGCTGACCCGGATCGCCGGGAACAACATCCGCAAGCTCCGACCCGATCGCCTGATCGAGCTCAAGGGTCCATGCCTGCGCGTCGGGGTCTATCCCTCCGATGTCGCGATCTCGGGGCCGCAGCCCGAGCGCGGCATGGCTCGCGTCGCGGTCCTCAGCCGGTTGGCGACGACGGCCGCCTGGCTGACGACCAGTGCCGAGGCACAGTCCGTCGAAGACCTGCTGACGCACGTGCACGAGCGGCTGTCCGAGTCGGGATCGGTCACGCCGGCCATGGTCGCCGCCGAATTCTCCGAGATCGACGATACCCTGCTACGTCTCGAGGTCCCCGACGAGGAGTGGGACATCCTGTATCGGATACGGCTCCAGATCGAGCGTGACGTGCTCGTCGAGCTGGTCGACGAGGGTGCCCTCGCGACGGTGACCCCGAAGTTCGCCCGCGCGCGGATCGGACGAGCGGCACGGCGTCCGACGCTCGAGAGCGGAGCGCTGCCCGCCACTCATTGACCCGTCACACGGCCGTCATGCCCGTGTCACGCCGACGTCACGCGGGTCTCGCATGGTTCACGGGCTGGGTGGCCACCCCACAGCCCACGGATCAAGCGCACTGGAGACCCACCACATGCATCGAGTCCTTCGTCGGTCGGCGCTCAGCGCCATCCTCTTCAGCCTGCTCGCCGGTTCCGCGGCGAGCGTCTCAGCCGCCTCCCCGGACGCGGTCACCGGCTATGTCTATGTCAACAACGACGCCGCGGTCCACAACAGCGTGGCCGGCTTCGCACGGCACGGCGACGGCAGCCTGAGCCCGCTCGCCGGGTCACCGTTCCAGACCGGTGGCGCCGGCATCGGCAGCCCGACCGGCTCGGCCGGGGCGATCCAGCTCTCGAGCGATCGCCGGTTCATCCTTGCCGTCGACCCGGCCAGCAACGACATCTCGGTCATGCGAGTCGGGCGGCACGGCTCCCTGTCACTGGTCGGCACGACGGATTCGCATGGCACCACCCCATTGAGCATCGCCGTCCACCGCGACCTGGTCTACGTGGCCAACGGCGGGGCCGGCGGCAGCGACTACACCGGCTTCCGCCTCGACGCCGGCGGTCACCTGACGCCCATCGCGAACTCCACCGTGGCCCTGCCCGACTCGGCGATGCCCGGCCAGGTCCTGTTCAGCGGCGACGGCCAGACCCTCGCCGGGACGCGCGTCGGCCCCGGCGCCGGGCCGTCCTTCATCGACAGCTTCCGCGTCGGCCGGGACGGCCGTCTGACCGCGGCACCCGGGTCGCCGTTCCCGGCCCAGCGGATCGGTCCGTTCGGCAGCGAGTTCCGCCCGACAAACCCACGCCAGCTCTTCGTCTCGAACGCCCATGACGGTGCCGGGAACGGCAGCGTCTCGGCCTACAGCGTCGGCAGGGACGCGTCGCTGACCGCGATCGACGGATCGCCCTTCGCCGACGGCCAGACGGCACCGTGCTGGGTCGAGATCAGCCATGACGGCCGGTACCTGTTCGCGATCAACACGGGGTCGAGCTCGATCTCGCGCTACTGGATCGCACCGGACGGCGCCATGACCCTGCTGGGCAGCACGCCGTTCAAGAGCCCGACCGGCCTCCGACCGTTCGACGCGCGGCTCGATCCGTCCGGCCGGTACCTGTACGTGGTCGACGCCGGGGCCGTGGCCGTCAGCGTCTTCGCCGTGAACGGCGGGAACCTGACCGAGCTCGCCTCCTCCCCGGTGGCGATCCCGGGTGGCGTCGCCCCCTTCGGCATCGTCGTCGACTGACCCACGCCGGACCCACGGGTCCGGCACCGAACCAGACAGCGGGGCCCGCTGCGGGCCCCGCTGGCGCGCGTCCGCGCCCGACGCCGAAGACCGGTCGAGACCGTAGACTCCCGCCACGATGACCGACATCGCCGACGACCGACCACGCGCCCGCCCGGATAGCCGACCCACCCTGGAGACGGCCGTGGCGATGGTGACGCGACCACCGGTCGTCCTGGCGGGAGTCGCCCTTGTCATCCTCGTCTGGCTCAGCCAGGGGATGACGTTCTACCACGACGAGTACACCTTCATCCTGCTCCGCGACCTGTCGCTCCGGGGCATCTTCGCGCCGCACAACGAGCACCTCAGCGCCACGCTGGTGATCCTGTACCGGACGTTGCTCGGGACGGTCGGGATGGCCTCCTACTGGCCGTATCTCGGGGTGACCTTCGCGCTCCACCTCGCGGTCTCGGGCATCGTCTATCTGGTCGTGCGTCGCGAGGCATCGATCGGCTGGGCGCTCGGCGCGATGGCCATCATGCTGGTCCTCGGATCGGGCGGCGATGACATCCTGTGGGCGTTCCAGTCCGGGACGATCGGGGCGACCGCGTTCGGGATGGGGGCCCTCGTGATCGCGCCGCGTCGACCGGCGGTCGCCGCGATCCTGCTGACCATCGCGCTGTCGACCTCGGGCGTCGGGCTGGCCTTCTTCGTGGGCACCGGGGTCCACCTGTTGCTCACCCGCCCGCGGGCTCTCCCGTGGCTGCTCGTGCCGCTCGGCTACTACCTCGTCTGGTTCGCCCTGTTCGCGACGTCATCGGTGTCACCGGGACTGGATGGCCTCGTCGCGTATGTCCTCGAAGGGCTGACGGCGAGCGCGGCCGGCGCGCTCGGCTCGACGTCGCTGGTGGTCGGATCGCTGGCCCTGCTCGGCCTCGCCTTCGGCCTGGGTCGCGTCTGGGACATCCCGCCGGTGGTGCTGGCGATGCTCGCCTCGAGCGTCGCGTTCTTCGCCATCGCGGGCCTCGTCCGAGCGCAGCTCGGCGCCGACCAGGCGACGGCGTCGCGCTACATCTATGTCGCGGCACCGGCGTTCCTGATGGCCGGCGCGGTGCTGCTGGCCAGGATCCCGCGGCCGATCGGGCCGGCCATCGGGGCGGTGGTGTTCGCGTTCGCCCTGGCGGGCAACCTGACCCTGCTCGTCGAGAGCCACGACCGGCTGCTGTCCAAGGTCGCCTGCGAGCAGGCCCTGACCCCGCTCCAACGCGGCAGTGCCGGGAACCCCTGCTGAGCCGGCCCGTTCCCCGCGATCCGGGGGGTTGACGATACTTCACGTCGGAGCGTACTATCCGCGTGTGAGTGAACCTTTTCCGACGGTCGTTCCTCGGTCACGAAAGCCCCGACCGACCGACGAGGATCTGACCGCCGCGGCGACCGAGCTGCTCGGCATCTTCCGCGTCGTCCCCCACCAGGTCCCGCCCGTCCCCGCCAGCGACCTGACGATGGGCCAGATCCGACTCCTGTTCCTGCTCCGTCGCGAAGGCCCGCAGCCGATGGGCCGCCTGGCCGAGCTGTTCGACCTGAGCCCGACCGCGTCGAGCGGGTTCGTCGCCCGGATCGAGCGGCATGGTCTCGTCCAGCGTCGCCATCGGTCCGATGACCGGCGGATCGTGGAGTGCGAGCTGACCGAGGCCGGCACGCGGTTCCTGCAGGAGCTGTCGGGCGACCGGATCGACACGGTCCGCACTGCCGTGTCCGTCCTCGACCCGGCGGAGCTGGCCGAGTTTCGGCGGCTGCTCCGGCGCATCCGTGATGGCCAGGAGGGTCTCGCATGATCGCCCTGCTCCGGACCTACCTGGCGCCGTACAAGGCAGCCCTGTCCCTGGTGGTCGGACTGCTCGTCGTCCAGGCGCTCGCCACGCTCTACCTGCCCGCGCTCAACGGCGACATCATCAACAACGGGGTGGCCAAGGGCGACACCGGCTACATCCTCCAGACCGGCGCGCTCATGCTGTTCATCTCGGCCCTCGTCGTGGTGGCCTCGATCATCGCCGTGTACTGGGGCTCGAAGACCGGCATGGCCTTCGGTCGCGACGTCCGTGGCGCCATCTTCAAGAAGGTCGAGAGCTTCTCGCAGGCAGAGCTCAACCACTTCGGCACGCCGTCGCTCATCACCCGCAACACGAACGATGTCCAGCAGGTCCAGATGACGGTCCTGATCGGCATCAACATGATGATCATCGCCCCGATCCTGGCCGTCGGCGGGATCATCCTGGCGCTCCGTCAGGACGTCCCGCTGGCCGGCATCCTGGTCGTGATCCTGCCGCTGATGGCCCTCATCGTCGGCTCGCTGATGTACCGGGCGCTGCCGCTCTTCCAGGCCGTCCAGCGCAAGGTCGACCGCATCAACCAGGTCACCCGCGAGGCCCTCAGTGGCATCCGCGTCATCCGGGCGTTCGTCCAGACGACCCACGAGGAAGAGCGGTTCGAGATCGCGAACCAGGACCTGACGGCAACCTCGCTCAAGGTCAACCGGCTGTTCGCGCTGATGATCCCGACGCTGATGGCGATCTTCAACCTGTCGTCGGTCGCGATCCTGTGGTTCGGCGCCATCCGGGTGTCGAGCGGCGACATGCCGATCGGCAACCTCATCGCCTTCCTGCAGTACGTCATGCAGATCCTGTTCGCGGTGATGATGGCCGTGTTCATGTTCATCCTGGTCCCGCGGGCGGTGGTCTCATCCGCGCGCATCCAGGAGGTCCTCCGGACGGAACCGACGATCACTGATCCGGCCGTCGCGGCGCCTCCGCCGCCCGGTCGTGGGGTGCTGGACTTCAGCGACATCGAGTTCCGCTATCCGGGCGCCCAGGATCCGGTCCTGCGCGATATCAGCTTCCGGGTCGAGCCGGGCAAGACCACTGCCATCGTCGGCAGCACGGGGAGCGGCAAGAGCACCCTCGTCAACCTGATCCCACGCTTCTACGACGTGACCGGGGGCGACCTCGCGATCGACGGCACCGACGTCCGACAGCTCGATCGCAGCGACCTGTGGGCGCGCATCGGGCTGGTCCCGCAGAAGGCCTTCCTGTTCACCGGCACGATCGCCAGCAACCTCCGCTACGGCAAGGCCGACGCGACCGACGAGGAGCTGTGGGCCGCCCTGCGCGTCGCCCAGGCCGAGACCTTCGTGCGCGAGCTGGCCGAGGGGCTCGACGCGCCGGTCACCCAGGGCGGCACGAACCTGTCGGGCGGCCAGCGGCAGCGGCTGGCGATCGCCCGGGCGCTCGTCAAGCGCCCCGAGATCTACGTCTTCGACGACAGCTTCTCGGCTCTCGATTTCAAGACCGATTCGATGCTCCGGGCCGCGCTCGCCCGCGAGATCGAGGACGCCACCGTTGTCATCGTGGCCCAGCGCGTCGGGACGATCATGGGCGCCGACCGGATCGTCGTCCTCGACCGCGGCACCATCGCCGGCATCGGCACGCATCCCGAGCTGATGGCCACCTGCGAGACCTACCGCGAGATCGTCTACTCGCAGCTCAGCACGGAGGAGGCGGCATGATGGCCGGGGCCGCCGGCCGGCGTCCGCCGCCCCGTCCCGGGGGTGGGCCGTTCGGTGGGGTCGGGCTGCCGGCCGAGAAGGCCAAGGACTTCAAGGGCACCTTCCGCCGGCTGGTCAGGACCCTCAGCCCCGAGCTGCCCAAGATCCTCCTGGTCGTCGCCTTCGCCATCGTCAGCGTCACGTTCGCGGTGGTCGGACCGAAGATCCTGGGGAACGCCACGGACATCCTGTTCAACGGGGTCGTCAGCCAGCAGATCCCGGCCGGTCTGACCAAGGAGCAGGCGGTCGCGGCGCTCAACGCGGCCGGCCAGACCCAGCAGGCGCAGATGCTCGCGAGCATGAACGTCACCCCGGGCGCCGGGGTCGACTTCACGGCCCTCCGCAACACACTGCTGGTCGTCGCCGTGATCTACATCTTCAGCTCGGTCTTCAGCTGGGCGCAGGCGTACGTGATGGCCGGCGTGTCGCAACGGACGGTCTATCGGATGCGCCGCGACGTCGACGAGAAGCTGTCGCGCATGCCACTCCGCTATTTCGACAGCCATCCCCGCGGCGACACGCTGAGCCGGGTGACCAACGACATCGACAACATCGCCAACTCGCTCCAGCAGACGATGACCCAGCTCATCACCGCCGTCTGCACGATCATCGGCGTGCTCGCGATGATGATCTGGATCAGCCCGCTGCTGGCCGTCATCTCGCTGCTGACCGTGCCATTGTCGATCGTCGTCACGATCTTCGTGGCCAAGCGCTCGCAGGTCCAGTTCGCCGCCCAGTGGGCACAGACCGGCAAGCTCAACGGCCATGTCGAGGAGATGCACACCGGTCATGCCATCGTCAAGGCGTTCGGCCGGCAGCAGGAGGCGATCGACCAGTTCGAGGCGGAGAACGAGGGGCTCTTCCAGGCGAGCTATCGCGCCCAGTTCCTGTCGGGCACGATCCAGCCGATCATGGCCTTCATCGCCAACATCAACTACGTGCTGATCTGCGTCATCGGCGGCATCCAGGTCGCCAACGGCCAGATGAGCCTCGGCGACGTCCAGGCGTTCGTCCAGTACTCGCGCCAGTTCACGATGCCGATCACCCAGACGGCCAGCATCGCCAATGTCATCCAGTCGGCCATCGCCTCCGCGGAGCGCGTGTTCGAGCTCCTCGACGAAGAGGAGGAGATGCCAGACGTCGCCTACGCCGGCATCCGACGCGCCGTCACCGGCCGGGTCGAGCTCGAGCACGTCTCGTTCCGCTACCTGCCCGACGTCCCGCTCATCGAGGACCTCAACCTCGTCGTCGAGCCCGGCCAGACGATCGCCATCGTCGGCCCGACCGGCGCGGGCAAGACCACGCTGGTCAACCTGCTGATGCGCTTCTACGAGATCGACGAGGGGCGGATCTGCATCGACGGCATCGAGAGCCGCGAGATGTCCCGCGAGGAGCTGCGCTCGACGTTCGGGATGGTCCTCCAGGACACCTGGCTGTTCCACGGCACCATCCGCGAGAACATCGCCTATGGCCGCGAGGACGCGACCGAGGAAGAGATCGTCGAGGCGGCCACGGCCGCCCACGTCGACCACTTCGTGCGCACCCTGCCCGACGGGTACGACACGATCCTCGACGATGATGCGACCAGCGTGTCCGAGGGCGAGAAGCAGCTGCTGACGATCGCCCGGGCGTTCCTGGCCGATCGCCGGATCCTCATCCTCGACGAGGCGACGAGCTCGGTCGACACGCGGACCGAGGTCCTCATCCAGAAGGCGATGAACAAGCTGATGCTCGGCCGGACGAGCTTCGTCATCGCCCACCGGCTGTCGACCATCCGCGACGCCCACACCATCCTCGTCATGAACCACGGCCGGATCGTCGAGCAGGGCACGCACGAGGCGCTGTTGGCCAAGCGGGGCTTCTACTTCGACCTGTACGACAGCCAGTTCGCCGAACCGATGCTCGAAGAGGCCGGCTGAGGGGGACGGCGGGCCTGCGCCATTGAGGCCGGCCGGAGGTGCCTCGCGCGCGTAGCGCGACTCACGTGCCGCAGATGGCAGACCAGGGGCGATGGTCAGCGTCCCTCGGCCTGGGTTCGCGACTGTTCGGCACCACACCGAGTGCACGGCATCGCGATCTGCCCCGTCGAGCCCGAGGTGCGCCTCTCAGGCGTGCCGAGCGTACGGGTCGTCGTCCATGAGGCTATGAATCGCGGTTCGCGGAGCCGGCGGCCGCCGGATACTCGTCGCCGTCGTCTCCCAGGCGACGGATCGCGCGCGAAAGACGCGCGGGAGCGATCGCGACCGGATGCGGCCCGGGTCGCGGAACATCCGTTGCCTCGCGGGCAACGAGCTACCGACCCGACCACGCCGGCTCAGCGGCCCAGGTCGAGCTCCCGACGCAGAGCCGCCCGGCCGCGCGAGATCCAGCTCGCGACGGTGCCCTCGGGGACCGACAGCATCCGCGCGATCTCGGCGTGCGTGTAGCCGTCGACCAGGCTGAGCAGCAGCGCCGAGCGCGTCCGCGGATCGAGCGTCCCGAGCGCGGCCGACAGGTCGGGGTCCGCGGGGTCGGCCCATGTCCGCGGCTCGATCCGACCGATGGCCGCCAGCCAGCGCCGCCGGCCCCGGAGCTGGTTGAACGCGAGGCGCAGGGCGATGGTGTACAGCCAGGCCCGCACGTCGACGCCATCGAACCGATCCCATGATCGATAGGCCTTGAGGTAGGCGTCCTGTGCCACGTCCTCCGCATCGTGCGGATCGCCGAGGACGAGCACCAGGCGCCGGACGAGGTTGGCGTAGTGCGGGCGGACGGCCGCCTCGAAGGCGTCCTGCGCATCCCGGGCGACGGCGGCACCGTCCGCGCGCGCCGTCCCCGTCACATCGGTGGCGGTCACGGCATCGGGTGTCCGAAGCACGCCCCGACACCGGTCGCGCCGACGCGCTGGTCGACGACCATGATCACCCGACCACCGGGCAGCCTCGAGCCAGGGATGACGTAGCCGTGGGCCGGTGGCGTCGTGACGTGGACGCTCGAGCTCGTGCCCTTGCCGCCCTCGGGCGTGACCGCGGTCCCGGATTCGACCTGCCAGTCGACGTCCGTGTAGCCGTGGGCTGCCAGGAACGCCGCCGCGTCCGGAGGCGTCATGCACTCCATGTTCGCGCCGGCCAGTGGCTGGCCCGGGTTCTCGATCCCCGGATATCCCTCGGCCATCCGGCTGATGACCGCCGCGCCGGCCGCGGCGGCGCCGACGACGGCCAGTGCGAGGACCGGCGCCATCGCGAGCGACAGCGCGAACCGGCCACGGCGACGTCCATGCGCCAGCTCGGGTGGCGCGGCCGGGCCGGGCGCCCGCGCCTCGAGGGCGGACAGCCGCGTCATGAGGTCGAGGTTGGGGTCGAGGTCGAGATCGAGGTCGTCCATGTCGTCACCTTCGGATCGGGTGGCAGGCCAGTCGGAGCCTACCGCTGTCCTGTACAACACCGCGGCCGGCCGGATCCATGCACGCCGCCTCGAACCGGCCCGACGGATATGTCACCATCGGTCGATGGCGATCGATCCACACGCCGGCCGGCCGGCCGATCCGTCGATGCTGGTCGATGTCGACGGCCTGATCCGTGCCTACTACGAGATCCGGCCCGACCCCACCGAACCCGCGCAGCGGGTGGCGTTCGGGACGTCCGGCCATCGCGGGTCGGCGCTGAATGCGGCGTTCAACGAGGCGCATATCGCGGCCACGACCGAGGCGATCTGCCGCTACCGAAGGGCCCAGGGCACCGACGGGCCGCTGTTCATCGGCCGCGACACGCACGCGCTGTCGGGGCCGGCGACAGCCACGGCGCTACGCGTCCTGGCGGCGCACGACGTCGACGTCCGGGTCGATGCCGCCGACGGCTACACCCCGACCCCGGTGATCTCGCACGCCATCCTCACGCACAACCGCGGTCGCCACGATCGGCTTGCCGACGGGATCGTCGTCACGCCCTCGCACAACCCGCCCGAGGACGGCGGGTTCAAGTACAACCCGCCCAACGGCGGCCCGGCCGACACCGACGTCACATCGTGGATCCAGGACGAGGCCAATCGGCTCCTGGAGGCCGGCCTCGAGGGCGTCCGGCGTGTGCCGATCGAGCAGGCGCGCTCCCGGACGACCGCCCACGATTACGTCGACGGCTATGTCGGCGACCTCGAGGCGGTGATCGACATGGACGCCATCCGGGCATCCGGTCTGCGCCTCGGGGTCGATCCGCTCGGTGGCGCGAGCGTCGCCTACTGGCCGGCCATCGGTGAGCGCTATGGGCTGGACCTGACCGTCACCAACGACGTCGTGGATCCGCAGTTCGCGTTCATGACCTGCGACTGGGACGGCCGGATCCGGATGGACCCCTCGTCGCCCTACGCGATGGCCAGCCTGGTCGGGCTGCGGGACCGGTTCGATGTGGCCTTCGCCAACGACACCGACGCCGATCGACACGGGATCGTCACGCCCGGAGCAGGGCTGCTCAACCCGAACCATTTCCTGTCGGCCGCGGTCGAGCACCTGTTCAGCGAGCCGTGCGACTGGGGGCCGGACGTCGCGGTCGGCAAGACCCTCGTGTCCTCGGCGATGATCGACCGGGTCGCGGCGGCGCTCGGTCGCCGGCTGCTTGAGGTCCCGGTCGGGTTCAAGTGGTTCGTCCCGGGCCTCGTCGATGGCAGCCTCGGGTTCGGTGGCGAGGAGAGCGCCGGCGCGTCGTTCCTGCGTCACGATGGCACAGCCTGGACGACCGACAAGGACGGGATCATCGCCTGTCTCCTGGCGGCCGAGATGACCGCCCGGACCGGCCGGGATCCGGGGGTCGCCTACCGCAGCCTGACCGAGCGCTTCGGGTCGCCCGTCTACAGGCGCATCGACGCGGCCGCGACGCCGGCCCAGAAGGCCGTCCTCGCACGGCTGTCGGCGGACCAGGTGACCGCCACCGAGCTCGCCGGCGAGCCGGTCAGCGCGATCCTGACCACGGCGCCCGGCAACGGCGCGGCGATCGGCGGGGTCAAGGTCGAGACCGAGCACGGCTGGTTCGCGGCCCGGCCCTCGGGCACCGAGAACGTCTACAAGATCTACGCCGAGAGCTTCATCGGCGAGGCCCACCTGCAGCGGGTCATCGAGGAGGCCCAGGCGGTCGTCGGGCGGGCGCTCGCGGGCTGATCGAGCGCGACCGCCGGCCTGCAGTATCGTGTGGGGCCATGACCGACCACGACCACGACCACGACCACACGCACGAGCATGAGCACGAGCACGAGCACAGCCTCGACTACGCCGGGGCAGTCGCAGTCGAACGAGCGCGGAAGGACGCCTGGTTCAAGTCCTCGCCGTCGAGCCCGATCCCGCACGAGGTCCGCCACGACTTCACCGGGCTGCCCTACTTCCCGGTCGACCCGTCCCTCCGCTTCGAGGATCTGCGGCTCGAACCCTATGCCGGCAGCGAACCGGCCGCCTTCGAGATCCCGACGTCCGACGGCCAGCTGAAACCGGCGACGAGGGCCGGCACGTTCAGCTTCGAGCTCGACGGCGTGACCCGCCGCCTGACGGCCTATGTCGTCGACGGCGGCGATCCCGAGTCGCTGTTCGTGCCGTTCCTCGACGAGACGAGCGGTCACGAGACGTACGGCGCCGGTCGGTATCTCGATCTCGAGCCCGACGACGACGACACGTACGCCCTCGACTTCAACCTTGCCTACCACCCGTCGTGCGTCTACTCGCCGTACTACTCGTGCCCCCTGACGCCCGCGGAGAACCGTCTCCCCGTCAGGATCGAGGCCGGCGAACGTCTCGCCGAGGACGCCACCGGCCACTGACGGGTGGCCGAGCGTCGAGGGGTGACGCACAGACCATGTGCTAAGGTGGGTGGGTCGGCGCCTCTTGCGCCGGTGCTCCGCGTGGTCACCCTTGCTTCTCGAACGGGCCGTGCGTCTGCAGACCCCAGTTCGGGGAGTGTGGAGGTCTTCATGGCCACCGGTACCATCAAGAAGGTCGTCGCCGACCGCGGCTTCGGCTTCATCGCCGCCGAGGATGGGAAGGAATACTTCTTCCATCGCGGCGGGCTCGACGCTTCGCTCGACTTCGATCGCCTGCAGGGCGGCGAGCGCGTCGACTTCGACGTCACCCAGAGTCCGAAGGGTCCGCGCGCCGAACGCGTGCACGCCGCAGCCGCGGTCGCCTAGGGCGAACAGACGGGCCACCCGCATCGGGTGGCCCGTTCGCTATCCCAGCCCGATCGTCCGGTCCATCCCGGCCGCCACGCTCGGGCGATGCGAGATGACGATGGTCGTGCGACCGGCGATGAACGGCGCGAGCGACGCCATCAGCTGCCGTTCCGTCGCGATGTCGAGGTTCGCGGTCGCCTCGTCGAGGATCAGGATCGGGGCATCCTTGATGATCGCCCTGGCGATGGCCAGGCGCTGACGCTCCCCGCCCGACAGCAGCAACCCGTTCTCCCCCACCCGGGTCTGGTAGCCCGCCGGCAGCGCCGCGATCGCATCGTGGACCTGGGCCATCCGGCAGGCGGCCACGACCGTCTCGTCGGTGACGTCGGCGTCGGCGACCGCGAGGTTGTCTCGGATGGTCGCGTTGAACAGGTGCACGTCCTGCGGGACGACGCCGAGCAGCGCACGCACCTCGTCGCCGGTCATGGCGCGGACCGACCGCCCGCCGATCCGGATCTCCCCGTCGTCGTACTCCCAGAACCGGGCCAGGAGGTTGACCAGCGTCGACTTGCCCGAACCGCTCGGCCCGACGATGGCGAGGCTGCCGCCGGGCGGGACCGTGAACGACAGGTGATCCAGGACGAGCGGTTCGGCGGCGGCGTAGCGGAAGGTGAGTCCGCGGACGTCGATGCCCGGCGGCATCGGGCCCGGTCGCTCAGGGCCGGGAACCGGGTCGGTCACCGCGGGCGCTGCGTCGGTCAGCTCGAACAGCCGGCGTGCGGCCGCCTCGTTGGCGGGCTGCAGGCCGAACGCGGCGGCCAGCGGTGGGATGACCTCGAAGCTCGCAACCGCGACCAGCGGCAGGATCGCCAGGAAGACGCCATCGAGCCGGCCCGTGCTCACCAGCCCCGCACCGACGGCGAGCACCGCCACCGCCGCCAGCCCGGCCAGCGTGCCCGCCGCGGCCGAGGTCGCGCTGCGGACCAGCGCGAGTCGATCGCCGGCACGATCGAGATCGAGGCCGACTGACAGGATGCGCGCCCGATGGTCAGCGGCCCGGTCGAGGGCCACGAGATCGGCGATGCCCTGGACCTCATCGACGAGCATCGCGCTCAGCTCGGCCCGGCTGGAGATCAGCGCCGCGGCGGGACGGCGTGACGCCCGACCGGCGGCGAGCGGCAGGATCACCCCCGCGATCACCAGGAACGCCACGAGGACGAGACCGAGGATGGGATCGAACGCCCCGAGCAGGACCCCGGCGAAGACCGCGACCAGCACGGCCACGATCGGCGGCGCGATGACCCGGACGTAGAAGTCCTCGAGCGTCTCGATGTCGCCGACGATGCGGGCCAGCAGGTCTCCGCTCCGGCGCACGGCGAGGGCTGCCGGTGCGAGCGGCTCGATCGATGCGAAGAACCACACCCGGAGGTCCGCCAGGATGGCGAACGTCGCCCGGTGGGTGACGTAGCGCTCGAGATAGCGGAAGGACGCGCGCGAGATCGCCAGGACGCGGACCGAGGTGATCGCGAGAGCGACGTCCGCGACGTTGGTGACCAGCGCCGACGTCGAGATGAGCCAGGCCGACACCGCCATCAGCGCCACGTTCGACGCGACCGCCACGAAGGCGAGGAGCGTTCCGACGACGATCCAGCGGCGCTGTGCCGCCAGCAGGGACAGCAGCCGGGTGACGACGGTCATGACCGCTCGGCCTCGTCGCCCGCGGCCAGCGAGCGAGAGTAGTGCCCCTCCCGCGCTGCGAGCTCGGCCGGCCGGCCGCTCTCGACCACCCGCCCATGGTCGAGGACCACGACGAGATCGGCGCTCGACACCAGGCGCAGACGGTGCGACACGATGAGGACGGTCCGACGCAATGCCAGCCGCCTGATCGACTCGCGGATGATCGCCTCGCTCTCGGTGTCGAGGTGCGACGTCGGCTCGTCGAGGATGACCAGCCGGGCGTCGGCCAGGAACGCACGGGCGATGGCGACCCGCTGGCGCTGCCCCCCGCTGAGCCGGACTCCGTCCTCTCCGACCGGTGTGGCGTACCCCGCCGGCAACGCGGCGATGAAGTCATCGGCGCCGGCTTCGACCGCGGCTGCGCGGATCGAAGCGTCATCGGCATCGGGTCGGGCGAGCCGGATGTTGTCGGCGACGGTCCCGTGGAAGAGGTGCGGGCGCTGCGGCACCCAGGCGATCTCGGCTCGCCAGCGCGCCGGATCGATCGTGTCGAGCGGCACGTCGCCGACCAGGACCCGCCCGGCATCGGGGTCCACGAACCGCAGGAGCACGTTGGCGACCGTCGTCTTGCCGGCGCCGGTCGGCCCGACGAGCGCCACCACCGACCGCGGCGGGATGGTGAGCTCGAGCCCGTCGAGTGCCGGGACGTCGCGGCCGGGGTAGGTCACGGTGACTGCCGAGAAGCGGATGGGGGCGGCCGCCGAGTGCACGGTGGCGGTGGCAGCCGACGGCATGGGAGCGGCGGCCCCGACGGCCGCGACGGCCGAGGTCACCGGTTCCGCCAGGATCGCGTCGATCCGCTCGGCGGCGGTCCGGCCCGCGGCACCGGCGTGGTAGCGGGTCGCCAGCGTCCGCAGCGGCAGGAAGAATTCCGGGACGATGATCAGGACCGCCAGCGCGCGGTCGAAGGCGATCGCGCCGGCCATCAGCCGGAGGCTGATCTCGACGGCCACGAGGGCCACCGCGACCGCGGCGCCCCACTCGAGGACGAGCGAGGTCTGGAAGGCCGTCCGCAGGACCTCCATCGTCGTGTCGCCATAGCGCCGACTCATGTCGCGGATCGTGTCGACCTGCTCGACGCTGCGGCCGAACAGCTTGAGCGTCGAGATGCCCTGCAGGATGTCGAGGAAGAACGCGCTCAGCCAGCGCAGCTCGGCGAATCGGCGTTCGGTGATCGTGCCCGCCCGGCCGCCGATGACGGCCAGCAGCAGGACCAGGACCGGCCCGGTGACGACGAGCACCAGGACCGTCGGTGGGTCCACGACCGCGACCGCCGCGAGCACCAGCAGCGGCACGGCGACCGCCAGCGCTCGCGCCGGCTGGGCGAGCGTGACGGACGCCTCGATCGCCTCGCTGCCGCTGACCACGACCGCCGCCAGCTCGCCGCTCCGCTCGCGACCGGTGTAGCCGGGGCCGAGCGCGAGGAGGTGGAGGGTCAGGTCGGCCCGCAGCCGGGCCTTGACCCGATCGGCCGCCCGCTGGGTCAGCCAGTCGCCGGCGACCAGCAGCGGCAACCGCCCGATCGCCAGGACGCCGATCAGCACGAGAGCCGGCGCGACGGCTGCGAGCGTGGCCCCATCGAGGAACACGTCCGACACGACGACGCTCGTCAGGTAGGCCGACGCGACGACCACCATTGCCGCCGCGAAGCCACAGGCGATCCCCGCCGCGAGCAGTGACCGCGCGCCCGCCGTGCGCGCCAGCAGGCGGCGCTCCGCCGGGATCGGGCGGGTGCCCGCGTCGGCCATGCGGGCGCGGACCCTAGTAGCCGTGCGTGTCGACGACGGTCTTGCCCCGGAAGATCCAGTACACGCCGGCCGTGTAGAGCAGCACGAACGGCATGCCGATGAGCGCGATGACCAGAGCCACCACGAGCGTGTTCTGGGCAGCCGCCGCGTTGTCGATGGTCAGCGAATAAGCCGGGGCGATGGTCGAGATGATGAGGTTCGGGTACAGCCCGACCCCGCCCGACACCAGCAGCAGGCCGATCGTCGCCGACGACAGCAGGAACGCCCGGAAGGGGTCGCCACGGCGGAGCATCCACCATGCGCCGACGACCGCGAGCAGGGCCGCCGCCGGGAAGATGACCGGCCAGACATCGGCGAGGTAGCGCTTGGTGATGTCCTGCTCGAACAGGAGCATCCCGATGACGACGAGCGTGTTGAGCACCACGAACACGACCATGACCCGCGGCACCAGCCGCTCGATCCGGTCGTGCAGCTCGCCCTCGGTCTTGAGCACGAGATAGATCCCGCCGTGCATCGCGAACATCGCCACGGTCGTGGCCCCGACGAGCAGCGCGAACGGGGTCAGCAGCCCGATCAGCCCGGTCGAGATGTTGCCGTTCGCATCGACCGGAAGCCCGGCCACGACGTTCCCGAAGGCGATGCCCAGCATGAACGCCAGGCCGAGCGAGGACAGCCCGAAGACCGCGTCCCAGGCGGACCGCCAACGCGGGTCCTCCTCCTTCGAGCGAAACTCGAGCGCGACCGTGCGCAGGATCATCACCACCAGCACGAGCATGAACGCGCTGTACATCCCCGAGAAGAGCGAGGCGTAGGCCAGCGGGAAGACCGCGAACAGGACCCCGCCACCCAGGACCAGCCAGACCTCGTTGCCGTCCCACACCGGGCCGATGCTGTTGAGGAACGTCCGCCGCTCGACGTCGTCGCGGGCCAGCGGCAGGAGCAGGATCCCCACTCCCATGTCGAAGCCGTCGAGGATCAGGTAGCCGGCGATGATCAGGATGAACAGCGCGAACCAGACATCGTTGAGCGTCATGGCATCCCTCAGCCGGCCCGCGGCTGTCGGCTGAAGATGTCCCGGAAGGTGTCCGGGAGGGTCGACACCGCGACCGTCTCGACGTCCTCGAGCTCCTCCGGACCGGCCTGGATCTTCCGGTTGAGGAGGAACAGGAACAGGACGAACAGGAGGACGTAGAGCGCGACGAACAGCCCGAGCGAGAACACGACGTCCGCCGCGCTGACCACCGGCGAGACGCCATCGGCGGTCAGCAACACGTTGTAGACGATCCACGGCTGACGCCCGATCTCGGCCGTCCACCAGCCGGCGGTGATGGTCGCCTCACCGATGAACACGGTGATCACCAGCAGCCACAGGACCAGGCGCGACTCGTACAGCCGGCGTCTCCACAGGAACATCAGGCCGCCGAGCAGACCGATCCCCGCCAGGGCCGGGCCCATGACGATCATGAAGTGATAGACCTGGAACACGATGTTGATGGGCGGGATGGGTGCCGGCGCGAAGGAGTCGATGCCGGCGACCGTGGCGTTGACGTCCTGATAGGCGAGGAAGCTCAGGAGGCACGGGATCGAGATGCCCGTCGTCGTCTGCGTCGTCTCGTCGACCCACCCGACGATGAACATCCGGGCACACGACTCGCTCTGCCACAGGCCTTCGTCGGCCGCCAGCTTCAACGGCTGGTTCTGGGTCACCTCGACGGCCTGGTTGGCGCCGAAGATGACCACGTTCACCGATGCGAACACGATGAACAGCGGGAGCGCGACCTTCAGGTTCGCCTTGGCCAGGTCGATATGGCGCTTCCGGAGCAGGTACCACGAGCTGACGCTCAGCATCAGCGCCGCCCCGACGGTCCAGGACGCCATGAAGACATGCATCAGCCGCGGGATGAACGATGGCGTGTTGACGACCTGCCAGAAGTCGGTCATGACCGCGCGGGTGGGCGCCGGATCGGACACGACGGTGAACCCCTGCGGGGTCTGCATCCACGAGTTGGCCATCAGGATCCAGAGCGCCGAGAAGTGTGCCCCGATGACGACCATGACGATCGAGAACAGCCACAGCCGCGGCCCGAGCCGGTTGCCGCCGAACAGCATCAGGCCGAGGAAGCCGCCTTCGAGGAAGAAGGCGAACACGCCTTCGGCTGCGAGCAGGCTCCCGAACACGTTGCCGACGAAGCGCGAGTACTCCGCCCAGTTCATCCCGAACTCGAACTCCTGGACGACGCCGGTGGCCACGCCCAGCGCGAAGATCAGGCCGTAGACCTTGACCCAGAAGAACGACAGCCGGCGCCATTTCGGATCGCGCGTCCGGACGTAGATGAGGCCCAGCACGACGAGCATCAGCCCGAGCCCCATCGACAGCGGCGGGAAGATGAAATGGAAGCTGATCGTGAAGGCGAACTGGAGCCGCGACAGCGTCTCAGCGTCCAACGGTTCCCTCGCTCGATCCCTCCGGCGTCCGGTCCCGCACGTGTTCGAGGTCGATCACCATCCCGCTCGGGGTCGCATCGAGGACGCCGCCCCGACAGATGAGATGCGCCACGAGGCCGGTCCAGCCGGTCTGGTGCGAGGCTCCGATCCCGGCGCCGGTGTCGCCGTGGAAGTACTCGTGGAAAAGCAGCAGGTCGCGCCACTCGGGGTCGGTCTGGAGCTTGGTGTATGAGCCATAGACTGGCCGCCGGCCGTCGGCGTCCGGCAGCCAGATGGAGACGAGCCGCCGGGCAAGATCCATCGAGATGTCAAACAGCCGGAGCCTCGCCCCCGAACCGGTCGGGTATTCGACCCTGAACTCCTCGCCCATCCAGGCATCCCAGTTGCGGAGCGACTGGATCACGAGGTAGTTGAGCGGGAACCAGACCGGCCCGCG
This sequence comes from Candidatus Limnocylindrales bacterium, assembly GCA_036003325.1. Lineage (GTDB taxonomy): Bacteria > Chloroflexota > Limnocylindria > Limnocylindrales > CSP1-4 > SPCO01. The sequence goes on from DASYSM010000049.1 coordinate 19,480, forward strand.
CCAGTTCGAGTTGCCACCGAACAATCCCGACGTGGATTCGCCCGGCTCGTAATCGACCTCCGCCACGAACCCGCCGAGGTCGAGCCGGAACGGCGCTTCGGCATGGACTCGTGACAGCGCGCGCAGGCCGTGCGGTGACAGGAACTCGTCCTCCGACAGCATCTTGCCCAACAGCCGCTCGAGGCGGGCCGGTGGCACGACGCTGAGCTGCATGGCGCCGCCCGATCGGGCGCTGACGTAGCCGCCCTCGCGCAGACGCTCGTCGGTGATGTGGAGCGCGTCGAGGAGGCTGGCGAAGCGCTTGCCGAGAGCCTGGCCGCGGGCCGCGGTCCGGGCCGGGATGACCGATGTCGGCAGGAGCGGGATGAGTCCGACCATGGAATGGACCTTGATCGGCACGCTCGAGCCATCGTGGAGCTTGAGGGCGTCGAAGTAGAAGCCGTCCTCGTCGTCCCACAGCCCGCTCCGGATCATCGCCGCGCCGACCCGCACGGCCTGCTCGAGGAACGTGGTCTGGAAGTCCTCGTAGGCGGGGTCGGTCTCCGACAGCGCGGTGGCGATGCGGACCATCGCCAGGCAGTAGGCGAACATCCAGGCCGTCGCGTCCGATTGCTCCAGCTCCGCCCCGGCCGGGACATGCGAGCGGTCGAACGCACCGATGTTGTCCAGGCCGAGGAACCCGCCCGAGAAGATGTCGTTGCCTTCCTTGTCCTCGCGGTTCATCCACCACGTGAAGTTCATCAGCAGCTTGTTGAAGATCCGCTTGAGGAACGTGGTGTCGCCCCGCCCGTCGATGTCCCAGACCATCAGCGCGGCGACCGGGTGGATCGGCGGGTTCACATCGTCGAACGACCACTCGTACGCAGGCAGCGCGCCGTCCGGGTGCTGGAACCACTCGCGGCAGAGCAGGAGCATCTGGTACTTCGCGAAGGTCGGGTCGACGTGCGCGAGGGTGATGGCGTGGAACGCGAGGTCCCAGGCCGCGAACCACGGGTACTCCCAGGGGTCGGGCATCGACAGGATGTCGGCCGCCTCGAAGTGGCGCCAGTTGGCATTCCGTCCGGTGTCGCGTTCGGCGGGCGGCGGGGGAAGCCCAGGGTCACCGTCGAGCCAGCGGGCCACGTTGTAGCCGTAGTACTGCTTGCTCCACAGCATCCCGGCGAAGGCCTGGCGCATCACCTGCGATTCCTCGTCGGTGCCGCCGTCGCGGCGGAGGTCCTCGTAGAACTCGTCGGCCTCCTGCTCACGGCGAGCCATGACCGTGGCGAACCCGCGGCCGAGCCCGTCGGACCCGTCCGACGTGGTCGTGGCCGCGGTCGACGTGGTCGTGGCCGCGGTCCGATGCAGCCGGAGGCGGACCTCGGCGGACCCACCGGCCGCGACCGTGACCTCGTACCAGGCGGCGGCCTTGGTCCCGGTCCGGTCCGGATTGACGGTCGGGGCCCCGCCCACGACGTGATCGTTGATGCCGTCCTTGGGGAACGGGGTGAGCGCTGGCGCGCCGTCGATCCGCGGGTGGTTGGTCTCGTTCTCGCAGAACAGCAGCCGGGGCATCGTGCCGTCCGGGCCGGGCGCGACGTCGAGGGTGTAGTCGCCAAGCTCGTGATGGACGGCCCTGATACTCGCCCCGTCGGCCGCGGCGATGATGCTGGGCTTGCCGGCCTCGGGGTTCCACGACCATTCGTTGCGGAACCAGAGCGTCGGCAGGAGATGGAGGGTCGCTGCCTCCGGGCCCCTGTTCCGGGCGACGACCCGCATCAGGATGTCGGTCGGCGTCGCCTTCGCATAGTCGACTTCGACGATCCAGTAGCGATCGTCGTCGAAGACGCCGGTGTCGAGCAGCTCGAACTCGGGCTCGAGCTTGGTCCGCGCCCTGTTCTCCTCGATGAGGCGCTCGTACGGGTACGGGGCCTGCGGGTAGTGGTAGCGCCAGCTCAGCCAGGCGCTGCTCGGGACCGCATCGAGGTACCACCAGTATTCCTTGACGTCCTCGCCGTGGTTGCCCTCCTGGTTGGTCAGGCCGAACATCCGCTCCTTGAGGATGGGATCGACCCCGTTCCAGAGCGCCAGTGCGAGCGACAGCCGGTTGAAGACGTCGGTCATGCCCGCCATGCCGTCCTCGTTCCAGCGGTAGGCACGCGACCTGGCGTGGTCGTGCGGGAACCCGTTCCACGCGTCGCCGCTCGCCGAGTAGTCCTCGCGCACGGAGCCCCATGCCCGTTCCGCGAGGTATGGGCCCCACTCGTACCACGGGCTCGCCTCGTTCCAGCCGTTCTCTGGGTGCCCGGCGTCGGCCATCCGGGCCCGCTCGGCCCCGGTCATCGGGCGCCTTTCGGCCCGGTCGACAGCGCGTCGCGGCGGCTGGCCAGCAGCACGAGGGAGCGCCCCCCGGCGCGGACCGTCGGCGTGTCGACCGCGGCTGCAGCGCCGAAGTCGAGCGCGATGTCGTCCGGGGATGGCCGGCCAGTGTCGATGATCCGACGCCAGCCGCCGGTCCCCGCATCGGTGACCGGGATGGTGAAGTCGAGCGGCTCCCAGTAGGCGTTGATGATCAGGTGGAGCGCGCCGACCGGCGCGCGGATGGTCAGCGCGATGCTGCGCGACGACTCGCCGAGATCCGGCTCGCCGAGGGTCACCCCGCTCCAGTCGGTCGATGCCCCGCGGAGCAGGTCCAGGAGACTCGTCCCATCGGGGACCTCCATCAGCTCGGACACGCGGCGGCGGAGCCTGATCAGGCCCCGCGTGAAGCGGAGGACGTCGGCGTGCCGGTCGGGGCCGGTCCAGTCGAACCACGCCGTCGCGTCGTCATGACAGTAGTCGTTGTTGTTGCCGCCCTGCGTCCGGCGTACCTCGTCGCCCATCAGCAGCATCGG
>DASYSM010000050.1:0-13096 GCA_036003325.1 Candidatus Limnocylindrales bacterium
GCGGTCGAGGTTGCCGGCGATGCGGTCGCGACCAGCCTCCGCCCGGGCGAGATCGGGCTCATACAGCGTGACCGGCAGGCCGACCGCCGCGTGGACCTGCGCGATGCCGTGGCCCATCAACCCGGCGCCCGCCACGAACACGCGCTCGATGTCGGTTGACATGGCTGGGATGGTACGCGCGGCTCGTCGCTTCGTGCGTCCGTCAGTCGCGTCCGGCGAGCAAACGGTCGGCAGCCGCGTATGGGTCCAGGCGGTGAGCGGCCACCTCGGCGAGGACGGCGGCCGTCCCCGCCGCGTGGGTCGCATCCATCGCACCGGCGCGCACGCGCTCCGCGACGATGGCGAAGACCTGTGCCTCGGCGCGAGCCAGGCGGGCCACCGACGACTCCCCTTCTCGACCGGCCGCGCGATGGCGATCGAGCGCGGCGAGGAGCTCGGGGACGCCGGCACCGGTCGCTGCCGTCGTGATCAGGACGTCCGGGCGCTTCGGCCGAGGCCGGGCCGCCGCATCGTCAGCGACATCCGGGGAGCGGGGTGCGGACGCGACGAGCATCGCCCGCAGCTGAGCGGCGGTCCGCTGTGCGCCCGGCTTGTCGCCCTTGTTGACGACGACCAGGTCGGCGACCTCGAGCAGGCCCGCCTTGATGGCCTGGACCTCGTCGCCCATCTCGGGCGCCTCGAGCACGACCGTCGTGTCCGCCGCGGCGGCCACCTCGACCTCGCTCTGACCCGTTCCGACGGTCTCGATCAGGATCAGGTCGAACCCGGCGGCATCGAGCACGGCCGCAGCGGCAGTCGACGTCGCTGCCAGCCCGCCCGCGTGCCCGCGCGACGCCATCGAGCGGATGAACACGCCGTCGTCGCCGGCGTAGGCCTGCATGCGGACCCGGTCGCCGAGCAGCGCGCCGCCGGTGATGGGACTCGACGGGTCCACGGCGATGACCGCCACCGTCCGACCCGCCCCGCGGACCTCGCCGATCAACGCCGCGACCAGGGTCGATTTCCCGGACCCGGGCGGCCCGGTGATGCCCACCAGATGCGCCCGCCCGGCCATCGGGTAGAGCTGGCGGAGAGCCGCCTCGGCGACCGGCGTCCGGTTCTCGACCGCGGTCAGCAGACGCGCGAGCGCCAGCCGATCCCCCGCGACAGCGGCCTCGGACAGCTCGGGTGCCCGGCGCGCGTGCGCATCGCCCACCACGCTAGTCGCGAGGTCGCGCGTTCGCCCGCAGGTAGTCGGCGACCTGGGCGATCGTCGTGCCCGGCCCGAAGATCTCGGCCACGCCCGCGTCCCGGAGCGCCTCGACGTCATCATCGGGGATGATCCCGCCGACGGTGACCAGGACGTCGGCCATCCCCCGCTCGGTGAGCAGCCTGGTCACCCGCGGCACCAGCGTCATGTGCGCGCCCGACAGGATCGACAGCCCGACCACGTCGACGTCCTCCTGGAGCGCAGCGGTCGCGATCATCTCGGGCGTCTGGCGCAGGCCGGTGTAGACGACCTCGAACCCCTCGTCACGAAGCCCGCGCGCGAGGACCTTGGCGCCACGATCGTGGCCATCGAGGCCGGGCTTGGCGATGAGGACCTTGAGCGGTCGATCGGTCATGGCGCCGATCGTAGCGCACGGCGCTCCCCCGATACTGTGCCGATGACCGCCGTCGCCGGTCGCGAGACCTTCTATCACGCCCAGCGCCGACATCGGCGCTCGGCCCGGCTTCGCGCCATCCCGGCCACCCTGGCCGCCGCCGCGATGGGCATCCCGCTCGGTGTCTACCTGTCGCCGGTCCTGCTCGCGCTCGGCATCATCGTCACGGACCTGATCAACCTCATCGTGCCCGCGCCCGACGTGGGGGGCGCGGTGTGGGACCTCCTCGACCGCCTCATCGACGGCGACCCCGGCACGATCGAAGCCATCGCCTGGATCGCCGTGATCTGGGTGATCCCCGGGATCGTGCTGCTCGTCGTCGCCTACCTCGCCGTCGCCTGGCGGCTGCGAAGGATCGGTGGCGATGGGATCGCCCTCGGGATGGGCGCCCGCCCGGCGCGGACCGGCGATCCCGCCGAGGACCGGCTTACCGACATCGTCGACGAGCTGGCCATCGCCGCCGGCATCGAACCGCCGCGCCTCCTGCTCTATGACGACGGGCCGCCCAACGCGCTGGTGTTCGGGCGTGACCCCCACCACGCGACCGTCCTCGTCGGGCGCAGCCTGCTCGATGCGCTCGATCGCGAGGAGACCCAGGGCGTCGTCGCTCGGCTGATCGCCTCCGCGGTGGACGGCGACCTCGGGCTGGCCGTCGATATCGCCGCCGTCTACGTCACCTACGGCCTGCTCACCACGACCCTCTCCGGCTTCGTCAGTGCGAGCGCGAGAGCGCGGTGGCGGGCAGCGGTCCGGGCGCTCGCCGGCCGCAGCGCCGATCCCCAGGCCGCCGCGGCCGGGGCGGCCGCCCTCCTCGGGCAACCCGCCGACGACGACACGCCGGACACGACCGCGAACGGCTGCCTGACCCTGATCACGATGGGCGGGTTCATCGGGGTCGGCGTCTCGCTCATCAACCTGTTCCTGAGCGGGCCGCTGCTGACATTCGCCTGGCGCGCCCGCGGCTACCTCGCCGATGCGACCGCCGTGGACCTGACACGCGACGCGGACGGCCTCGCCCGCGCTCTGTCCGAGCTTGGCGATCGCGGCCAGGGCGTCTCTGGCACGGCGTGGCTCGAGCTGCTCCTGGTGGTCGATGGCGCCGGCGGCGGCCAGGTGCCAGCCGGTCGTCTGCCGCGACTGTCCGACACGGGCCTCGTCACCTCGCTCGCGCCATCGACCTCGAAGCGTCTCGAGCGGTTGCGCGCCATGGGCGCCGATGCCCCCACGCCCACGAGCCGGACCCGGCTCCTCGACCCTACGGGGCGCCCGGTCCACCACCGGCTGGCGATCTTCGTCCTGATCCTGATCCTCGTCCCGCTCGTCGCGCTCCTCGCGGTCCTGCTGGTCGTCGCGGTGGCGCTTCTCGTCTACCTCGTTGCGTTCGCGGCGTTCGTCATCCTCGCCCTGGTGGCCGGCCCGATCCACGACTTCCTGCGCGGTCTGGCCGGTCGTTGACCGCGCGTGCCACGATGGCCGCCATGGACAGCGCGATCACGCCGCTGGCGAAGAAGCTGAAGCTGAAGGCCGGGCTCCACGCGGCGGTCGTCGGTGCACCGGCGGGCTACGTCGAGGTCCTCGGGCCGCCCGAAGCGGTCACGATCTCGACCAGGCTCGAAGGCCTGCAGGACTGGATCCAGGTCTTCGTTCGCACGTCGGCCGAGCTGGCCGACATCGTCGGGCCGCTCACGGCCTCCCTCAGCCCGACCGGACTCGCCTGGATCTCCTACCCGAAGGGCTCGTCGGGGATGCAGACCGACCTGACCCGCGACAAGGGCTGGGAGCCGCTCGAGGGGAGCGACCTGATGTGGCTGTCACTGGTATCGATCGACGACACCTGGTCGGCCTTCGGGATGCGGCCGTACAAACCGGGCGAGGCGCGCCAGACGTTCCGCTGACGCGCCTCGAGACAAGACTCCGGGCCGGACCTACGCGTTGGCGCGGCTGAACGTGCGGGCCGCGATCCAGACCGAGATGACCGCCATGACCGCGGTGATGGCCACGCCGATCGCGATCTCCGGGTCGCCCCATTGGCCATTGAACAGCGCCCGGGCCGCGTCCACGGTATGCGTGAACGGGTTGAGCGAGCTGAGGGTCTGCAGCCACGCCGGGGCGAGCGCCATCGGCAGCAGGATCCCCGACAGCAGCAGGAGCGGCATCGCGATGCCCTGGACGAGCGGCGCGAAGGCGTCCTCGCTCTTCAGGATCAGCGCCGCCGCATACGACAGCGGTGCCACGGCGAGGCCGATGAGGACGAGCAGGCCGAGCACGACCGCGATGCCGGGCAGGTCCACCTCGAGACCGAGCGGGATGGCCAGGATGATCAACAGGATCGCCTGGAACATCAGGATGACGACGTCGCGCAACGAGCGGCCCAGGAGCATCGCCCCGCGGCTCATCGGCGTCACGCGCATCCGCTCGATCACGCCGCTTCGCAACTCGGCGATCAGGCCGAAGCCGACGAAGGCGGTCCCGAAGATGGCGATCTGGATGAGCAACCCCGGGACGAACCAGTTGAACGCGTTCGTGCCGGTCCCGGCCGCCTGGGTGGCGCCCTCGAGCAATGGGCCGAACAGGAACAGGTAGAGCAGCGGCAGCATCATCCCGAACACGATCCAGGTCGGCTGTCTGATCGTCAGCCAGAGAGAGCGGTGGAAGATGAGCCAGGTGTCGCGAACGAGCAGCACGGCGGGGTTCCTCGTCGTGGTGGTGGGCTGGGTGGTCGGGATGGCGGTGGTGGCGGTCATGCCGCGGGCTCCTCTCGAAGGGACCGGCCGGTCTGGCGAAGGAAGACGTCATCGAGGCTCGGCCGGGCGAGCGTCAAGGTCCTGGCGCGAAGGTCGGCCCCGTCGAGGAGCCGGATGAGCTGCGGGACGGCGCTGTCGCCCTGGTCGACGTAGAGGCGGATGAGATCGTCCTCGACCGACGCCTCCCGGACGAACGGCTCGGCGCGGACGAGGTCGAGGACGCGCGCGTGATCGCCGTCGATGCCGAGCGTGATGACGTCGCCGGCGACCTGCCGCTTGAGCGAGTCGGCGGTGCCCTCGGCCACGATCTGGCCGTGGTCGATGATCGCCAGGCGGTCGGCGAGCGCGTCGGCCTCCTCGAGGTAGTGGGTGGTCAGGAAGACCGTCGTCCCGAGCTCCCGGAGAGCCCGGATCTCGTCCCACATCCGGGCCCGGGCCTGCGGGTCGAGCCCGGTCGTCGGCTCGTCGAGGAACAGGACGCGCGGACGATGGACGATGCCGAGCCCGACGTCGAGGCGGCGCCGCATGCCGCCCGAGTAGGTGCTCGTCGGCCGGTCGGCCGCGGCGGTCAGCTCGAGCGCGTCGAGCACCTCGTTCGCACGGCTCACGGCCGCGCTCTTGTCCAGGCCATACAGCCGGCCCTGGATCACGAGCTCGCCGCGCCCGGTCTCGGCCGGATCGGTCGAACCGCCCTGCGGCACGTAGCCGATGCGGCGACGGACCTCCTGGGGGTCGCGCGCGAGATCGACACCGGCGACGGTCGCGCTGCCGCCGGTCGGTTTGAGCAGTGTTGCCAGCATCCGCAACGTCGTCGTCTTGCCGGCGCCGTTCGGGCCGAGGAACCCGAAGATCTCCCCCGCCCCGACGGTGAGGTCGACGCCACGGACGGCGTCGACCGCGCTGCCGCGCGTCTTGAAGGTCCGGCGCAGATCGCGTGTCTCGATCATCGTCCCGCCAGGGCCCATGGTCTTGGTCATCTCGTGCCTCCTGCCATGCCCTATGCTCAGGCGGTCACTTGCGCCATCCAGCATTCCGGAGCATTATCTGCACAGCGCAGATAGTTACCGGATGAGGAGCACTTGTCAAGATGGAACGTCGACCGGGTGTCGAGGGCGTGGTCCGTGCCCTGCGGCGCGTCAATTTCCAGGGCTCGATCTTCGGGCAGTCGGTCGCCATCCGCCTCGGGTTGAGCGAGTCGGATATCGACGCGCTCGAGCTGTTGATCGACACCGGCGCCGCCACGGCCGGCAAGCTGTCCGAGGTCATGGGCATGACCACCGGCGCCGTGACGCGCGTCATCGACCGGCTCGAGCAGGCCGGCTATGTCCGGCGGACGGCCGACCCCGCCGACCGGCGTCGGGTGATCGTCGAGGTGGTCCCCGAACGCGTCGCCACGGTCCAGTCGCTGCTCGAATCGCTCGAACGCGCCAGCGCCGAGGAGGTCGGCCGCTACTCCCCCGAGCAGCTGGCATTGATCAACGACTTCCTGTCGCGCATGGCCGACCTGACCCAGACCGAGGCGGCACGCCTTCGCACGTCACCCGAAGGCGATCCATCAGAGCCGACCGGGCCGGCCGAGCACGCCGCCCCGCTGGGCGGGCTGACCGCGGCCCGGCTGACCTTCCGGTCTGGCGCCCAGGACCTGAGGCTCCGGCCCGGCCGCTCGTCGGCCGACCTCTATCGAGCGCGTTTCGACGGCGCCACGCCGCAGGTTCGGGTGCGCGACGGACGGGTCCTCGTCCAGTACCGCGGCGTCCCATTCGACTGGCGCAAGCGGATCGCCACGATCGGGCTCAACACCACGATCCCGTGGACGATCGAGGTGGTCGGCGGGGTCAACCGGGTCGAGGCCGACCTGCGCGAGGTGAGCGTCCGCCGATTCGAGCTGACCGGCGGCAGCGATCGCGTCCAGGTCGGATTCGGGCGTCCGGTCGGCGACGTGCCGGTCCGGTTCGTCGGCGGGTCGCGGTCGATCCGCATCGAACGCCCGGCGGGCACCCCGATCCGGCTGCGCATCCAGGGGGGCGCCGATTCCGTCGGCCTCGACGGCACCGCCCACGGCAAGAAGGGCGGTGACGTCGCGGTCGAATCGCGCGGCTGGTCGAGCGCGACCGATCGACTCAGCGTCGAGGTCGTCGGCGGCTCGCGCTCGATCGACATCGTCGAGCGCCCCGGCTGATCGGTCAGGCGGTCGGCGCCGCGCCCGTGGCCTCGCCGCCGTCGGCATCGGCCGGAGCAGCGCTGGCGACGGCATCGAGGGCGTCGCCGGACACGTCATAGACCTCGGGCGTGCCGCCGAGATCGGCCAGCGTCTCGGAGATGACCTGGGCCTGCTGCGGCAGCGCCATGACCCCGACCGCTGCCTTGCCACCGGCCAGCTCGGCGATGATCCGGTCGCGATCGGCCTGATCGAGCCCGAGTCCCTTGTGCCGGAAATGGCCGATGGCACCGCCGCCGACCAGCCCGACCAGCAGGCTCGGTGGCGCGATGACCGCGAGCACGAGGCCGATCCCCGCGCCCGTGCCCGTGCTGCGCGGACCGAGCTTGTGCTCCTTGATGTGGCCCTTCTCGTCGAGGACGAGGACGCCGATCGGGCCCATCTTCATCTCGAAGCTGTAGCCATTCCAGTTCTTGAGCGACTCGGCCGCCGAATCCGCGGCCGCCTCGTCATCGAAGATCGACAGCACCAGCTGCATGTCCGCCATAGCCGTTCCTCCCTGCAGGTTCGTCCGTCGGCTCGGCACGATGCCGGTCGCACGTCACTTCTGTTCACCGCCGGTCAGCGAGATGGTCTCGCCGGTCACGTAGCGATTGGCGTCGGAGCCGAGCCAGACCACCAGCGCGGCCAGGTCCGCGGGCGTCGCCAGCCGGCGCACCGGGATCGACCTGGCCATCTCCGCGGCACGCTCGTCGGGGATCGACGGGTTGCTGTCCTTGACCGTCAGGATCTGCGTCGGGGCGACGGCGTTGACGAGGATCCCGTCCGGGCCGAGCTCCTTGGCCAGCGATGCCGACAGCCCGACGATGGCCGCCTTGGCCGCCGCGTAGTGCGTCGCCCGGGCCGTGCCGACGAGGCCCGATCGTGCGGCCACGTTGACGATGCGTCCCCAGCCCGCGGCCTGCATCGCGGGCACGGCCGCCCGGCAGGTCCGGAACGTCGCGCCAAGGAGATCGTCCACGACCGACGACCACGACTCGTCGGCGATCTGGGTGAACCGCTCCGACTTGTAGGCCGAGGTCGCGTTGACCAGGACCCCGACCGGTCCGACCTCGTGGGTGACGCGTTCGAACATCGCACCGATCTGGTCGGTCGAATCGAGGTCGGCGTCCACCGCCAGCGCGCGTCCGCCCGCCGCGACGATGTCCGCGGCGGCAGCCTCGGCCCGGGCAGCGCTCCCGGTCCCGGTCCGGTGGTGGAGCGCGACGATCGCGCCCTCGTCGGCGAAGGCGCGTGCGACCGTGGGCCCGCTCCCCCCACCGGCGCCGGTGATCAGCACGACCCGGTCGCGCAGGCCGAGGTCCACGGTCAGCCCTCCGGCGTTCGGCGATCGAGATGGGCGAAGAACTCGGCGCGGGTCCGGTCGCGCGTCCGGAACAGCCCGAGGACGTGCGAGGTGGTCATGATCGTCCCGGGCTTGCGAACACCGCGCATGACCGCGCACAGGTGCGTCGCCTCGATGACGACGCCCACGCCCTGCGGCACGAGGCGTTCCTGGAGGAATTCGGCGATCTGCTGGGTCAACCGCTCCTGGACCTGGAGGCGACGGGCATACATCTCGACGACCCGCGGGATCTTCGACAGCCCGATGACCCTGCCGCGCGGGATGTAGGCGACCGCGGCCGTGCCGAAGAATGGCAGGAGATGGTGCTCGCACAGCGAGTAGAACGGGATGTCCTTGACCACGACCATCTCGCTGTAGCCGATGTCGAAGATCGCGCCATTGATGAGCCGCTCGGGGTCGACGTGGTAACCGGCGGTCAGCTCGGTGTACATCCGGTGGACGCGCTCCGGGGTGCCGACCAGACCCTCGCGATCGGGCGCCTCGCCGATCTCGAGCAGGATCTCGCGGACGGCGTCCTCGACCCGGCCATTGGCGTCGTGCCGGTCCGCCCCAGCCGCCTTGCCATCCGCGCCTCCGCCCTCGATGAGCGACTCGGCGCGGTCCGGCTCCTCGCCGATCTCGGTCTCGATCTCGTCGACGATGCGGCGGATGTGGCTGGGCAGCTCGGGCAGGCTCGACACGCGATGGGGCTCCAGGTGCAGGCGGCGATGGTACGTCGGACGAGCCCTCGACCGCGACCGCGTAGGCGGCCGCGTCAGCCGGACCGGCCCCGGCGCGCGAGGTAGTCGTGCCAGAACAGGCGCGCCGCCACCGACCGCCACGGCCGCCACGCGTCGCCGAGCCTCGCCATCTCGACGGCATCGGGACGCCGGCCGAGGCGCTTGACCTGACCGATCGATTCGGCCAGGGCGATGTCCCCGACCGGCCACACGTCGGGCCGGCCGAGCACCATCAGCAGGTAGATGGTCGAGGTCCAGGGGCCGATGCCGGGGATCGCCTGGAGCGCCTCATGGACCGCGTCGTCCTCGAGCTCGTCGAGACCGTCGAGATCGAGCGAGCGATCCACGACCGCGTTCGCCAGTGCTCGGCCGTAACGGGCCTTCTGGCGGCTGAACCCGATGGCCAGCAGCTCGGCGTCCGACAGCTCGAGGAAGCCAGCCGGCGTGAGCGGATCCGCGGCGGCACGGAGCCGATCGAAGGCAGCCTGGGCGGATGCCAGGGAGACCTGCTGCTCGAGGACGATGTGGAGGAGCGTGGCGAAGCCCGGGGCGCGGTCCCACAGCGGGGGCGGGCCGTGGCGGGTGACGATCCCGGCCAGGTCCACGTCGCGCGCTGCCAGATCGGCCACGGCGATCGCCAGACCGGCATCGTCGAGGCGGGTGGCGCGCCGGTTCACCGCGGATCGTGTCGCAGGCCGCCGGCACCGCGTAACCACGCCCGCACGTTCTCGCCGAGCGTCGGCCGGTGGTAGCCGCCCTCCTGGAGGATGACCAGCCGGCGTCCGAGTGCCGCGACGCGGCTCCCGATCTCGTGGTAGACGCCGGTCGTGAGCCTGAACGTGCCGATCGGGTCGTCGCGGTACGTGTCGAACCCGAGCGAGACCACGACCACCGAGCCCGGCACGGCGGCGATCGCGTCCAGCGCCCGGCCCACGGCGGCGAGGTACGCCTCGTCGGTCGTGCCCGGCGGCAGCGGCAGGTTGACGTTCTCCCCTGCCCCGTCACCCTCCCCGACTTCGTCGGCACGACCCAGGAAATACGGGTAGTCGTGGTCGGGATCGGCATGGATCGACACGTAGCGGACGTCCGCGCGCCGCCAGAAGATCTGCTGAGAGCCGTTGCCGTGGTGGTAGTCCAGATCGAGGATCGCCACCCGCTCACCGCTCGCCCGGACGATCGCCTCGGCCGCGATGGCGGCGTTGTTGAAGAAGCAGTAGCCGCCGTACATTGAGCGCGCCGCGTGATGACCGGGCGGCCGGCACAGGCCGTAGGCGGCGCGCTCGCCACCGAGCACGAGGTCCGCCGTCGTCAACGCGACGTCCACCGCCGCCCGGGCAGCCACGTAGGTGCCGGCCACGAGCGGCGCCGCGGAGTCGAGGCCCCAGAAGCCCGCCCGACCGCCGATGTGGCCCGGCTCGCGCGCGAACGCCTCCACGGCGACATCGGACATCCCCTCGAACATCGCCCGGTTGGGGTACGTATCGGCGCTCAGGAACGGCCGATCGATCCGCTGGCGCTCGAGTTCCGTCCACGCGACCTCGAGGAACCGGACAAGGCCCGGATCGTGGACCGCGGTGATGGGCGCCTCACCATGCTCCGTGGGTGGGACCAGGACGAACCCGCTGTCCGCCTCGAGGGCCGCCCGGATGAGCTCGGCGCGCTCGGCGACCTCGTTGGCCGGGACCGGCAGGCCCATGAACGTCTCGGTCGTGATGTCGTGCCCGAGGTGGGCGGGCGTGTAGACGGCCTGCATCCGCGCTGGGGTCTCCCTATGCGTCGGCCTCGGCGGCGACTGACAGGATCGCCTCGCAGACCGCCTCCGGACGGTAGCGCATCAGGTTGTGCCCGTCGTGCGGATAGGACGCTGCCCGGATCCGGCCCCGCCCGGCGGCGGCCCGCGTCGACGACGCCGTCGACAGCGCCCTCGCCCGGGTGCCCTCCTCGTCGTCCGTGGCGATCAGCGCAACGACCGGCGCGGTGACGGCGGCCAACGTCGCCAGGGGGTCGTAGCGGAACATCGCCCGGACGCTCGCCTCGGCCGCGTGCGGGCGCGTCGCGGGCACGACCTTGCCGGCGTGCGTCTCGACCACGGTGGCGCGCGCGGCGCGCTCCTGGTCGGCGTCCCAGGTCGTCGGGTCGAACGCCGCGCGATCGGCCAGGTATGCAGCCATCGAGCGCATCACCTCGGGCGGCTCGTCGAGCCCGCGCAGGAATTCGTCGACGTCCATGCCGCTCGACGCTTCGAGCGACTCCCAGCCGCCGTCGACCAGAACGAGCCCGGCACAGCGTTCGCCGAGTGAGGCCGCCGCCCAGGCGGCCACGATGGCCCCGAAGCCATGCCCCGCAAGGACGATCGCGTCGCCCGCCGCCTCAAGCAGGCCGGCGCCCTCCGCGACGGCGAGCACGTCGCCCGCCAGGGCGTCCGCGTCGTATCCCTCGGTCGGGGCGTCCGAGAGACCATGGCCGCGCAGATCCATCGCCACGACATGGCGCACGGCCCGGAGTCGACGAGCGACCGGCGACCACGACCAGGCGGTGTTGGACAGGCCGTGGATGAGCAGCACCCCGGCAGGCCGGCGCCGGTCAGCGCCCGGGCTCCCCTCCCCATCCCAGTCGAGGAAATGGATCCGGTCGCCCGGCTCGACCACGACGACGAACCCGTCGGGCTCGGCCGTGGCATCCGGCGCTGGCACGGGCGTCATCGCCCCTAGGATACGGGCACGATGGTCAAGCACCGCCGCGGGTCACGCCGCCAGCGCACGCGATCCGCGCACCGGCCGTTCGAGGAGCTGGTCGGCCTGGCGCTCGACGCCATCCCCGAGCCGTTCGCGAGCGCACTCGACGAGGTCGCCATCGTCATCGCCGACGAGCCGAGTGACGAGCAGCGGCGCGAGAACGAGCTCGAGCCGGACGATTCGCTGTACGGCCTGTACGAGGGCGTTCCCCGGACGGAGTGGGGCGCCGACTGGGCGCCCGTCGCCAACCGAATCGTGCTCTTCCGCCTGCCACTGGAGGAGGACTTCGCCGACCCGGACGAGCTCGCCGACGAAGTCTGGGTGACGGTCATCCACGAGCTCGCCCATCACCTCGGGATCGACGACGATCGGCTCGAGGTCCTCGGCATCGACTGAACCGTCAGCGCGCGAAGCTGCCGAGGAAGCCGGCCAGCGCGACGACGCCGATGGCGCACCCGATGAGCATCGGGATCGTCAGCCAGCGGAAACGGCGCGCGCCCGGTCGGGTCACCGCCGGGTCGCGATCGCCACCCGGCCTGACGTGATCGAGCCCGAACGTCGCATGCGTGAGGCCGACGAACATCACGACCTGCGGCGCGATCGAGATGGCGAGCGCGGTGTAGATGAGCGTCCCGAGCGCGAACACGGCGGCGAAGACCCCGAGCGTCACGACGGTCAGGCCGAGCGGACCCGAGGCGGGCCCGAGACCGAGCGCGTCGAAGACGCGCAGGGCGATGTCGAGACCCGCCCCGATCCCCAACGAGACGAGGAGCACCGCGACGGTCTCGAAGATCGCCACCAGGGCGGCCGCCCCCTTTCGTGCCCGGAAGACCCGGAACGAGCGGCGGGTGGCCTCGACCGACGGGACGTCGCCGAGCACCACGCCGGTCAGGAGGTAGGCCAGCGGCGCGCCGACAAGGCCGGCGGCCAGGGTCGAGGCCACGATCGACAGGTCGGTCTGCGGGCCGAACAGCGCCTCGAAGGCGAGGCCGATCAGCTGCTGGACGATGAGCACCGGGATCCCGACGATCAGGGACACCGCGACGACCCGCCAGAACACCATCCGCGATCGGGCGACCGCCGCGCGGACATCGACCGGCCGTCCCGCATAGTGGCCGCCGAGGATCGACGCGGCCATCGCGCGGCTTTCGACCGCGGCCACGAGGAGCCCGAGACCCGCGATCGTGGCGAGCACGCTGTACCAGGCCGCGGCGCCGCCAAGGAGGATCGATCGGATCTCGGCCTCGGTCCGATAGATGGACACGACCTCGCTCGCCCAGGCCGTCAGGGCGAGCGGCCCGAGCGTGATCAGGGTGATGGCCCCGATGTAGAACGATGCTCGACGCATGTCGTCCGACGCCTGCGTCAGGAGGTCGAAGCTCGCCCCCAGCAGCCGCCGCGTCGACTCGACGGCCGGGATCGGTGGCGGCATCGGCGCCGCGGGTGGCGGCTCGCCCGGTGGCCCGGGCTCGAGCGTCGCCGGCAGATCGATCGGTGGCTGCGGCTCGGTCGGGCCCGGGAGCCCGGCCGGTGATACCGGCACGGACGCCGGTGTCGACGCCTCGTCCGCCGTGCTCGACTCCTCGGTCACGCCTCCGCCCCGGGCAGCGTCGCCGCGCCGTCGAGCAGCGACCCGACCCGGCCGACATCGACGTTCCCGCCCGATGCGACCACCGCGACCCGCTCGCCCTC
>DASYSM010000051.1:0-1929 GCA_036003325.1 Candidatus Limnocylindrales bacterium
GCCCCGTTGTGCCGGCCCGACTGCCCCGGGCTGTGCATCGTCTGCGGGCTCAGGCTCGACGAGGGCGAGCACGACCATCCCGCCGACGACATCGACCCGCGCCTCGAGGCCCTCCGCGGCTTCCACGCCGACGAGGGCTGAGCTCAGGGAACCGGGTGCGCCCCCGGCAGCATGACCGTCACGTTGCCCTGGGCGACGACGACCGGGAGCTCGTCGGCGATCTCCTCGCGCGTCGCGGGGTCGAGCCCATCGGCGGCCCCGCGGGCGAACAGCGCCGCGTTGCTGTCGTCATACCACTCTTCCATCGCGGACTGGTAGCCGGGTGCGGCAAGCCGGGACTTCCCGACCGGGCCGGCGGCAAGTCGTCCGCGATCGGTGTCGTAGGAGGTCCCGGTCGGGTCGACGATCAGCGGGCAGCCCCGGCGGAGGTCCCGGAGCAGCCCGGAGGTGACGATGAGCAGCTCCGGGTCATCGGCCGAGATGCAGCCCGCGTTGCGGATGTCGGTCTCGAGGGCGGTGCGCTCGATGACCGTCCCCTGGGTGCGTGGCACGAACAGCGCCATCGCAGCCAACACCCCCACGGCACCGACCTGCGCCAGTCTGAAGAACCGCCGTGACCGTTCGACCGCGCCGATCGCCAGGGACGCCGCCGTGCCGAGGACGATCGCCGCCACCGGCGCCAGCCATGCGGAGTAGTGGGTGAAGAAGTTCGGCGCGACCAGCAGGTAGGCGGTCTCGCTCGCCGCGAGGACGCACCACATCCGCGCCGCGGGAACGCGACGCGCGACGACCACCACGGCGATCGCGCCGACGACCGCGAGCCCGACGATGACCGCGGTCGCGAGCAGGCTTCTGTGACCCGCCAGGCTGAACCCCTCGAGGACGCGGAGACGGGTCACCGGGCCGATGTCGAGGCTCGGCCGGTCGATCTGGTCCGTCAGGACGTAGCCGATGAACCGGGCGGGAGCGGCCGCGAAGAACGGGCCACACACGGCCGCGAGCGCCACGCCGGCCCCGACCAGCAGGCCGATCGTGGCGCGGCGGCGATCGCCCGCGAGACCCAGCCAGCCGAGGAGGATCGACACGGCAACGACCGTGACGGGCACGACAGCCCACACCTGGATCGCGACTGCGGCACCGAGAAGAACGCCCGCGACCGCCGCGCGCCGCATGCGGAGTGGCCGTCCGGACATGAGGACCAGGACCGCGACCAGCAACAGGGTCGTCTGGGGGCCGAGGAGATAGAGCGTTCGTTCGGCGCGGGCCGCCGCATACCACACGGCATACAGGGCTCCACCGATGAGCGCCGCGCGCCGCCCGTAGCGACCCGCCACCAACGTCACGAGGCCGGCATTCAGCGCGCCGATGGCCATGAACGTGAGCCGGGCCGCGGCGAACCCGGTGGCACCGTCCGTCGCGCCGGCAAGCAGGGCGAACGGCGAGAGCACGAGCGCGATCCCGGGCGGATGGAGGAGGAGGAAGTCACGATATGGCAGGACGCCGTTGACGAGACCTGCGGCGGCCGCGAAGTAGACTCCGTCGTCATACCCGAGGAAGCCGTCCAGGCCGCCGCCGCGGAGGACCGGGACGGCACGGACCAGGAATGCGCCGACCACGATCCCGGCGACGATCAAGCGGTCCGATCGGGTCCGCGGGACCCAGCGCGCTTCGGGCATCGACTCATCGACCTCCGCCTGCGTCACCCCGTCCGAGCCCGGCCAGCGACAGCCTGACAGATTCCTCGCGAATCGGCCTCTGGCGCGCGGCCCTGACGAGGGTGGCCGATTCGCGCTACACTCCGCCGTCGGTCCGACGTCCTCCGTCCGAGGTCTCGGCGCCGCCCCACTGCCCAGCCAGCGCATCGCCGCGGCGATGATCCGAAGGAGCTCCCGACCCCATGGGTGTACCCAAGCGCCGCGTCTCGCACGC
>DASYSM010000052.1:0-20727 GCA_036003325.1 Candidatus Limnocylindrales bacterium
GGCGATCGAACCGGGCACGACGCCTTCGACGGTGACGAGCCGATGGAGGACCACGCGCAGTGCCTCGATGACGTCCGCGTCGACCTCGGCCGGGATCAGCTCGACGGGTCGACCATCGCTGCGACGGGCCTGCGTCGTCAGACCGCCCATGGCCAGCGGGGCGACGAGGTCGTGGATCGGCTGGGCGTTGCGGCAGTTGAAGTCGAGTGGGAATTCGGTCACGCCCAGCTCCCCGATGTGGTCGTCACGGAAGATCGCCTGCGCCGGATCGTGGAAGACGTAGAGGACGTCGTCGGCACCCCCGTGGAGCAGCCCGTCGAGTGAGGCCAGCCAGCCGCCATCGAAGTCCTGCCCCTCGTCGACCACGATCGCGTGGAACCGCGGACCGAGCCTTGCGATGGCGTCATCGAGCCCGCGTGGCAGCGTCTCGGCGAACCACTCGAGGGTGACGGGATCCGGCTTCGGTGACAGGCTGCCCGCCTCGCGACCGAGGTCCTCGGCGAGCTGGTGGAAGGTGCTGACGGTCAGCCGGCCCGTCCGTCGTGCGACATCCCGGGTGTCGTCGGCCAGCGCGCGCGCAAGACCCGAGTTGAAGCAGACGAGCAGGGTCTCGAAGCCCTCGCTGGCGAGCTGCCGGGCCTTGGCCATCGCCAGCATCGTCTTGCCGGTCCCCGCTCCACCGACGACGGCCGCCCGCCTGACCCCACGCAGCATGTTCAGCGTGTACAGCTGCTCGTCGGTCAGGCGCACGACCTCGCGCTCACCGTCGGCGATCTCGGATCGGAGCAGCGAGCGCAGCTCCAACGGCGAGGTGATGGTCGCCGCGAGGAGCTCGATGCCGGTCGTCCCGGGCCCCAGCTTCGCGCCACCTGCCCACAGCTCGAAGGCACGCTCCACCCACGCCCGAAGGCGGGCGTTGCGCGGTCCCTCGGCGGCGAAGAACGATTTGTCAAGGATCAGCTCCGGATCGACATCCGGCCCGAGGTTCAGGATCTTCGAGCCGAGGCTCGCCAGGTCGGCGTTGGGGAATGCCACGGCGTGCCCGGCGATGGGATCGAGTCCGGCCGGCCAGTCGGGGAGCTCGCGCAGCTTCCTGACGAGGCTGTGATGGCTGTCAGCGGCCTGCCGGAACGGCGGTCGATCGAGCGGCCGACCGCCCGCCCACCAGCGCCCGCTCGCGTCACGGGTGATCGTGCCCGACTTGATCTCGATCACGAGGAAGCCGAGCTCGGGGTGCGCGATGATCAGGTCAGCCTCGCCTTCCCGATCGGTGCCGTGATCGCGCAGGACCCAGGCGACGTTCGGGAAGAGGACGTACTCGCGCGGCAGGGCGGCCCGCAGGACATCGTGGACGTAGCGCTCGGCGCGCTTGCCCAGCCCCTCGGCGGCGGTCTCCGGCCTGGAGATGCCCACGGTCACAACCTCCCCCGGGCCGCCCGGCCGGCGGCTCTGTCCCGGCATCGTACCCGCCCGGGGAATCGAAAACGGGGCGCCTGCCGTTCTGGCGAGGCGCCCCGTGGTTGGTCCGTCAGGAGACGGTCAGGTCTAGCGCCGCTTGCGGATCGCGGCAGGCGTCGGGGCGACGAACACGAGGGCCATGCCCAGCCCGACCAGTCCGAGCAGGATGAACAGCATGCTGCCACCCGACGCGTTCGAGTCGGTCGTGCCGGCGACGTCCGTCGGCGGCGGGGTCTTCGGGACCGAGGTCTCCGCCGCGGGCGGCGGGGCCACGAACACGTCGCTCGTGTCGCAGACCTGGGCGGCGCCCGTGGCGACGATGCAGGCCTGGTTCTCGAGCGGCTGCTCGAGCGCCGCGGCGCCGGTGTCGACGGTCACCTTGTAGCTGACCGAGTCGTTCTCGGACACCTGCGTGGCGAGCCAGGTCAGGGTCCGGGTGGCCGAGTCGTAGCCGTCGAAGACGAACTCGCCGTTGTCGCTGTCCGTCGCCGAGCCGTCCACGTAGGTCACGCCTTCGGGCAGGACGTCCTTGATGACGCCGGCGTCGGCCGGGCCGTCGGTGATCGTGTAGTCGATGGTGTAGGTGACGGTGTCACCTTCGGCGGCGCCGTCCGGCGCGGCCGGTGCGTCGTTGCTCTTGTCGATGCTGAGGACCGGCGTCAGCTGCTGCGCGACCGGGTTGACCGTCGCGCTGTCGCTTTCCGGCCCGGTCTCGTTGCTGTCGGCCGTCGCCGTGTTGACGGTCGACGTCTCGGCGGAGACGGAGCTGTAGTCGCAGTCGAAGCTGGCACCGACGGCCAGGGTCGTCGGGATGGTGCAGCCCTTGGCGACGAGGTCGAACGTGTCGTCGCTGAGGGTCACGCCGGTCAGCTCGACATCACCGGTGTTGGTCACCGTGATGTGATAGAAGACCGTCGTGCCCGGGGCAACGTTCAGGACGTTGATGAACGGTCCATCGGCCGACAGGCCGACGGCCTTGCGGATCTGGAGGCCCGGGGTCGTCGTGCCGGTCACGGTGGCCGTGTCGTCCGACGGCTCGGTCTGCTCGCTGTCGGCCGTGGCGGTGTTCACCGTCTCGCCGGCTGCGGCCGTGTTCGAGTAGTCGCACGAGAAGCTTGCACCGACGGCCAGCGACGTCGGGATGGTGCACCCGGCACCGACGAGGTCGGTGAGGCTGTCGCTGAGGGTCACGCCCGTCAGCTCGACGTTACCGGTGTTGGTGACGGTGATCTCGTAGTAGACCGTCGTGCCGACCTCGGTCGTGAGCGAGGCCGTGAACGGGCCGTCGGCGCTCAGGCTGACGCCCTTGTCGATCGACAGCCCGGGGGCCGGAACGAACGCGGGCGGATCGACGAAGGTGTGCGTCGCGCCGTCGGAGCTGGCGACCAGCGTGACCGACGGGTCGGCCGGCAGGTCATAGCCATCCGGCGGATCGGTCTCGGTGATGACGCACGAGGTGCCCTCGGGGGCCTGGATGACGATCCGGCCGTCATCGCCGGTCGTGGCGTCGGTCGTGATGACCTTGCCGGACGTCGAGGTGTAGGTGACGCCGTCGATGATCGTGTCGGGCATCGACGCGTTGGTGGTCGGCAGGGTGCACACGATGTGGAATGTCGCGCCGGCCAGCGGATCGCCCGCCTCGTTGGTCTTGAGGATGGAGATGTTGCCGCCGACCACGAAGCAGGCGGGACCGGCCTTCCGGTTACTGGCCTGCGAGCTCGACGGCGCCGCGGTCGTCTTGGCGTAGTTGCAGTACTCCGCGCCGAGCGGCGTGCCCGCCGGGATCTGGAGGGTGAACGTCAGGACGAAGTTCACGGTGTTCGGGACGAAGCTGACGCTGTACTTGAGCGCCGCCTTGCCGTCGATGAACACGCAGTCGGTGATGACGAAGGTCGTGCGACCGGCGACATCTTCCGGGTCGACCGGGTAGCTGATCTCGAACGTCGCGGTCCCGCCCGGTTCAAGGCTGCCGCCGATGAGCCGCTTGTTGGTGTTCTCGCTGCCCGGCGTCGGCAGGACGCCCATACAGCCGTTGACGCCGTCCTCGAGCGTGACGACGGGTGCGTCGGCTGCCAGGGCCGCTCGCGGCTGGACCGCCGCGACGTACTGGAGCACGATCGACAAGATGAAGAGCGCCCCGGCCAGGGCGACGAGCCCTGCCTTCGTGCGCGGAATGACCGCCAACGAACTCCGCGATGACATCTGTTCCTCCGTTCCCCGATGTGGAGCTTCGATCGAGCCTCCAATTGGCCCATAAGTCCTGCCCACCAAGTGGGCTAGGCCCGCGCATCTTACGCGGGCCATCATGCCGATAGTACTAGGGCAAACCTCTCAATTCACATTGCAACCGCCCCAAAACACACAAAGGGGTACGGCAGCAGCACCACATTCCGTTGCGGCGCGGCAACGAACGGGCCGGGACCTTCGTACTGGTACGCTGCGCAACGAAATGAAGCTCGGTTTGCAGATCGCCTCATTCACCTGGCCGGGTGGCACGCCGGCCATCGGGCCGACCCTTGGCGAGATCGTCCGCAAGGCCGACGAGGTCGGCTTCGATTCGCTCTGGGTGATGGACCACTTCTGGCAGATCCGGAGCGTCGGGCCGGTCGACGACCCGATGCTCGAGGGCTGGACGACGCTGGGGTTCATGGCCGCGCAGACGCAGCGGGCTCGCCTCGGGCTGATGGTCGGCGGCATCCACTACCGCAACCCGGGGTTGTGGGTCAAGGCCGCGACGACGCTCGACGTGCTGTCGGGCGGGCGGGCCTGGCTCGGCATCGGCGCCGCCTGGAACCAGGCCGAATCGGAGGGCCTCGGCTTCCCGTTCCCGCCGCTCGGCGAGCGGTTCGAGATGCTCGAGGAGACGCTCCAGATCGCCCACGCCATGTGGCAGGGTGAGCTGGGCAGCCAGGGGGCGTTCGACGGGCGGCTGTTCCGTGCCACCCGGTTGCTCAACTCCCCGCAGTCGCTGTCACGCCCCAGGGTGCCGATCATGATCGGGGGCGGTGGGGAGAAGAAGACCCTGCGCCTCGTGGCGCGCTACGCCGACGCGACCAACGTCTTCGGGACGCCCGAGGGGGTCGCCCGAAAGTACGCGATCCTGGCCGACCATTGCGCCGCGATCGGGCGGGACCCGGACGAGATCGAGCGTTCGACCCTCCAGAACATCAGGGTGACCCGGGACGGCCGGGGCGACACCGAGACGCCGGCCCAGGTGGTCGAGCGGTTCGGCGACTTCTCCGATGCCGGGGCCCAGCACATCATCGTCGGGATGCGCCAGCTCCCCGATCTCGATGCGCTCGAGCTCGTCGGGAGCGAGGTCATCCCGCAGATCCGAGGTCTCTAGATGCATACCCCCAGGGAGTATGTGATGCGTGATACGATGCCGCTATGAGCGATCAATCCAACGGCTCGACGCCGCCACCCGGCAACCCATTCGGCGGGTTCTCGATCTCGCTGGTGGACGACGGTCGTGCGGGTGCCTCGTCCTCGACCGGCGCGCCGTCGGTCGTCCACGACGAAGGCGGCAGGGTCGAGACCGATCTCGTCATCGTCGGGTCCGGCCCGGCGGGCCTGACTGCCGCGATCTATGCGGCCCGGGCGAACCTCGAGCCGGTCGTGCTCGCAGGCTCCGCGCCCGGCGGGCAGCTCATGCTGACCAGCGATGTCGAGAACTACCCCGGGTTCGTGGAGGGCATCCAGGGCCCCGACCTGATGGCCGCGATGCGCGGCCAGGCCGAGCGGTTCGGGGCGCGGCTGTTCGACGTCGACATCGATCGGGTGGACTTGTCGCAGCGGCCGTTCCGGCTGTGGGCCCGTGGCACCGAATACCGGGCACAGGCCGTCATCGTCGCCACGGGCGCCTCGGCGCTGTGGCTCGGGCTGGACAGCGAGACCCGGCTGCGCGGACGCGGCGTCTCGGCCTGCGCCACCTGCGACGGCTTCTTCTTCAAGGACCGCGAGATCGCCGTGGTCGGTGGTGGCGACACCGCGTTCGAGGAGGCGACCTACCTCACCCGGTTCGCGACCAAGGTCCACCTGCTCCACCGGCGCGACACGTTCCGCGCGTCGAAGATCATGGTCGACCGCGCGGTGGCCCACGACAAGATCGAGATCCACCCCAACACCGCCGTCGAGGAAGTGCTGGGCGACTCCAAGGTCGAGGGCGTCCGGCTCAGCGATACCAATACGGGCGAGGAGTCCCGGCTGCCGGTCGACGGCCTGTTCATCGCCATCGGGTATCGGCCCAATACCGAGGCCTTCCGCGATTGGCTCGACGTCGACGAGAAGGGGTACCTCGTCGTCCACGACGAGACGGGCTCCAAGATCGACGGCGTCTTCATCGCCGGCGACGTTCACGACCATCGCTATCGCCAGGCCGTCACCGCGGCCGCCGACGGCTGCAAGGCCGCCATCGACGCCGAACGCTGGCTCGAATCCGAGGGCATCACCGAGGGCGCGTCCGCCGCCGCCTGGTAGATCGGGCGGCGCTCGCCGTCGGCGACGGTCTCGCGCAGCCCCGCGGGCCGTTCTGCGGGCGGTCCTCGGCGGGTCCTCGGGCGAGCGAACCCTTCCGGATGATGCATGTGGACTGCATCACACAGGGCTGAGCACGCGGCACCCAATGCGCGGTCCGCACCACGAGGCCGGCATCACGCAGCCCGCGTGATGGCGCCCGGCATCACGCAGCCCAGGCGGCTGAGCGGCGTCGCGTCGTATGCACACCCACTGGTGATGCACGTGGACGGCATGACCCCGGCGGTCCACGGCGGGTCAGTCGTCGCCGTATAGGTCGATCCACTGGGCCCTCCGTGCGTCGAGGATGGCCCTGATCGCCTCGGGGTTCGGCGGACCGGTGGTGGCCGCCTCGGTCCAGGCCGGCGCCTCGGGAGCAGGGAGGCTGATGTCAAGGCCGCCGAGCGCTTCGACGATCCGCGCGAAGCGCGCCCAGCGTAGTCCATACAGCTTTCCGCTCTCGAGGCGCGAGATGATCGTCTGGTCGACGCCCGACAACATCTCCAGCTGGCGTTGCGACAAACCTCGTTGCGCGCGGCGCTGTCGGACGATGCTGCCGAGCTGCATCAGGCCACGGAGCACGCGTCGGTCGGTGGGCCAGTTGCTCGGATCCCAACTCATCGCTTCGACCATAGAGAGGGTGGCTCACCCGCGCCTTATCTCGGGCTCACTGCGGCCGCGACGCCGGCTCCTTGATGCAGTCCACATGCATCGCGGGCGAGGGCGTGGCGGCGCGCCTTTGGGGCCGCGACGCCGGCTCCTTGATGCAGTCCATATGCATCGCGGGCGAGGGGGTGGCGGCGCGCCTTGGTGCCCGGCGCCCGCCTGATGCAGTCCACATGCATCACCGGGGAAAGTCCCCGCCGGCGCGGCGGCCCGACCCCGGATTCCGTGGTAGCGTCGAGACGATGGGTTTTCCACGAGGGCAGACAAGAGCTGCGACCGGCGGTGCCACGGGCGGCGGCGGGGCCGGCCGCGGACGAGGGATGGGCGGCGGCCCGTTCGGTGGCGGGACACGTGACTTCACGCCGATCCCCAGGGAGCGACGCGCCCGCACGGTCCGCCGCATCGCGGTCTTCTTCGAGCCGTACAAGCTCCAGGTCGTCGTCGTCCTGGTGGCCATCCTCACGACGAGCCTGATCGGGCTGATCAACCCGCTGCTCCTCGGCCTGCTGCTCGACCAGGTGATCATCGGCAAGGACTATTCGAAGCTCAACCTCTATGTCGGGCTGATGATCGCGCTGCCGATCATCACGGGACTGATCGGCGTCGGCCAGAGCTACCTCAACAACGTCATCGGGCAGAACGTCATGCAGGACCTGCGTGGCGCGCTGTACGCCCACCTGCAGTCGATGCCGCTCCGCTTCTTCACCGAGACCCGCACGGGCGAGATCCAGAGCCGCCTCGCCAACGACATCGGTGGGGTGCAGGCCGTGGTGACCGACACGGCCTCATCGGTGACCAGCAACCTGGCGATCGCGATCAGCACGACCATCGCGATGTTCCTGCTCGACTGGCGACTGGCCATCCTGTCCCTCGGGCTGACACCGTTCTTCCTGTACCTCACCTATCGCGTCGGCCGGATCCGGCGCGAGGTCTCGACCGAGACCCAGCGGTCCCTGGCCGAGATGACCGCCACGACCGAGGAGACGCTCAGCGTGTCAGGCATCCTCCTGTCCAAGACGTTCGGCCAGCAGGCCAACGCGATCGAGAAGTTCCGTGGCCAGAACCGCCGGCTGGCCGCCCTCCAGATCCGCCAGGCGATGGTCGGCCGGTGGTTCTTCATGATCATCGGGACGATCTTCTCGATCATGCCGGCGTTCGTGTACTGGCTGGCAGGCACGCTGGCCGCGAACGGGGCTCCCGGGGCTCCATCGGCCGGCACGATCGTGGCCTTCACCACCCTCCAGAGCCGGCTGTTCTTCCCGCTCGGTCAGCTGCTCAACATCCAGGTCGAGATCCAGGGCTCGCTCGCCCTATTCGACCGCATCTTCGAGTACCTCGAGATGGACCCCGAGATCGTCGACGCACCTGACGCGGTCACGATGACCCCGGCCTCGACCCGCGGCAAGGTCCGCTTCCGCGACGTCTCGTTCCAATATCCGACCGCCGCCGTCCCGTCGCATCTCGCCCACGAGGCGGTCGCGCGTGGGCTCGAGGGCGAGCCGGAGCTCGAGCTCGAATTCGCGACCGCCGCCGCGGCCGAGGCCGCGCCGGACTACGAGTCCGAGCCCGACGCCGACGGCGAGCCCACCGCGCCGTTCGGCCTCGAGCACATCGACTTCGAAGCCACGCCCGGGCAGCTCGTGGCACTGGTCGGCCCGTCGGGGTCGGGCAAGACGACCACGACCTACCTCGTCTCGCGTCTGTACGACGTCGACTCGGGCGCGGTCGAGATCGACGACGTCGACGTCCGCCGGATCAAGCTCGCCTCGCTGGGCGAGATCATCGGGGCCGTGACCCAGGAGACCTACCTGTTCCACGCGTCGGTCCGCGACAACCTCCGCTACGCCAAGCCCGAGGCCACCGAGGACGAGCTGATCGCGGCCGCCAATGCCGCCTCGATCCACGAACGGATCACCGAGCTGCCCGACGGGTACGACACGATCGTCGGCGAGCGCGGTTACAAGCTGTCGGGTGGCGAGAAGCAGCGGATGGCCATCGCCCGGGTGCTGCTCAAGGACCCGCGCATCCTCATCCTCGACGAGGCCACCTCTGCCCTCGACACGGTCTCCGAGCGGCTGATCCAGCGCGCCTTCGAGCGGCTGATGGAGGGCCGCACGACGATCGCCATCGCCCACCGGCTGTCGACGATCCTGCGCGCCGACCGGATCGTGGTCTACGAGCGCGGCCACATCGTGGAACGTGGCACCCACGCCGAGCTGCTCGCGCACGGAGGCCTGTACGCCCGGCTCTACCGCGAGCAGTTCCTGGCCGACGACCCGGCCTACTGGGCGCCGGTCGACGACGAGCCGACGCCGATCTCGCTGGCCGGCGTCTGATCTCCGGTGCCCACCCTCAAATCGGTCGAGCTCTGGCATGACGGCCGGATGCGCTTCGAGGCGATGCCGAGCAGCGGACATGCGCTGGCCTTCGACGACCGCAAGTCGAACCGCGGGGGGAGCCCGGTCGAGACGCTCCTGAGCGCGCTCGGTGCCTGCACGGCCATGGATGTCGTGTCGATCGCGACCAAGAAGCGTCAGCCGATCGACGAGTACCGGATCCACGTCCGTGGCAGCCAGCGCGACGAGTACCCACAGGTCTTCACCGACATCGTCGTCATCCACGAAGTCGTCGGCCGCGACATCAGCGAGATCGCGATCAGGCGCTCGATCGAGCTGTCGGCGACGAAGTACTGCCCGGTCAGCGCGATGCTGTCAGCAGGCGAGACGATGATCCACCACCGCTATCGGATCGTGTCGAGCGGGACCAGGCCGTATGAGTCCGAGGGCGAGGTGATCGCGACCGGGCCGTACGCGCGGCCCGAGATCCTCGCCGATCAGCGGTAGTCGATGCGCTCCGGGGCGAGGTGCGAGACGTCGAGCCGAGAGCGGCCACGCGTCCAGATCCGCGTCACGAGGTCGGGCACCCACCAGCGCAGGAAGTACAGCCGGCAGCCGAGGCAGTAGCCGGTCGTCGCCAGCACGGTCTGGAGCGCGGCGACCGCCAGCACGAACCCCCAGCCGACGGTCGTCGCGCCCAGGACGAATGCGATGAGGGCGAGCGACAGTGCGACGCTCCCGAGCACCTGCGCGAAGCGGGGCGGGTACTCGTGCTCGGGCTCGACCTTGGGGAGTGCCAGGGTTGTCGCGATCCGGCGCCAGACGACGCCATAGATCGAATACCGAAGGCCGAACGCGGCACTGACCCCGATCGACAGCAGGACCAGCGGGACGAGCCATGTCGCGCCGGTCAGGAACGCGCCGATCAGGAGCACGGCCGACACGCCCGCACCGAACCGGTGGCCGCGCGGGTCGATCATGCGCGCCTTCGGCAGGCGGTCGGTGGCGTCGGCGGGGAGGGCGCTCGGCATGGGGAGACGATAACAGACAACTCCTAGTTGGGTACTAGGGTATGTGTTGCCGTTGGGTTGCGGCCGCAGGCGCAGGGCGTGCGGCGGGTGAACGGCCTGTCGCCGGTGATGCACGTGGACTGCATCACGCGCTTTGGGGTGATGCACGTGGACTGCATCACGTGCTTGGGGCGATGCCGTCCACATGCATAGGGCGATCGTGTCGTCGCCGGTGCGAATCGGCGCGGGGCCCATTGCATGACTATGCATCGACCCTGTATAGTCATGCGACGATGACCGCCCTCCAGCCGATCCCGACCCGTTCGCCGAGCCACGCTGGCGTGCTCGTGTCGCGATCCGAGCGCGGGATCGACCCTGCCGGCGGGCCGCGGCGGCTCCGGGTCGGCATCGTCGGCGCGACCGGCTATGTCGGGGGCGAGCTGGTCCGGCTGCTGGCCCGACACCCCGCTGTCGAGCTCGTCGGTCTCGTCGGGCGCGACCGCGACCACGACCCCGTCGGCGGGATCCATCCGCACCTGGCGACGACCGAGCTGACCGTGGACGCCGATCTTCCGGACGCGACCGGGCTCGACGCGATCTTCATGGCGTTGCCTCACGGGGCGGGCGTCGCGGTCGCCGCAGACGCGGCCGCGACGGGCACGGCCGTCATCGATCTCGGGCCCGACTTCCGACTCCACGACGCGGCCGACTATCCACGCTGGTACGGCTTCGAACATCCGCGCCCGGACCTCCTCGAGCTCGCCGTCTATGGGCTGCCGGAGCTCCATCGGTCGGAGCTCCAGGCGCTGGTCGATGCGCCGGTGGCGATCGTCGGGTCGCCCGGCTGCTATCCGACGGCGACCCTGCTCGCGCTCGCACCGCTGGCCCGGGCGGGGCTGATCGGCGACCTCGTGGTCGATGCCAAGTCCGGCGTCTCGGGCGCGGGCCGGGAGCTCCGGCCCGGCTTCCTGTTCGGCGAGGTCAACGAGAGCGTGAAGGCATACGGCATCGGCGGGCATCGCCATGTCGCCGAGATCGAGCAGGAGCTTGCCTGGATCGCCGGCGCAGCGGGGCTCGAACGAAATGCCAACCCGGGGACGGTCGCGGTCGACTTCCTGCCCCACCTCATCCCGATGACCCGCGGCATCCTGTCGGCCTGTCACGTGCGCCCGACGCGACCGGTCGGCCAGGCCGAGCTCGACGCGATGTACGCCGCGACCTATGACGGCGAACCGTTCGTGACGGTGGTCGCCGCGCCGCCCGCGACCAAGGACGTCACCGGATCCAACCACGTCCGTGTCCACGTCTCGCTCGACGAGCGGACCGGGCGGATCCTGGCCATCGGCGTCGAGGACAACCTGGTCAAGGGCGCCGCCGGCCAGGCCATCCAGTCGTTCAACATCGTCCATGGCCTGCCCGAGACGGCCGGCCTCGAACAGCTCCCGCTCGCGCCATGACGACCCTGTCGAACCTTCCCGTCCCGACGTCCTCGACGGACCTCCCACCGGTCGAGCGACGACCCGCCATGCCGGCTGGCTTCAAGGCCGGGGGGATGGCGGTCGGGATCAAGGCCTCGGGCCGGCCGGACCTGGCCGTCGTCGTCACGACGACCGGTCCGGCCGCCGTGGCCGCGGTCTTCACCCCGAACACGTTCGCCGCCGCACCCGTCCGCCTCTCGAAGGCGCACCTGGCGGCCACCTCGGGCGATGCGCGGGCCGGGTTCGGCTGGGCCGAGGCTGTCATCTCGACCAGTGGCAGCGCCAACGCGGCGACCGGCGCAGCCGGTGATGCAGACCAGGCCGGGGTCGCGGCACTGCTCGCTGCGGCCGCCGGGGTCTCGGTCGAACGGACCCTTCACATGTCGACCGGGATCATCGGCACGCGGCTGCCGCTCGACAAGGTCGAGGCCGGGCTGGCCGCCTTGCTGCCGACCCTGGCCGCCACCGACGGCGGGCTGCTGGCCATGGCCGAGGCGCTGCGGACGACCGATTCCCGGGCCAAGGTCGCGACGACGAGCGTCGAGCTGCCGGGCGACCAGCTGCCGGGCCAGGCCGGGGCCGAGCGGCCGGTGACCGTCACCGTCTCGGGCATCGCCAAGGGCGTCGGGATGATCCATCCACGGATGGCCACCATGCTGTCGGTGGTGCTGACCGACGCGACCGTCGCACCCGAGGTCCTGTGGGGGCTGCTCCGCCCCGCCGCCGCGCGGACATGGGACCAGCTGTCCGTGGATGGCGACACGAGCACCAACGACACCGTCTTCGTCCTGGCGTCGGGGGCGGCGGGCACCGCGCCGGTGGGGGCCGGGTCGGCGGAGGCCGTCGCCCTTGGCGCCGCGATCGAGGCGGTCGCGCGCGACCTCGCCCGTCAGCAGGCCGCCGATGGCGAGGGAGCGACGACGCTGATCTCGGCCTCGGTGACGGGGGCGCGCGACGACGCCGAGGCCCGGGCGGTGGCCCGGGCGGTCATCTCGTCGAGCCTGGTCAAGGCGGCGGCCCATGGCCGCGACCCGAACTGGGGCCGGGTCGCGGGGGCCGCCGGCAACGCGCGGCTGGCCGATGCGGCGGTGCTCGAGGCGGCTGGCCTGTCGCATGACGAGGCGACGGTCCGTGCCGGCACCTCGGCCGTGCTCGACCCGGCGACGCTCCGGATCGCGATCGCCGGGCATCTCGTGTTCGATGGATCGCAGGGCGGACCGGTGGCCTTCGATCGCGAGGCGGCCCGGGCCGCGATGGACGGCCCGGAGCTGATCCTGGACCTGGACCTCGGCCTGGGCAGCGGACGTGGTGAGGCGTTCGGCTGCGACCTCACCGAGACCTACGTCATCGAGAACTCGGAATACACGACATGAGTGAGATCCTCGTCGTCAAGCTCGGCGGCACGACCATCGCCGAGCAATCGCAGGTGCTCGGGGAAGTGGCCGCGGTCGCGCGTCACCGTCCCGTGGTCCTCGTCCATGGCGGCGGCAAGCGCATCACCGAATGGCTCGAGCGGCTCGGGGTCCCGAGCACGTTCGAGGGCGGCCTGCGGGTGACCGACGCCCAGTCGCTCGAGGTGGCCGCCGCGGTACTCCGGGGAGTGGTCAACAGCGAGCTGGTGTCCGGGCTGCGCGACCTCGGCGTCGATGCCGTGGGGCTGTCCGGCGTCGACGGCGGCCTGCTCATCGCCGAACGGATCCCCCACCTCGGACTGGTCGCCTCGGTCGTCGGGCTCCGCCGCGACCTGCTCGATGCGATCCTCGTCGGCGGCCAGGTCCCGGTCGTCGCGCCGCTGGCCCGCGACCAGGACGGCATCGTCTGCAACGTCAACGCCGACGACGTCGCGGCCGGCATCGCGGCCGGGCTCGGTGCCCGCCAGCTGGTCCTGCTGACCGATGTCGACGGTGTCCGCGACGCCGACGGCCAGCGCCTCGATGCGCTGACGGTCGGTGAGGCCGAGACGCTCATCGACGCGGGTGTCATCGCCGGCGGGATGGTGCCCAAGGTGCGCGCGGCACTGGGGGCGCTCGGCTGGGACGGGGCGGAGGCCGTCATCGCCGATTCGTCAGCACCCGATGCGCTGGCTCGGGCCCTCGGCGACCCGACCTTCGGCACGCACATCACGGCCAGCCGGCCGGCTCACGCAGGCGCGGCATGACGATCCAGGCCGCCACCGATCTCAAGGGCCAGCGCCAGCGCGCCATCCTCGAGCTCGTGGCGGTGCGCCCCATCGGCAGCCAGCGCGAGGTCGTCGATGCCCTCACCGATCAGGGCTTCGCGGTGACGCAGGCGACGGTCTCGCGCGACATCACCGAGCTCGGCCTGCTCAAGGCACCGAGTGTGGACGGCCATGTCTACGTGCTGCCGGACCAGGTCGCCCCGGGCGTCGCGAACGGAGCGAACGGGACGCGCCGGTCGGCCGGGTCGGACGCCCGCCTCGAGCGGATCCTCGGCGACATCCCGGTGACGATCGGTCGGAGTGGGCTGATCCTGGTACTGACCGGGACGCCCGGCACGGCCAGCGTCATCGCGCAGGCCATCGATGAGTCGAGCCTGCACGAGCAGGAAGGCACGCTGGCGGGCGACAATACGCTCCTCGTCCTGTTCGCCGACGAGTCGCGCCTCGGGCGCTGGCTCGAGCGGTTCGAAGCCATCGCGGCCCGCTCCGGAGGTCCAAGGTCCACGTGAACAAGGTCGTACTCGCCTACTCCGGTGGCCTCGACACCTCGGTCGCGGTCGCCTGGCTCCGTGAGCAGTTCGATGCCGAGGTCGTCACCTTGACGGTCGACCTCGGTGGCGGATCGCTCCGCACCGGCGTCGAGCAGCGCGCGATGTCGGCCGGCGCGACGCGCGCCTACGTGGTCGATGCGCGCGAGCGGTTCATCACCGATTTCGTGTGGCCCCATCTCCAGGCGAACGCTCTCTACCAGGGCGTCTATCCGCTGGCGACCGCGCTCGCCCGGCCCTTGATCGCGCAGCTCCTGGTCGAGGTCGCCAAGCGCGAGGGCGCCGACGCGGTCGCCCACGGCTGCACGGGCAAGGGCAACGACCAGGTGCGCTTCGATGTCGCGACGCACGCGCTCGACCCGGGGCTCGAGGTCGTCGCGCCGATGCGCGTCGGCATGGGCCTGACCCGGGACCAGGAGATCGACTACGCCGCCGAGCGCGGCATCGAGATCCCGATCACCAAGGCGTCGCCCTACTCGATCGACGTCAACCTGTGGGGCCGCTCGTGCGAGACGGGGGTGCTCGAGGACCCGTGGGTCACGCCGCCGGCCGACGCATATGAGTGGACGGTGGCCCCGGCCGACGCGCCGCCGCCGGTCGAGGTCGGCATCGACTTCGAGGGCGGCATCCCGGTGGCCCTCGACGGCGAGCGGCTTGGCGCGGTCGAGCTGGTCGGGCGTCTCCACGAGCTCGGCGGCGCGCACGGCGTCGGGCGGATCGACCACGTCGAGGATCGCCTGGTCGGGATCAAGAGTCGCGAGATCTACGAGACGCCGGCCGCCACGATCCTGCACACGGCGCATCGCGCGCTCGAGGGGCTGACGCTGTCGCGCGACACGCTGCGCTTCAACCGGATGGTCGCCGACGAGCTGGCCCGCCTCATCTACGACGGGCTGTGGTTCAGCGCCCTGTCGCGCGACCTGCGCGCCTACGTGGCGTCGTCGCAGCGGGTCGTGTCGGGCGAGGTCCGGGTCCGGCTGGACCACGGATCGGCGGTCGTGGCCGGGCGGCGCTCCCCGATGTCGCTGTACGACAAGTCGCTGGCCACCTACGACGAGGGCGACGCGTTCGATCACGCCTCGGCGGTCGGGTTCATCGAGATCTTCGGACTGCCGCTGCGGGTCGAGGCGGCGCGGCACGGCGCGGTCGGCAAGCATCACGGCGCTGCCTGGACCTGGACCGACCCCCTGCTCGACACGCTGCCGACGACCATCGCGGATCCGGAGCCGGCGGGGGTCTGAGGGGCGCGGGCGCCGGGCGCGGGGCGCCGGGGCGTGGCGCCGGCGGAGTGGAGCGGGGGCCGCGGCCGAGCGCCTTTCCTGCCACCTAGTCTCCCCGGGCATATCTGTCCAAAACGAGGGCTGGGATCTGACAGATAGTCTCCGGGGGACTCGTCGTCACGGATTCGGGGGCTCGCGGGATCCTGGCACGCTCATTCCACGCTCGGCAGGTCGGCGCGGGCGCCCGAAAAACGGCCCGGATCGGGCGGCTTCCCTGACTACCAGTCTCGGGGAGGGTATGTGTCAACAACCCGGGCCGGTAGGATGTCGACATGACCGACCGGACAGCCCTCCGCGGCAGCCTCATCGAGGGGCTGCGCGCGTGCCGTGACACCGAGCGCGCGGTGTTCGCGGCGCTCGATCCGGCCGCCCGAGACGCCCCGGGGCCGGACGGCGGCTGGTCGGCCAAGGACAGCCTCGCCCACCTTTCCGCCTGGAGACGGCGCCAGGCGGCGAAGATGGCCGCGATCCGGGCCGGTGGACCCGAGCCCGACCTGCCCGGCGGCGACGACCTCGACGCGACCAACGCGATCTTCCATGCGGAACGTGCCGACTGGGACTGGGATCGCGTCGACGCCGACGCCGACGCCAGCGCCGACGAGCTGATCGCCGAGATCGGAGCCGCCGGCGATGACGCGCTCGGTGACCAGAAGGTCGTCGGTTCGATCATGGGCGACGGCCCGGAGCACGACATCGCCCACCTCGGATCGATCGCCGCGATCGTCGGGCTGGAGGATCGCGTCCTGGACCTGGCCGAGCTGACCCGGACGCTGATCGATCGCGACGACTGGCCGGACGGATCGGCGGCGTACGCGAGGTACAACCTCGCCTGCTTCCACGCCCTTGGCGGCCGGCTCGACGAGGCGCGGTCACTCCTGCGTCAGGCGCTCCCCGCGGAGGCGGCCCTGCGGCAGCACGCCCCGACCGACGACGACCTGATCGCGCTGCGCGACGAGCTCCCGTCCCTCGCGGTCCGGTGAACCGGCCGCTGCCGATCGATCCGACCGATCCGGCCGATCCGGCCGACCCCGCGAACCCGGGCGACCGCCAAGCCGCCGATCGGCGGCTCCGCGAGCTCGCGTTCCTCAACGAGATCGCCCAGCTCGCCACGCTCGCGCGCGACTGGGACGAGCTGATGCACTCGATCGTCGACGGCACCACGGCCGCGATGGGCGTCGAGGTCTGCTCGTTCTACCTCGCCGACCACGAGCGGATGCGACTGACGCTCGCCGCGACGAACGGGCTCGATCGGACGCAGGTCGGCCGGGTCAGCCTCGACTGGGGCCAGGGCGTGACCGGCCGCGTCGCGGCGACTCATACGCCGATCGCGGTGGAAGACGTGACGGTCGACGAACGGTTCGCCTGGGTCCGTGGCTTCGACGTCGGGACCCTGCGCGGGATGCTGTCGGTGCCGCTCGAATGGCACGACACGGTGGTCGGCGTGCTCAACGTCCAGACCCGCGAGCGACGGGTCTTCGACGCGACCGAGATCGCCTTCCTCCAGACGATCGCGGCCCTGCTGGCCGGGATCGTCGAGAAGGGACGGCTGACCGCGGAGGTCGAGGCCAGGCTGGCCGAGCTGACCGCGCTCGATGCGGCCCGAGCGGAGCTCCTGAGCGTCGTCACCCACGAGCTCCGGACACCATTGTCGGTCGTGCGCGTGTACGTCGACCTGCTGGCGGAAGCGGCCGGCTCCGGGGCCGGCACTGTCGCCACGCACGGGTCGGTGGCCGAGTGGCGGGATGCCGCATCGGACCAGCTCGGGCGGCTCGACCGCCAGGTCGACTCGATCCTCGCGTCGGTTCGCGGCGAGGGCCTGACCGGTCTGTCGCGGGCGCCGTTCGATGCCGTGCAGGCCGTCGATGACACGGTCGAGACGCTCCGCCTGCTCCTGCGCTCGCACGCCATCCGCTGGGATCGCCCGGCCGAGCCGATGATCGCGGTCGGTGACGGGACGCGCTTCCGCCAGGTCCTCGAGCAGCTGCTCGAGAACGAATCGAAATACGCGCCGAGCGAGCAGGGCGTCAGCATCGGTGTCTGGCGCGTCGGCGACGAGATCCAGGTCTACGTCACCGATGACGGGCCCGGCGTCCCGGCCGAGGACTGGGAGAGCGTCTTCGAGCCGTTCGTCCGGATCGAAGGCCGCGGCCGGAGTCGCGGTTCGGGGATCGGGCTGTTCGCCGCGCGACGCCTGATGACGGCGATGGGCGGCCGGATCTACCTGGAGCCGAACGGGTTCGCCAGCAGCCGGTTCGTGGTCGCGCTGCCGGCCGCCAGCGGCTGAGCGGCGCCCGCCTCAGCCGACGACGACCCGGGACTCCTCGGCACGGAGCCGCGCGTACCCTGGCTTGATCACCTCGTTGATCAGCCGCAGCCGCTCGTCGAAGGGGGCGAAGGCGCTCTTGAGCGCGTTGAGCGTCAGCCACTCCATCTCGCCGAGCCCGATCGAGAACGCCTCGTCGAGCGCGGCGAACTCGCTCGACAGCGACACGCCGCTCATCAGCCGGTTGTCGGTGTTGACCGTGACCCGGAAGCGAAGGCGGCGGAGCAGGTCGATCGGGTGCTCGCGGACCGACGGCGCCGCGCCGGTGTGGACGTTCGAGGTCGGGCACATCTCGAGCGGGATGCGCCGGTCGCGGACGAAGGCGGCCAGCCGGCCGAGCTCGATCGAGCCGTCGTCGCGGACCGTGATGTCGTCCACGATGCGGACGCCGTGGCCGAGGCGCTCGGCGCCGGCGAACTGGACGGCCTCCCAGATCGACGGCAGTCCGAACGATTCGCCGGCGTGGATCGTGATGTGGAAGTTCTCGCGCCGGATGTACTCGAAGGCATCGAGGTAGCGCGTCGGCGGGAAGCCCTTCTCCGGGCCGGCGACGTCGAAGCCGACCACGCCCGCGTCGCGCCAGCGGACCGCGCATTCGGCCACCTCGACCGAGCGGGCTGCCTGGCGCATGGCGGTCACCAGCAGCTTCATCACGATCGGGTTGCCGGCCTCGGCGGCGCGGACCGCTCCGATCCGGAACCCGTCGAGGATCGCGGCGACCACCTCGTCGAGGGTGAGGCCGTGCTCGGTGCAGAGCTCGGGCGCCATCCGGACCTCGGCGTAGACCACGCCGTCGGCGGCCAGGTCCTCGGCGCATTCGGCGGCGACGCGGGAGATCCCGTCGGGCCACTGCATGACCCCGAACGTGTGGGCGAAGGTCTCGAGATAGAGCTCGAGGCTCTTGCGGTCGGCGCCGCGCCGGAACCACGTGGTCAGCTCGTCGACATCGGTCGTCGGCAGCGCGTCGTAGCCGTATTCGGCGGCGAGATCGATGACCGTCGCCGGGCGGAGGCCGCCATCGAGGTGGTCGTGGAGGAGCGCCTTGGGGGCCCGGACGATGGTCGCGAGATCGGTCACGCGCCGATGGTACGCGTCTCAGGGGCCGCCGAGACGGGCGCGGGCAGCCGCGAGCGCCGCGCGGACGCGATCGGGCGCCGTGCCACCGATGACGTCGCACGATGCGAGCGCGCCGTCGAGCGATGCCGCCGCGCGGAGGTCGTCGCCAAGGAGCGGGTCGGCGGCCATCTCGGCGGCAGTCAGGTCACCGCTCGCCCCCATCGCGAGGCCGACCATCGCGTCGGTGACCTCGTCGAGGCCGATCCCCGCCGCCTCGGCCTGGGCGACGAGGCTGCCCACGAAGTGGTGGGCGGCACGGAACGGGATACCGCGACGGACCAGCGTGTCCGCGAGCGCGGTCGCGGTGGTGTATCCCTCCCCGGCCGCCTCACGCATCCGGTCGGCGTCGACCGCCAGCGTCTCGACCAGCCCGGTCATCACGCGGAGGGACGCCTCGTAGACTTCGACGGCATCGAACAGCGGCGCCACGCCGTCCTGCATGTCGCGCTGGTAGGCCAGTGGCAGGCCCTTGAGGAGGGTCAGGATCCCGGTCAGCTCCCCGATGACGCGGGCAGCGCGGCCACGCACCAGCTCGGCGGGGTCTGGGTTCTTCTTGTTGGGCATCATCGAGCTGCCGGTCGAGAACGCGTCGGCGACGCGCACGAACCCGAAGCGCGGGTTCGACCACCAGGCGATCTCCTCGGCCAGCCGGCTGAGGTGGACCATCCCGAGCGCGACCGCCGACATCGTCTCGATGGCGAAGTCGCGGTCCGAGACCGCGTCGAGCGAGTTCGCGGTCACTCCCGCGAACCCGAGCTCCGCGGCCGTTGTCTCGCGATCGAGCGGGTAGCCCGCGCCGGCCAGCGCCCCGGCCCCCAGCGGCGACACGTTGACGCGAGTGCGGGCATCGGCCAGACGGTCCCGGTCGCGCTCGGCCATCTCGACGTAGGCCAGCAGGTGATGAGCGAGCAGCACCGGCTGGGCGGGCTGGATGTGGGTCGTGCCCGGCAGGACGGCCATCCCCTCACGCTCGGCCAGGCCGACGAGTGCCCGCTCGAAGTCGAGGAGCGCGGCGTCGAGGTCATCGATGGCGCGGCGCGTCCACAGTCGCAGGTCGGTGGCGACCTGGTCGTTCCGCGAGCGCCCGGTGTGGAGCCGGCCGGCCAGTGGCCCGATCCTGTCGGCCAGGGCGGCCTCGACGTTCATATGGATGTCCTCGAGCGTCGGGTCCCAGACGAGCCGGCCCGCGGCGACGTCACCGGCCAGCGCGGCCAGTCCGTCGACGAGGATCGTGACGTCGTCCGGCGAGAGGATCCCAGCCCGGCCGAGACCGCGAACGTGCGCGATCGAACCCGCGATGTCGTCGGCGGCGAGCGCGGCGTCGATCTCGATCGAGCGCGTGAAGTCGGCCACGCGCGCGTCGGTCTCGCCGGTGAACCGCCCGCCCCAGGTGCGCATCGTCCCTCTCTCGCCACCCGGGCTGGCCGGGTCGATCATCTCGCCAGTGACGTCACTCTAGAACATCACCTGCGCGCTGAACCGTGTCGGGCGGCGCAGGGCCGTGTGTCGTCAGCGGCGCGAGCAGCCGCCCACATGTCCCGCTGATGCATGTAGTTGGCATCGTTGACCCGGATGATGCAGTCCACGTGCATACGCGGGAGGGTCCTCCGACGGAGGGGCGCGGGGGGATCGGGGCTGCGGGGGGCGGACGTGACGGGCGACCCCGGATCGATGATGCGCGTGGACCGCATCAAGGGCGGACGGATATGCCGTCCACATGCATCGCGCGGAAGGGTCGACTGGCGGCGGCCGCGCCGTCCACCCGGCTCCGTCAGACTGGACCGATGACCACGCCCGATCCGGTGATGCTCAGGGCCG
>DASYSM010000053.1:0-1530 GCA_036003325.1 Candidatus Limnocylindrales bacterium
CGGCCGCTGATGCCGCTCGATGACGCCGAGCGCGCCCACCTGGCCGGCGTGCTGACCGAAGTCGGGCTCTTGCGCGAGTCCGTGGCGTCGGGAACGCCGGACTAGGGACCTTGTCGTGCCGCGCGACCCGAACATCCCCGACGCGTTCGACGTCTACACGCTTTCCCGAGTCGGCCGGGTGCGCGGCGCCCGATAGAAAAGGCTTACTATCGGCCCCTCACCACCGACCTCGAGCGGAGGGGCAGCGTTGACGGCGGAACCCGCGGACGTCCTGATCATCGGCGCCGGAGCTTCGGGTGGCGTGGTCGCGCTTCGATTGGCTCAGGCCGGTTTCCACGTCACGTGCCTCGAGCAGGGTGAGTGGCTCGACCGCGCCGACTACCCCGGCAACAAGCTCGACTGGGAGCTCAAGGCGCGCAAGGATTGGGCGACCAGCCCGAACATCCGCGGCCTCGCCCAGGACTACCCGATCGTCGAGGACGACACGCCGGTCTCGCCGCTGATGTACAACGCGGTCGGCGGGTCGACGATCATCTTCGCGGGCGCCTGGCCCCGGGCGCTGCCGTCCGACTTCCGCGTCCGGTCGCTCGACGGCGTCGCCGACGACTGGCCGATCGACTACTTCGAGCTGCTGCCGTACTTCTACCGGACGGATCGCCAGTTCGGCGTATCGGGGTTGCCGGGTGACCCGGCCTACCCGCCCGACGCCGAGGACGCCCCGATGCCGCCGCTCCCGATCGGCTCGGCGGGGCTGAAGGTCGCGCGCGGCATGACCAGGCTCGGCTGGCACTGGTGGCCCGAGTTCAACTCGATCAACTCGGTCGCCTACGACGGCCGCCGGCCGTGCGTCCAGCGCAGCACCTGCCAGTCGGGCTGCAACGAGGGCGCCAAGGCCTCGACCGACCTGACC
Organism: Candidatus Limnocylindrales bacterium; assembly: GCA_036003325.1. GTDB lineage: Bacteria > Chloroflexota > Limnocylindria > Limnocylindrales > CSP1-4 > SPCO01. Next base: position 911 of record DASYSM010000053.1, read on the forward strand.
CACTGGCCGAAGGCGATCGCCCTCGGTGCCCGGCTCGTCACCGGCGCGCGTGTCCGCAGGATCGAGACCGACGCGCGCGGCCTCGCGACCGGCGCGACCTGGATCGACACGGAGGGGCGGGAGCACCTCGAGGCTGCCAAGGTCGTCGTCGTGGCGGCCAACGCGATCGGGACGCCTCGGCTGCTGCTGCTGTCCGCCGGCCCTGCGCACCCGGACGGCCTCGCGAACTCGTCCGGCCTCGTCGGGAAGCGGCTGATGATGCATCCCTTCGCCAACGTCGCGGGCCTGTTCGAGGAGCCGCTGATGAGCTGGGCGGGCCAGTTCGGCGACCTGATCGAGTCGCTCGAGTTCTACGAGACCGACGAGAGGCGCGGGTTCGTCCGCGGCGCGCGCTGGGGCCTCGCGCCGACCGGCGGACCGATCAACACGGCCCTCCCGAGCCGAGCCGGCGAGCAGGCGTGGGGCCCCGCTCATCACGCCCATGTCCGGACCCACCTCGGGCACGGCGCCAACTGGGGCCTGTTCGCCGAGGACCTCCCCGACGAGTCGAACCGCGTGACGCTGTCGGGGTCGGTCACCGACTCGTCCGGCATCCCGGCGCCCGAGATCCACTACGCGAT
>DASYSM010000054.1:0-16166 GCA_036003325.1 Candidatus Limnocylindrales bacterium
CGAAGGCGCGGTACTCGGCGTTGCCCTTCAGCGCGAGGTACTTGCTGATGGCCGCGGTCAGGCTCGTCTTGCCATGGTCGATGTGGCCGATCGTGCCGATATTGACGTGCGGCTTGGTGCGCTCGAACTTCTTCTTGGCCATCTTGGGCTGCTCCCGGCTTCCTGCTAGACCTTGGACTTCTGGACGAGTTCCGAGGCCAGGTTGCCCGGCACCTCGGCGTAATGGCTGAACTCCATCGACGATGTCGCGCGACCCTGGGTCATGCTCCGCAGGTCGGTGACGTAGCCGAACATCTGGGCGAGCGGGACGAACGCCCGGACGACCTGGGTCGTCCCGCGTGACTCCATCCCCTCGATCTGGCCACGGCGGCTGTTGAGGTCGCCGATGACGTCGCCCATGAACTCCTCGGGCATGAGGACCTCGACCTTCATGATCGGCTCGAGGATGGCCGGATCGGCCTTGGCGAAGGCGTCCTTGATGGCCATCGAGCCGGCGATCTTGAACGCCATCTCGGACGAGTCGACGTCGTGGTACGACCCATCGAACAGGGTCACCTTGACGTCGACGACCGGGAACCCGGCGTAGATGCCCGTGGCGAGCGTCTCGCGGATGCCCTGGTCGACCGGCTTGATGTATTCGCGCGGGATGGTCCCGCCGACGATCTTGTCGATGAACTCGTAGCCGGTCCCCTTCTCGGCGGGTTCCAGCTTGATGACCGCATGGCCGTACTGGCCCTTGCCACCGGTCTGGCGGACGAATCGACCGTTGCCCTCGGAGGCGCGCCGGATCGTCTCGCGGTAGGAAACCTGCGGCTTGCCGATATTGGCGGCGACCTTGAACTCGCGGACCATCCGGTCGACGAGCACGTCGAGGTGGAGCTCGCCCATGCCGGCGATGAGGGTCTCGGACGTCTCCGGGTCGGTCTTGACCCGGAAGGTCGGATCCTCCTCGGCAAGACGCTGGAGGGCGAGCGCCAGCTTGTCCTGGTCGGCCTTCGTCTTGGGCTCGATCTTGACCTCGATGACCGGCTCGGGGAAGGTCATCGACTCGAGGATGATCGGATGGTCGGGATCGGCCAGGGTGTCGCCGGTGAAGGTGTCCTTGAGACCGACGGCCGCGGCGATGTCGCCGGCGTACACGATGTCGATCTCCTCGCGGTGGTTCGCGTGCATCTGGAGGATGCGGCCGATTCGCTCCTTCTTGTCCTTGACCGGGTTGTAGACGTAGGACCCCGCCTTGAGCGTGCCCGCATAGACCCGGAAGAAGGCCAGCTTGCCGACGAACGGGTCGGCCGCGATCTTGAACGCCAGCGCGCTGAACGGCTCGCTGTCGGACGGGGTGCGGACGACCTCGGCCCCGGTCTTGGGATCGAGCCCGATCATCGGCGGCACGTCGAGCGGCGACGGCAGGTAGTCGACGACCGCGTCGAGCATCTTCTGGACGCCCTTGTTCTTCAGCGCGGAGCCGGTCAGGACCGGGATGATGCGCGTGGTCAGCGTGCCGAGGCGCAGCCCGCGCTTGATCTCGGCGACCGTCAGCTCCTCGCCCTCGAGGTACTTGTGGGTCAGCTCGTCGTCCATCTCGGCGACGGCCTCGATCATGACGTGGCGATGCTTCTCGGCCTCGGCGGCCAGGTCGGCAGGGATGTCGGTGACCTCGATGTTGTTGCCCAGGTCGTCGCGGTAGTAGATGGCCTTCATCTCGACGAGGTCGATGACGCCCTGGAACGTGTCCTCGCGGCCGATGGGGATCTGGATCGGCACGGCGTTGGCGCCCAGGCGGTCCTTGATCGAGTCGACGCAGCGCCAGAAGTCGGCGCCCGTGCGGTCGAGCTTGTTGATGAAGCAGAAGCGCGGCACGCCATAGCGATCGGCCTGGCGCCAGACCGTCTCGGACTGGGGTTCGACGCCGGCGACACCGTCGAACACGACGACCGCGCCGTCGAGCACCCGCAGGCTCCGCTCGACCTCGACCGTGAAGTCCACGTGCCCGGGCGTATCGATGATGTTGATGCGATGGTCGCCCCAGAACGCCGTCGTGGCAGCGGCCGTGATGGTGATCCCCCGCTCCTGCTCCTGGGGCATCCAGTCCATCGTGGCCGCGCCCTCATGGACCTCGCCGATCTTGTAGATCTTCTTCGTATAGAAGAGGATCCGCTCGGTGACGGTGGTCTTGCCGGCGTCGATATGCGCGATGATGCCGATGTTCCGCGTGCGTGCGAGCGGAACCTGTCGTGCCACGGTCTTCTTACCTTCCCCGGTCTACCACTTGAAATGGCTGAAGGCCCGGTTGGCCTCGGCCATCTTGTGCGTGTCTTCGCGTCGCTTGACCGCCGCGCCGAGGCCGTTCATGGCATCGACGAGCTCGGCCGCGAGCTTCTCGCTCATGCTCTTGCCGTTGCGCTTGCGGGCCGCCTGGACGAGCCAGCGGACACCGAGCGACATGCGCCGGTCGCCCCGGATCTCGACGGGGACCTGGTAGGTCGCGCCACCGACGCGGCGCGGCTTGACTTCGATGATGGGCGTGGCGTTGCGCATCGCCGCCTCGAGGATCTCGAGACCCGGTCGAGCGGCCTGGGCCTCGGCCCGGGCCAGCGCCTGGCGGAGGATCCGCTCGGCAAGGTTCTGCTTGCCGCCCTTCATCAGCTTGGCCGAGAAGCGCGCGGTCATCCGGTTGGCCGGGATCGTCTCGTATTTGGTCTTGCGCGGGATGCTGGTGCGACGCGGCATCTAGCGGGCCCCCGGCTTGGCGCTGGCCTTGGCACCGTACTTGCTGCGACCCTGCTTGCGATCGCGCACGCCGGCCGCGTCGAGCGTGCCGCGGATGATGTGGTACTTGACCGACGGCAGGTCCTTGACCCGGCCGCCACGGACGAGCACCACCGAGTGCTCCTGCAGGTTATGGCCGATGCCCGGGATGTAGGCCGTGACCTCCATCTGGTTGGTCAGGCGCACGCGGGCGATCTTGCGCAGCGCGGAGTTCGGCTTCTTGGGCGTCATCGTCCGGACCTGCAGGCAGACCCCCCGCTTCTGGGGGGCGCCCGGGATCGAGACCTGGCGCTGCCGCAGGCTGTTCCAGTTCTTGCGCATGGCCGGCGCCTTGATCTTCGAGATCTTGCGCTTGCGGCCGTGGCGCACGAGCTGGCTGATCGTCGGCACGAAGACGCTGCTCCTTTCGGTCGGTCGATGGTCGTTCGGTCGTCGCCGACCGGACCGGTCCTGGGGTGTCCTCGCCGAGATCAGGCGAGTGACGGACCGGGGTCTGTGATGGGTCGAAGATGGGTCAGCGGCGCACGCGCCGAAGGCGGACCCCTCCCGAGGCCACGAAGGCGGAGTCTAGCAGCGGCCCGACGAGCGTGTCAAACGTGCGGCGGGCCGCCGGAGGGTGGTCGAGACGACCTCGGATCTAGCTTTCGTCAGCCGTCTCGGCGAGCTTGGCGGCCTCCTCCAGGAAGGGGTTGGACTCGCCGTCGTCGGAGCCGTTCGTGGCGCCGGAACCCGTGGCGAACGGGTTCGCGTCGTCGGCCTCCTCGTCGGCTCCGGCGATGGTCGCCGCCAGCGCGAGGCCGGCCGCGTCGTCGTCGGAGGCCCGGGTCTCGCCGTCCTCGAGGAACGGGTTGAACTCGGTGCCGAGGTCCTCGAGCGCCTCGCCGGCCAGGGCCTCGAGGGCCGCCCGGCGCTCGCGCTCCTTGCGTGCGGCAACGTTCGCCGGCGCACCCGTCCCCGCGGGGATGAGCTTGCCGATGATCACGTTCTCCTTGAGCCCGATCAGGTGGTCCTTGGCGCCGTTGATGGCCGCCTCGGTGAGCACCCGGGTCGTCTCCTGGAAGGAGGCAGCCGCGAGGAAGCTGGAGGTGTTGAGCGAGGCCTTGGTCACGCCCAGCAGGACGGTCTGGGCCGTCGCCGGCTCTCCGCCTTCGGCCAGGACGCGGTTGTTGTGCTCCTCGAACTCGAGCCGGTCGACGAGCTCGGTCGGGAGGAGGTCGACGTCGCCCGGCTGGTCGATGCGGACCTTGCGGAGCATCTGCCGGACGATGATCTCGATGTGCTTGTCGTTGATGGTCACGCCCTGGCTCTTGTAGACCTTCTGGACTTCCTTGACCAGATAGCGCTGGACGGCGTCCTTGCCCCGGGTATCGAGATACTCCTGCGGGTTGATCGGTCCGTCGGTGATGGCGTCACCGGCGCGGATCTCGGCACCGTTCTCGACCAGGATCTTGGCGTTGTGCGGGATGAGGTACTCGCGCTCGACGATGTCCTCGGCCCGGACGACGAGTTCACCGTCGCCCTTGCCGTCGCCCTTGACGAGGAAGCCCGCCACGGGCGCGGTGACGTCGCTGGTGACCCCGTCGGCCTCGACGCGGGCGACGACCTGGCCGAGCGTCACCGAGTCGCCGGGGGCGGCCAGCAGCTCGGCGTCCTTGGCCAGTGACAGCGAGGTGTCGTAGACCTCGCGGGAGATGACCTTGACCTTGGTCGGGCCATCGCCTCGGACGATCTCGACGATGCCGTCGATATGGCTGATCTCGGCCTTGCCCTTGGGGATCCGGGCCTCGAACAGCTCCTCGACGCGCGGCAGGCCGGCGGTGATGTCCACACCCGCGGCCACGCCGCCGGTATGGAACGTCCGCATGGTCAGCTGCGTGCCGGGCTCGCCGATCGACTGGGCGGCGATGATACCGACCGCCTCACCCGAGCCGACCATCTCGCCGGTGGCGAGATTGCGGCCGTAGCACGCCCGGCAGACGCCGTGACGAGCCTCGCAGGTGAGCGGCGAGCGAACGAGCACTTCGTCGACCCCGGCGGCATCGATGCGCGCCGCGGCCTCCTCCATGATCAGCTCGTTGCGGTCGACCAGGAGCGTCGGCTCGGCGCCCTTCTTCTTGGTGTCGACCCGGGGGTCGGGCAGCGGGGCGGCGGCCAGCCGGCCGACGAGGCGCTTCTGGAAGGCGCCCTTCTCGTCGCTCGACTCGCTCCGGATGATCCAGCTGCCTTCCTCGGTGCCGCAGTCCTCCTCGCGGGTGATGACGTCCTGGGCGACGTCGACCAGGCGCCGGGTGAGGTAGCCGGAGTCGGCCGTGCGGAGCGCGGTATCGGCCAGGCCCTTGCGGGCGCCGTGGGTCGAGATGAAGTACTCGAGGACGGTCATGCCCTCGCGGAAGTTGCTGCGGACGGGGACGTCGATGATCCGGCCGGACGGGTCGGCCATCAGGCCGCGCATGGCGCCCAGCTGGCCGATGTTGCCCTTGTTGCCGCGGGCGCCCGACGCGGTCATCATCGTGACCGGGCCGTTCGGATCGAGCGAGCGCATCATCTCGTCCGACATCCCGGAGCTGGTCTCCTGCCAGACGCCGACGACCTGCTCGTACCGCTCGTCCTCGGTGATGAGGCCGCGCTGGAACTGGCGATCGATGGCTGCCACCGAGTCGTCGGCCGCGGCGAGGCGGGCCGGCTTGTCCTTCGGGACCTCGATGTCGAACAGGCCGATGGTCATCCCGCCGCGGGTCGCGAACTCGAACCCGACGCTCTTGATGCCGTCGACGAGGTGGGCCGTCTCCTCGGGCCCGAGCTGGCGGTAGCAGACGTCGACGAGCTCCTTGAGGTCGGCCCGGCGCATGACGGTGTCATGGAAGCGCAGCGGATCGGGCAGGATCTGGTTGAAGATCACCCGTCCGATGGTCGTCCGTCGCTTCTCGAGGCGAAGCGTCTCGGACTCCGGGTCCCAGGCCTTGACCTCGACGTCGATCAGCTCGTGGAGCGTCGCGCCGGTCTTCTCGCGCAGTCGATAGCCGAGGATGGCCTCGTCCTCAGACGAGAAGACGCGAACCTTCTGACCCTTGACCGCATCGGCGTCCATCGTCAGGTAGTAGCAGCCCAGGACCATGTCCTGGGTCGGCGCCACCACCGGCGAGCCGTCGGCCGGCGACAGCAGGTTCGCCGTCGACAGCATCATCGTCCGCGCCTCTTCCTGGGCGGCCGTCGAGAGCGGCACGTGGACCGCCATCTGGTCGCCGTCGAAGTCCGCGTTGAACGCGGTGCAGACGAGCGGGTGGATCTGGATGGCCGAGCCCTCGACGAGGACCGGCATGAACGCCTGGATGCCCAGGCGGTGGAGCGTCGGGGCGCGGTTGAGCAGGACCGGGTGATCCTTGATGACCTCTTCGAGGACATCCCAGACCTCGGGCCGGACGCGCTCGACGATGCGCTTCGCGCTCTTGATGTTGTGGGCGAAGCCCTTCTCGACGAGCTGGCGCATGACGAACGGCTTGAACAGCTCGAGCGCCATCTTCTTGGGCAGGCCGCACTGATGGAGCTTGAGCTCCGGACCGACCACGATGACCGAGCGGCCGGAATAGTCGACGCGCTTGCCGAGCAGGTTCTGGCGGAACCGGCCCTGCTTGCCCTTGAGCATGTCGGACAGTGACTTGAGGCGATGGTTGCCGGTGCCGGCGATCGCCCGGCCGCGACGGCCGTTGTCGATGAGGGCGTCGCACGCCTCCTGGAGCATCCGCTTCTCGTTGCGGATGATGATCTCCGGGGCGCCCAGCTCGAGCAGGCGCTTGAGCCGGTTGTTCCGGTTGATGACGCGGCGATACAGGTCGTTGAGGTCGGAGGTCGCGAAGCGGCCGCCGTCGAGCTGGACCATCGGCCGGAGGTCCGGCGGGATGACCGGCAGGACCGACAGGATCATCCAGTCGGGCCGGGTGCCGGAGCGGCGGAATGCCTCGATGAGGCGAAGCCTCTTGATGGCCTTCTTCCGGCGCTGGCCGGAGCTGGTCCGGACCTCGACATGGAGCGAGCGTGCCAGCTCTTCGAGGTCCATCCGGCTGATGATCTCGCGGATGGCTTCGGCGCCCATGCCGGCCCCGAACACGCGGCCGCCCTTGGCGCCGGCGCCATAGCGCTCGTCGAGGTTGCGATATTCCGTCTCGCCGAGGGTCTGCATCGGCTTGAGCGACTCGAGCTCGTCGCGCAGCTTGCGCAGCTCGTCCTTGCGGCCCTGCGCCTGCTCGGCCAGCCCGGAACGCTCGTGCTGAAGGGTGTCCTGCATGGCGGCTTCGAGGTCGGCGATCTTCTGCTCGACGGCGCGGGCCTCGTCGGCCTCGCGCTGCTTGAGGTCGGCGTCGACTCGCTCGGATGCGCCGCTGGCGATCTTGCGAAGCCTGGCGGTGGCCTCCTTGCCGCCCTTGTCCCCGGCGGCCACGACCACCTCGCCGGTCGGGGCGAAGGCGATGGTGTCCTCGGCGACGCCGCTCTTGAGGGCGGCCAGGGCCGTCTCGGCCTCCTTGGCCGCGGCGGCGATGCCTTCGGTCTCGCTGGCGCGCTGGGTCTCGAGCGCCGCCCGACTGGTCGCCAGCTCCTGGTTCAGCTCGTCCTTCTGCCGATTGAAGTCGGCGCGCAGCCGATCCTCGAGCGCGGCCAGGCCCTCCTTGGCCTCTCCGCCGCGACCCTCGGCCTCCTCTTCGATCACCGCCAGGGCCCGCTTGCGCGCGTCCTCGTCGACATGGGTGACGATGTACAGCGCGAAGTAGAGGATCCGCTCCAGGTTGCGCGGGCTGATGTCGAGCAGGATCCCGAGCCGGCTCGGGGTGCCCTTGAAGTACCAGATGTGGCTGACCGGGCTGGCCAGCTGGATGTGGCCCATGCGCTCACGGCGGACCTTCGAGCGGGTGACCTCGACGCCGCACTTGTCGCAGATGATGCCCTTGTAGCGGATGCGCTTGTACTTGCCGCAGTAGCACTCCCAGTCCTTGGTCGGACCGAAGATGCGCTCGTCGAACAGGCCATCCTTCTCCGGCTTGAGCGTCCGGTAGTTGATGGTCTCGGGCTTGGTGACCTCACCCTTCGACCACTCCCGGATCTGGTCCGGGCTGGCGAGCGAGATGCGGATCGCGCTGAAGTTATTGACTTCGAGCATGGTTCTCCTCCGCGCCGCCGTCTGGCTCGACGACGCGATGCGGACCGTGAGCGAGCGGAGACGTGCCGGCCGCCGCGCGGCTCCGCGTAGTTGTCGGGTTCAGGTGCAGGGCGATCAATCCTCGAACCCGGCGAGGTTGATCCCGCCGAGGTCGGGGAGCAGGTAGCCGGAGGCATCGTCCTCCGCCAGGGGGATCTCCTCCTCGTTCGGATCGAGGATCTCGGCATTGAGGCCGAGGCTGCGCAGCTCCTTGATGAGGACCTTGAACGATTCGGGCACGCGTGGCGGCTGGATCTCCTCGCCCTTGACGATCGCCTCGTACGTCTGGACGCGCCCGAGGACGTCGTCCGACTTGACGGTGAGCAGCTCCTGCAGGATGTTCGCGGCGCCGTACGCCTCGAGCGCCCAGACCTCCATCTCGCCGAAACGCTGGCCGCCGAACTGGGCCTTGCCACCGAGCGGCTGCTGGGTGATGAGGCTGTACGGGCCGGTCGAGCGCGCGTGGATCTTGTCCTCGACGAGGTGGTGGAGCTTGAGCATGTAGATGTAGCCGACGGTGATCGGCCGGTCGAACAGCTCGCCGGTCCGGCCATCGCGGAGCTCGATCTTGCCGTTCTCCGGGAGCGAGGTCGACTTGCCGTAGACCATGTGCTTGGCCGAGCGGAGCTCGTCCTTGATGTCGTGCTCGGTGGCGCCATCGAAGACGGCGGTGGCCGCCTTCTGGCCCTTCTCGTGGAGCGCCCAGCCGAGGTGCGTCTCGAGGATCTGACCGATGTTCATCCGGCTCGGCACGCCGAGCGGGTTGAGGATGATGTCGACCGGGGTGCCATCGGGCAGGAACGGCATGTCCTCGGCCGGCAGGATCTTGGCGATGACGCCCTTGTTGCCGTGACGGCCGGCCATCTTGTCGCCGACGCTGATCTTGCGCTTCTGGGCGACCGACACCCGGACCAGGCGGTTGACGCCCGGCTGGAGGTCGTCGTTGAGCTCGCGACGGAACTCGCGGACCTCGACCACCTTGCCGCGCTCGCCGTGGGGCAGGCGCAGCGAGCTGTCCTTCACCTCGCGCGCCTTCTCGCCGAAGATCGCCCGCAGCAGGCGCTCCTCCGCGGTCAGCTCGGTCTCGCCCTTGGGCGTGATCTTGCCGACCAGGATGTCGCCGGGGCGGACCTCGGCGCCGATGTAGACGATGCCCTCCTCGTCGAGATCCTTGAGGGACTCCTCGCCGACGTTCGGGATGTCGCGGGTGATCTCCTCGGGCCCGAGCTTGGTGTCGCGCGACTCCATCTCGTGCTTCTCGATGTGGATGCTGGTGAACAGGTCGTCGCGGACCAGCCGATCGCTGATGACGATGGCGTCCTCGTAGTTGCCACCCTCCCAGCTCATGAACGCCACGAGGATGTTCCGGCCGAGGGCCAGCTCGCCCATCTGGGTCGAGCTCGAGTCGGCCAGCGGCTGGCCGTCGGCGACGCGGTCGCCGACGTTGACGATGGGCCGCTGGTTGATGCACGTGCCTTGGTTGCTGCGGACGAACTTGAGGAGCTTGTACTCGTCGAGCTCACCCGCGTCGGTCTCGACGTGGATCCGCTCGGCGGTGACGCTCGTCACCAGCCCGCCGCGGCGGGCGACCAGGACCTGGCCCGAGTCGCGCGCGGCGCGCTCCTCCATGCCGGTGCCGACGATCGGCGACTCCGGCTCGAGGAGCGGCACGGCCTGGCGCTGCATGTTCGAGCCCATCAGCGCCCGGTTGGCGTCGTCGTGCTCGAGGAACGGGATGAGCGCGGTCGCGACCGAGACGACCTGCTTGGGGGAGACGTCCATGTACTCGATCTGGCCGGCACGCGCCTCCGGGAAGGTGTCCCGGTAGCGCGACGGGATGCGCTCGTCGGTGAAGTGGCCCTCGTCGTCGAGCGGGGCGTTGGCCTGCGCGACGACGTGCTCTTCCTCCTCGTCGGCCGGCATGTAGTGGATCTCGTCGGTGACGATCGGCCGGATCGGGAAGGCGTGGGCCTTCTGCTTCTTGAGCTCGGCCACGGCCGCGGCGTTGATCTGCTTGCCGGCCTTGAGCACGACCTCGCCGCTCTTGGCGACCAGGTCGGCGCCGGTCTCGTACCGGGTCAGGTCCGACTCGTCGTAGCCGACGGTCCGCTTGACCTTGCGGTACGGGGTCTCGATGAAGCCGTAGCTGTTGATCCGCCCGTAGGTGGCGAGCGAGCCGATCAGACCGATGTTCGGCCCTTCCGGGGTCTCGATCGGACAGATCCGACCGTAGTGGCTGTGATGGACGTCGCGGACGTCGAACCCGGCACGCTCGCGCGACAGGCCGCCCGGGCCGAGCGCCGACAGACGGCGCTTGCTGGTCAGCTCGGCCAGCGGGTTGGTCTGGTCCATGAACTGGCTGAGCTGGCTGCCACCGAAGAACTCCTTCATCGCGGCTACGACCGGCCGGATGTTGATGAGCGCATTGGGTGTCGCCTTGTCCAGCTCCTGGATCGTCATCCGCTCGCGGACGACGCGCTCCATGCGCAGCAGGCCGATCCGGAACGCGTTCTGGATGAGCTCGCCATTGGCCCGGATGCGGCGATTGCCGAGGTGGTCGATGTCGTCCTTGGGATGCAGGCCGCGGTTGCACTCGATGAGGTGGCCGACGATCGCCGCGATGTCCTCGCGGGTGATGGTCCGGCCCTCACGCGGCAGCTCGACCCCGAGCCGCGCGGCGACCGGGTCCAGCTTCTTGTTGAACTTGTAGCGGCCGACGCGACCGAGGTCGTAGCGGCGGAAGTTGAAGAACAGGCTCTCGACCAGCTGGCGGGCGTTGTCGCCGGTGGGCGGATCGCCCGGGCGCAGCTTCTTGTAGACCTCGATGAGCGCCTCGGCCTGGGTGTGGGTGAGGTCCTTGTCGAGGGTCCCGCTGATGTACTGGTGGTCGAGGTCGACGTCGACCCCGGTGAACAGCGCGGCGATCTCGTCGTTCTGCTCGTAGCCGACCGCGCGGAGCAGGGTCGTCGCTGCGATCTTGCGCTTGCGATCGACCTTGACCCACAGCTGGTCCTTGTTGTTGGTCTCGAACTCCAGCCAGGCGCCGCGGTTCGGGATGACCTTGGCGCTGAACAGCATCCGGCCCGAGGCGGGATCCTCGGTCTCGCTGTAGTAGACGCCCGGCGACCGGACGAGCTGGCTGACCACCACGCGCTCGGCGCCGTTGATGACGAACGTGCCCTGGTCGGTCATCCACGGGTAGTCGCCCATGTAGACGCGCTGGCGCTGGATCTCGCCGGTCTCCTTGATCAGGAGCTCGACATTGACGTAGAGCGGCTTGCTGAAGGTCAGGTCCTTCGTCCGGCACTCCTCCTCGGAGTACTTCGGCGCGCCGAACTCGTAGTCGAGGAACTGGAGCTCCATGACCTTGCCGGTGAAGTCTTTGATCGGGCTGATCTCATCGAACAGCTCGCGCAATCCCTTGTCGATGAACCAGGCGAACGAATCGAGCTGGAGTTCGATCAGGTTGGGGATCTCGAACTTCTCGTAGCTGACGCCATCGACCTTGCGATCGATGCGGGCGTACGAGATCCGACCGGATGGGGTCCGGGCACGAGTCGAAGACTCAGCAGACAGCATGAAGCACCACTCCTTGACGGAGGTAGAAGAGGGAAAGAGAGGCCGCGCTCACAGAAGGAGTAGGATACCGCGATTTCGTCTCTTGTCAAATACCCCCGGTTCGTGGTAGGGCAGCGTCAAGCCCCGCTCGTCGACGGACGATGTCACGTCTCGCGAAGCCGGCGCTGCGGCGAGCGCAGGCGAAGGCGCGAGCGAGCAAGGGAGTGAGCGCACCCCGAGGTGCGTGAGCGACCGGCGGAGCGAGCAACGCACGGATGCGCCGCCCCAGCACCGGCCGCCCCCACGCTACTTGATCTCGACTTTTGCGCCTTGCTCCTCAAGAGCAGCCTTGATCTTCTCGGCTTCGTCCTTGGTGACGCCTTCCTTGACGGCCTTGGGCGAAGCGTCGACGAGGTCCTTGGCCTCCTTGAGGCCAAGACCGGTCAGCTCACGGACGACCTTGATGACCGGGATCTTGTTCGGCCCGATCTCGGTCAGCGTGGCGGTGAACTCGGTCTGCTCCTCGGGGGCGGCGGCCGCCTCGGCGGCGCCGCCACCGGCGGCCGGTGCCGCGGCCGCAGCGACCGGAGCCGCCGCGGTGACGCCGTAGCGATCCTCGAAGCGCTTGATGAACTCGGACAGCTCGAGGACGGTCATCTTGTCGATGGCTTCGAGCAGGTCGTCCTGGGTGATGGTGGCCATTCGGGTCTCTCCTTGTGGGGTGTGGGGTCGGGTGTCGGGTGTCGGGTGCTGATCGCGCCTAGGCGCCCGGGGTGGCGGCCTTCTGATCGGCCAGTTGCTGGAGGGCGTATCCGAGATTCCGCAGCGGCGCCGCGAACAGCCCGGCCAGGGTGCCGACCGGCGCCTGCATGCCGCCGGCCAGCTTGGCAAGCAGCACCTGGCGCGAGGGAAGCGCGGCCAGCCGGGTCACGTCATCGGCGCCGATGGCACGATCGCCGAGGACGCCACCGGTGATGTGGACGACCCTGGCATACGGACGGGTCGCGTCGAGGACGGCCTTCGCGGTCGCGGCCTCGTCGTTCCCGAACGCGATCGCGGTCGGCCCGACCAGCAGCGGCCCGAGGGCGTCGCCGACCGTGTCCGCCGCGGCGATCCGCAGCAACCGGTTCTTGACGACCCGATAGGTCACGTCCTGCTTGTTCAGCGACCGCCGGATCTCGGCGATCTCCTTCACCTTGAGGCCGCGGTACTCGGAGACGATCAGCGTCCGGGCGTTGGCGAGTTCCTCGCGCAGCTCGGCGACCGTCTCTTTCTTGGCCTCCGTGGGCATATGCCTGCTCCTTCCTTCGACACGCGGCCGGCGTGTGCGGTGGGCCACCGGTCGGTCCGACCGGATCGCCCCTGCGACGTCCCGAATGGCAGCCCTCAGGCGAGGGCCGACCCCACTGCGCAGGGGCGCTGCCCACCCGATAGGTGGAGCGGCGCTGTCTGCCTCGGCGTGCTCGTCGGCGTCCCCGGCCGGCTGCCCTCGCGGGCCCCGACCGATCCGGTCCGACGGATCAAGCTCCGCCCGTCGCCAGCCCGAAGGCGGCGGCGGTCTGCGAGCGCAGGCTGTCTGCGGCGGTCCGTCTGTCTCTTTCGCCGATCCGCGTCGATCTCCTTCGTCGGCCGCCTCCGCTCGCTCACTCACGCACCTCAGGGTGCGTTTGCTCGCGTGCTCGGCTGCCGCCTCGGATCTCGCCACGCCTGGCGAATGAGGTTCTATGGATAGGTGACGCGCCTCTCGGCCGCCACCGTGGCTGGTGACCGGCGATCGCCGGTCGGTGTCGCGATGGTTATGCGACCGCGGCCGCGAGCACGGCGGGCACGTCGACCCGGATGCCCGGGCCCATCGTGCTGGCGATCGTCAGGCCCTTGAGATACTGGCCCTTGGCCCCGGCCGGCTTGGCGCGATTGACCGCATCGACGAGAGCAGCCAGGTTGTCCACCAGGGCGGCGGGCTCGAAGCTGCTCTTGCCGATGGGGGTATGCACGATGGCCGTCTTGTCGACGCGGAACTCGACCCGGCCACCCTTGACCTCGCTGACAGCACGATCGATATCGAACGTGATGGTCCCGGCCTTGGGGTTGGGCATGAGGCCGCGCCGGCCCAGGATCTTGCCGAGCCGGCCGACGAGGCCCATCGAATCGGGCGTCGCGATCGCGACGTCGAACTCGAGCCAGCCCGCCTCGATCTTCTTGACCAGGTCCTCGCCGCCGACCTCGTCGGCTCCGGCGCGTAGCGCCTCCTGCGCCTTCTCGCCCTGGGCAAAGACGGCGACCCGGACGGTCTTGCCCGTCCCGTGCGGCAGGACGACCGTGCCGCGGACCATCTGGTCGGCGTGGCGCGGGTCGACGCCGAGCTTGAGGTGGACCTCGATCGAGGCATCGAACGCGACGTAGGTCGTCTGCTTGGCGAGCTCGACCGCCTCGAGGGGCGCATAGACCTGCTCGCGATCGACGAGCTTGGCCGCTTCCCGATATTTCTTCCCGTGCTGAGCCATGCGTTCCTCCTGTCGGTCGAGTCGAGCCCGACCTCCCCCGTGTCGCGGGGTGGGCGTTCCGGCGGATGCGCCGCCGGCGCGGCTGATGCTAGCCGACGACCTCGATGCCCATGCTTCGGGCGGTGCCTTCGATCTGGCGCATCGCGGCGTCGACATCGTTGGCGTTGAGATCGGTCATCTTGATGCCGGCGATCTCGCGGACCTGATCGCGGGTCACGCGACCGACCGTCTCCCGGCGGGGCGTCACCGCGCCCTTCTCGACGCCCGCCGCCTTGCGCAGCAGGTCCGCGGCAGGCGGTGTCTTGAGGATGAAGCTGAACGAGCGGTCCTCGAAGATGGTGATCTGGGCCGGGATGATCTGGCCGGCCTTGTCGGCCGTCTTCTCGTTGTAGGACTTGGTGAACTCGACGATGTTGATGCCGTGCGGACCGAGCGCGGTGCCGACGGGCGGGGCGGGTGTCGCCTTGCCGGCCGGCAGCTGCAGGGTCAGGACGATGCGGATCTTCTTGGCCACGGGGGTTCAGGTCCCTTCTTAGAGTTTCTCGACCTGGAGGAAGTCCAGCTCGACGGGCGTCTCTCGGCCGAAGATGCTCACCAGCACCTTGACCTTGTTGCGCTCGGGGTTGACCTCGTCGACCGTGCCGATGAATTCGGCGAACGGCCCGTCGGTCACCCGGACGCTCTGGCCCTTGGTGAATGCGACGCGGTACTTCGGCGTTTCGACGCCCATGTGCCGCAGGATCTGCTTGACCTCGTTCTCGTCGAGCGGGATCGGCTCACTGCGGACCCCGGGGATGTTGGCACCGCCGACGAAGCTGGTGACGCCCGGCGTGTTGCGGACGACGAACCAGCTGTCGGGATCCAGGATCATCTCGACCAGGACATAGCCCGGGTAGACCTTCTTCTGGACGGTGTGCCGCTGGCCCTGGCGGATCTCGATCTCGTCCTCCATCGGCACGAGGACCTGGAAGATCTTGTCCTCCATGCCCATCGACTCGATGCGGTGCTCGAGATTGGCCTTGACCTTGTTTTCGTAGCCCGAGTACGTGTGGATCACGTACCAGCGCTTCTCGGGAGCCTTCGTCTCGGTCGTCGTCTCGGTCATCATCAGGCCCCCTAACCCGCCAGCAGCGCGACGATGTTCTGGAAGATCGTGTCCAGGACGGCCACATAGATGCCGATCACGAGGCTGATGGCGAAGACCAGGACCGTCAGGTTCCGGACGTGCTCGCGCGTCGGCCAGGTCACCTTGCGGAGCTCGGACCAGACTTCGTCGAAATAGCGGCGGATGCGGGTCACGTCGGTTCGTACTTCTCTCTGTCGTCAAGTGGCTACGTTGGTCGCTCGGAGGACTGCGGCGCCGCGGTGCGAGCCGTCAGCCCGACGAAGTGGCAGGGGCGATAGGACTCGAACCTACAACCGCTGGTTTTGGAGACCAGTGCTCTGCCAATTGAGCTACACCCCTATGGGGTCGGCCCGCCTACTTCGCCTCGCGATGAAGTGTATGTCGTCGGCAGCGCGGACAATATTTCTGGAGCTCGAGTCGGTTCGGGTCGTTCTTCTTGTTCTTCCTGGTGGTGTACGTCCGCTCCTTGCACTCGGTGCAGGCGAGCTGGATCGTGGGACGGGCTTCGACTTTCGCCATCTCGTTACTCGACGATGCTGACGATGGCGCCGGCGCCGACGGTCCGGCCACCCTCGCGGATGGCGAAGCGCTGGCCGATCTCGATGGCGATCGGGGTGATCAGCTCGACGCTCATCTCGACGTTGTCGCCGGGCATGATCATCTCGGCCCCGTCGGGCAGCCCGATGGCGCCGGTCACGTCGGTCGTGCGCAGGTAGAACTGCGGCCGGTAGCCGTTGTAGAAGGGGGTATGGCGGCCGCCCTCCTCCTTGGTCAGGACGTAGACCTGGGCGGTGAACTTGGTGTGCGGCTTGACCGAGCCACTCTTGGCCAGGACCTGGCCGCGCTCGATCTCGTCGCGCTCGATGCCGCGGATGAGGCAGCCGACGTTGTCGCCGGCCTGGCCCTGCTCGAGCAGCTTCTTGAACATCTCGACGCCGGTGACCACGATCTTGCGGGTCGGCTTGATGCCGACCAGCTCGACCTCGTCGCCGACCTTGACGATGCCGCGCTCGATGCGCCC
>DASYSM010000055.1:0-5437 GCA_036003325.1 Candidatus Limnocylindrales bacterium
CGGCTACCTCGGATATTTCGGGGCCGCGGCAGCACCGCAGGGCACGAGCTGGTACTCGTACGACCTCGGGACGTGGCACGTCGTGGTCCTCGACTCCGACTGTGGATCGGTCGGCGGCTGCGGGCCGGGCTCGGCCCAGGGTCGATGGCTGAGCGCGGACCTCGCGGCATCGCCTGCCCGATGCACCCTGGCGATCTGGCATCACCCGCGGTTCAGCTCCGGGTTCCACGGCAACGACACCGATGTGGCGCCCTTCTGGCAGGCGCTCTATGACGCCGGCGCCGATGTGGTCATCAACGGCCACGATCACGACTACGAGCGGTTCGCGCCACAGGACCCGAACGGTCATGAGGACCGTGCCCGCGGCATCCGCGAGTTCGTGGTCGGGACGGGCGGCGCGGCCCTTCGTCCGTTCCCGACGACGAAGGCCAACAGCGAGCTGCGCGTGTCGACGACCCACGGGATCATCGAGCTCGTGCTCCACACGGGGTCGTATCAGTGGACCTTCGTCCCGGCGAGCGGCGAGCTGGGCGACTCCGGGACGGCACCCTGCCACTGATATCGTTCGCGTGATGAGTGGGGAGCAGGCGCGCGTCGTCGTGGTCGGCGGCGGCATCACCGGTTGCAGCGTCGCGTACCACCTCGCGCTCGCCGGCTGGACCGACGTCCTGCTCGTCGAGAAGGCCCAGCTGACCGCCGGCTCCACCTGCCAGGCGGCCGGGCTCGTGACCGCGTTCAACCCGTCGTCGACGATGATGGCCTTCCGCCGCTACAGCATCGAGCTGTACCGCTCGCTTGGCGCCTTCGACACCGTCGGCAGCCTGCGATTGGCGTCGAGCCCCGAGCAGCTGCGTGAGCTCGAGCGGACGGCCAGCCGGGCGCGCGGGATCGGGCTCGACGCCGAGGTCATCGGGGCAGGGGAGGCCCGCGCGCTGATGCCCGCCATCTCGCCGGACTCCCTGTACGGCGCGGTCCACCTGGCCGGTGACGGCCACCTCGACCCGCACGGCGCGACGCACGCCGTGGCCGACGCCGCGCGGGCACTCGGCGTCCGGATCCGGACCGGCGTGCGGGTGACGGGGTTCGAGCTGTCGGCCCGGCGCGACATCACGGCCGTCCTGACCGAGACCGGCCCGATCGCGACCGAGATCGTCGTGAACGCCGCTGGGATGTGGGCACCGCAGGTCGCGGCGATGGTCGGCGGGTTCATCCCGTCGACGCCGGTGGACCACCAGCACATCGCCTTGAAGGCCGTACCGGGCTCCGAGCTGCCGCGCGAGATGCCCTGCTTCCGTGACCCGGACAACCTTGTCTACGGCAAGAGCGAGCATGGCGGGATGGTGTTCGGCGGGTACGAGCTGGACCCGCGCTCGCGCTGGGAGGACGGCGTGCCCTGGGAGCACGCGGCGCAGTCGCTCCCGGCGGATTGGGACCGATTCGCGCCGCTGATGGCCGGGGCGATCCGGCGCTTCCCGTTCCTCGCCGATGCGGAGGCGATCCGGCTGGTCTGCCACCCGGATGCGATGACACCCGATGCGAACCCGTTGTTGGGGCCGCTCCCCGGGGTCCGCGGGTTCTGGGTCGCCGCCGGGCTGTCGCTCAACGGGTTCGGGGGTGGGGGAGGCATCGGTCGCGCGATGGCCGGCTGGATCACGACCGGCGACCCGGGCGTGGACATCGGGCCGTACCGGGCGTGGCGGTTCAGCGATACGTACCGCGACCCTGGCTTCGCGGCCGGGCTGGCGCGCGAGACGTACTCCGATTACTACCGGCTTCGCTACCCGTACGACGTGGACCTGGCCGGACGGCCGCACCGAGTGTCGGCGCTCTACGGGCGCTCGCAGGAGGCCGGCGCGATCTTCGGGACGAAGGCCGGCTGGGAGCGGGCCGACTACCACGATCCGGCCGCCGGCTGGCGCCGCGCCGGCCGCGACCAGGCCGGCTACGGCTGGACGCGCCCGCCCTGGTTCGAGCGCGTCTGCGCCGAGGCGCGCGCCGTGCGCGAGAGGGCGGGGATCATCGACCTGTCGTCGTTCGGCAAGATCGCCGTCGAGGGGCCGGGCGCGCTCGGGCTCCTCCAGCGGGTCAGCGCCAACGACATCGACCGGCCGGTCGGCAGCGTCGTCTACACGCAGTGGTGTGAGGAGCGCGGCGGGATGGTCGCCGACGTCACGGTCACGCGCCTCGCGGACGACCGGTTCCGGGTCGTGACGGGTGCCGGGTACCTGGCATCCGAGATGGCCTGGCTGCGGGCACACATCGAGGACGACGACCCCGTCGTCACGATCCGCGACGTCAGCGCCGATCTGGCCACCATCGGCCTGTGGGGACCGCAGGCACGCGACGTCGTGACCGCCGCCGGCGGCTCGGCCGACGAGGTCGGCAACGACGCCATCCCGCCACGGCGTGCGGGCTCCTTCCTGATCGGTCCGGCGCCGGTCCACGCCGCCCGCATCAGCTACGCCGGGGAGCTCGGCTGGGAGCTGACCATGACCGTCGACTGGGCGGTCGCCGTCTGGGATCGGCTCCGCGCCGCCGGCGCCGAACCGATCGGCTATCGCGCCATCGAATCGCTCCGCATGGAGAAGGGCTACCGCTACTACGGCACCGACCTGACCATGCAGGACACGCCGTTCGATGCCGGCATGGGCGCGTTCGTCCGGCTGGCCAAGGGTCCCTTCGTCGGACGGGACGCGCTCGTCGAGGCCCACGTCGCCGTGCCGGAGCGCCGCCTCCGAACCCTTCTCATCGGCGGCGCGGACTACGAACCGATCTATGGCGGCGAGGCCGTCCGCCTCGACGGCGAGGTCGTCAGCCGGCTTCGGAGCGTCGCTTACGGTCCGACCGTCGAGCGCACGATCGGCTACGCCTATCTCCCGGCATCGACGCCCGCGGGCGCTGCGGTCGAGATCGACGTGTTCGACCGGCGCGTCGGCGCGGTCATCGGCCCCGATGCCAGCGTCGACCCCACCGGCGACCGGATGCGCGGCTAGAGCTCGACGATCGTCCCGGGGGTCGCGACCTCGATCGCGTCGTCAAAGGTGCGGCCGGCCGCCGTGCGCGAAGCCTCGTGATCGGTGCCGGGCATGAGATGCGTGAGCATCAAGCGCGCGGCCTTCGCCCGATGTGCCTGGCGACCGACCTCCAGTGCGCTGTTGAGCACGCCTGCGTTGCCGGCCGGCACGGAATCGACATACGTCGCCTCGGCAAGGAGAAGGTCCGTGCGATCGGCCAGCTCGACGAGGTCGTCACTGGGACCCGCGTCGCCCGTGTAGGTGATCGAGAGTCCGCCCGCGGAGATCCGCGCGCCGGCGTTGGGGATCGAATGCGGCAGGGGTCGCGACTGGATCTCGAACGGACCGATCGAGAACGCGTCGCCAGCCTCGAACGCGCGAACCTCGCAGGCCCCCTTGAGCGCCGTGATCTGATCGAGGGCAAGGACGGGACTCAGGGCGTCTGGCAGTGCATATGCCGGGAGGCGCGACGGTCCATCGTCCTGCATGAGGCGAGCGCGGAGCAGCGGGTTCAGATCCGCGACGTGGTCCGGGTGGCCGTGACTCACGAGCACTGCGTCGATCGTCGCGGCGGACACGATCCCGAGGAGCCGCGGGACGATCGCGTACCCCGGATCGACGAGCAGCCGGAACCCGTCATGTTCGATGAGATACCCGCTGCAGGCGCCATTCGCCGAGGGATAGCCGCCCGCGCCACCGAGCACGGTGAGTCTCATCGCTCAGGTGGTCGACGAGGGCATCCGACCTCGGTTCGTGTACCCGCCGCCGGCCCAGCTGAAGACGTCCATCGCGACCGCGATGGCCAGCCAGACGAAGTCGAAGCCGGTGATCCCGGCCGGATAGACCAGGACGTACATCAAGGTCGTCCAGGGCAGGATCAGGAACCCGACGAACGGCCACAGGAAGGTGTCGAACGTCGCACCCCAGCGCACGGGCTCGATCAGCCACCAGAACAGGATGGCAGCGCGCGGGCCGAGCGCGAACAGCGAGGCGATGACACAGCACATCCGTCGAGATCCCCTTGTGCTCCAGCCGACCACCCAAAGCGTCCTGCGGAGTGTACCGGCTCGGCTGGGCGTTACCCGATCGACGACTCGACGGGTCGCTCGAGGATCGCCACGAGCCGGGAGATCTCATCGGCGAGGCCCGCCGGCCGCGCCTGTGCATCTGCGAACCAGTCGACGGCAAGCGTGCCCCGAGCGAGCGTCCACGTGCCGTACACACGACCACCGACGATCACCACATTGGCACCCCGGCTGACCGCCTCCCGTCGGTCGCTTGGGACGATATGCGCGTCGGCCGTGCCCGGACCGAGCAGCCACTGGTCATACGCCGGCAAGATCCGGACGCAGGCGGTCGGACGAGTCCCGGCCAGATCGTCGATGTCCTCGTCGAGGAGGAAGGCGGACTCGCCATCGATGTCGATCGCAACGAGTCGCTCGCCCATGGCCGCGATCCAACCATGTATACGCCTTCGTCCTGCCCCCAGGCCCGCCCCGAGCCAGTACTGGAGGTGGTCGGGCCGGGCCGGTCCATAGGTCCGGACATACGCCTCGACCGCGTGCATCCCCGCCTCGTCGATGTCGGGGATGCCCGACCAGCGCGGGTTGTGGTCCGGCCGCTGGAAGGTCGCGTGCCCATCTCGCGACGGCCCGAAGATCAGGTCTCCCTGCCACGCAAGCGGCTTGAGCAGCGTGACGGCGTCGCCGTCGAAGACGAAGCTCAGGTGGCGGAACCGGGGCGTGGCGGTGATGACCGCCCCGAGCTCGGCACGTGTCAACGGCCCGTCGGCGAGTGCCTCCCGAACCGTATCGCGGAACGCGGGCCAGTCCTGGGGCGTCAGCCGGTAGTAGGCCTGCCAGCTTGGAAGCTCCCACATCCGGCTCGCCGCCCGCAAGGCGAGGTAGACGCCGGCGTCCACGGGCGTCATCAGATGGGTCGCACCGCGGAACGCGAAGGTCTTGATGATCCGCCCGTCGGCCAGGGCGCGCCCGACATCTCCGGGCCTCGACCGCTCGAGCCTAGTCCTGACGGAGAGCTCGGCGGCCGGCTCGGACTGCGCCTGGATCGCACCGAGGCGGTGCACCACGTCTTCGACCGAACCCGCGCCTGTCGGGTCGAGCATCTGTCGCCGCAACCGCCATGCGAGCGCCTGGGGCCAGCTGGACCGTGGCATCGGGCCGGTCCTCAGGTCCGCTCGGTCCTTCGGATCCGTCGCGCGACCACGAACGCTGCGACCGCGCCGGTCGCGATCGTCAGCAGCGCAAACGCGCCCAGCGGCCAGACATTCGCGTTTCCGCAGAAGTCATCCGTGCCGCTGCACGCCGCGATCGTGTTGATCGTCCCGAACAGGAATATCGCTCCGGCGCCGACGAGTCCGCCCGCGAGCGACATCGACCCGGACGGATCGGCATCCCGTGCGA
>DASYSM010000056.1:0-23806 GCA_036003325.1 Candidatus Limnocylindrales bacterium
ATCAAGGCCCAGGTCCTGGTCGGTGGTCGGGGCAAGGCCGGTGGCGTGAAGCTGGCCGCCACGGCCGACGAGGCAGAGCGGGTCGCGAGCGCCATCCTCGGCATGGACATCAAGGGCATCACCGTCCGCAAGGTCCTCGTCGCGGCCGCCGCCGACATCGCCCGCGAGTTCTACATGTCGGCCGTGCTCGACCGGGCAGGCCGCCGCATCCTGCTGATGGGCTCGGCCGAGGGCGGCGTCGAGATCGAGCAGGTGGCCGCGGACCACCCGGAGGCGATCGTCCGGCTCCACGCCGACCCGCTCCTCGGGCTGCTCGACTACCAGGCCCGCGAGTTCGCCTTCGCGATGGGGCTGGGTCGCCACCTGAAGGCGGCCGTGGCGATCGCCAAGGGCCTCGTCCGGACGATGCTCGCCTACGACGCGGACCTGGTCGAGATCAACCCGCTGGCGATCGTCCGCGAGACGGCGGCGGACGGGACGGTCGCCGAACGGCTGGTCTGTCTCGACGCCAAGGTCACCCTCGATGATTCCGCGCTCCCCCGTCATCCCGGCCTGGAGGACCTGCGCGACCCCGACGAAGAGGACCCTGCCGACCGCGAGGCACGCGAGGCCGGGCTCACCTTCATCAAGCTCGACGGGACCATCGGCTGCATGGTCAACGGCGCCGGCCTGGCGATGACCACGATGGATCTGGTCAAGCGCGCGGGCGGCGAGCCCGCCAACTTCCTCGACATCGGTGGCGGGGCGCGGGCCGACCGGGTGGCGGCGGCGATGCGCATCATCCTGGGAGACCCGAAGGTCGATGCCATCCTGGTCAACATCTTCGGCGGGATCACCCGCGGCGACGAGGTCGCCCGCGGCCTGATCGAGGCGCGCGCCGTCCAGGAGCGCGACGTCCCGATGATCGTCCGCATCGTCGGCACCAACGCGGCCGAGGCGGCCGTCCTGCTCGAGCAGGCGCATTTCGCGACCGCGACCTCGCTCGACGACGCGGCCGCCAAGGCCGTGGCGGCATCGCGGGGAGCGGCCGCGTGAGCATCATCGTCGGCCCCGAGACCCGACTCCTCGTCCAGGGCATCACCGGCCGCGAGGGCGAGTTCCACAGCCGGGCGATGCAGGCCTATGGCACCCGGATCGTCGCCGGGGTGACGCCCGGCAAGGGCGGCCAGACCGCGCTCGACGGATCGGTCCCGGTCTATGACACGGTGGCCGAGGCGGTCCGCCAGACCGGGGCCAACACGACCTGCATCTTCGTCCCGGCCGGCGGCGCACCCGACGCGATCATGGAGGCGGCGGCGGCGGGCATCGCCACGATCTTCTGCATCACCGAGGGCATCCCGGCGCTCGACATGATCCCGGCGGTCGAGACCGTCGCGCGAGCCGGCGCGACGCTGGTCGGACCGAACTGCCCGGGGGCGACGTCGCCGGGATCGGCCAAGGTCGGGATCATCCCGGGCTCCGTCCACCGCGAGGGCAGCGTCGGTGTCGTCAGCCGCTCTGGCACGCTCACCTACGAGGCGGTCCAGGCGATGACCGACGCCGGCGTCGGGCAGTCCACCTGCATCGGCATCGGCGGCGACCCGATCATCGGCACCACCCACCTCGACGTCCTCAAGCTGTTCGCCGCCGATCCCGCGACCGAGGCGGTCGTGCTGATCGGCGAGATCGGCGGTGCGGCCGAGGAGGAGGCCGCCGCGTGGGCCGCCGAGCACATGGCCGACCTCCCGAAGGTGGCGTTCATCGCCGGCCGGACGGCCCCCGAGGGCAAGCGGATGGGCCACGCCGGGGCCATCATCTCGGGCGGGGCAGGTACGGCCGCATCCAAGGTCGCCGCGCTCGAGGCCGCCGGCTTCCGGGTCGCCGGATCCCCGACCGAGCTGCCGACCCTCCTGCGCGACGCCGGCTACCGGGGTTAGGCGGCCGATGCCGCAGGGGGACGTGCCATGAGCCGGCTGATGGACCTCGTCGCGGGCGATGCGTCGGCGATCCTGCTCGCGATCGGCCTCGACGACATCGCGTCGCTCGACGACCGCGGCCGTTTCCCGGCTCATCTCGCGCTCGGCAGCGGCCTCGACCCGACCTGGCTGGACCTCTTCGCCGAGGCGGTCCGCTCGGTCACCGGCGGTGACGGGCCGTCCGACTTCATCGACGCCCGGCTCGAGATCGAGGCGCCCGACGCCGATGCGGAACGCACGATCGAGCGGATCGACCCGACCTGGATCACCACCGTCGCGATGATCCCCGAGCACGACCTCGGTGCCATCGCCGGCCGCTGGATCGAGCTCGTGGAGGACGAGCTCGGCGGGCTGCCGCGCGAGGAGAAGCCGTGGATCCGGGACCTCGCCGGCCGCCTCGTGACGTTCTGTCGGGCAGCCGACCGCGCGCCGGACGTACTGTTCGCCTGGTCGCTGCGGTGACCGACGCCGCGCCCGACCACGCGGCGTCATTCGCCGCCAACCGGGCCCTGTGGGATGCCTGGACCGCCGTCCACGCGACCGGTGACTTCTATGATCTGGAGGGGTTCAGGTCAGGCGGGATCCGACTCCGGCCGTACGAGATCGAGATGGTCGGCGACGTGGCCGATCGGTCGCTCCTCCACCTCCAGTGCCACTTCGGGATCGACACGCTGTCCTGGGCGCGCCTCGGGGCGCGGGTCACCGGTGCGGACTTCTCGCCGGCCGCCATCGAGCTGGCACGCTCGCTCGCCGAGGAGCTTGGCTTCCCCGACGCGCGGTTCGTCTGCTCGAACCTGTACGACCTGCCTGCTGCCCTCGCGGGCACCTTTGACGTCGTCTACACCTCGCGCGGTGTCCTCGGCTGGCTTCCGGACGTCCGCGCCTGGGCCCGGGTGGTCGCCCACTTCCTGGCGCCCGGCGGTCGGTTCTTCATCACCGAGGTGCATCCCATCGTCCAGGCGCTCGAGGACGAGGACGTCCGGCCCGGCGAGCTGCGTCTGCGCTACCCGTACTGGGAACACGCCGAACCGCTCGTCTTCCAGGTCACGGGCTCGTACGCCGATCGCGAGGCCGACGTGGGCGAGAAGGTGGAGCACGGCTGGGACCACGGTCTGGGCGAGATCGTGACCGCGCTGATCGATGCCGGCTTGACCCTCGAGAGCCTCGTCGAGCACCCGTTCCTCTCCTGGAAGGTCGGCTTCCTGGTCGACGACGGGGACGACCGGTGGGTCCTGCCGCCCGATGCCGGCGGCGAGCTGCCGCTGATGTTCTCGCTGGTGGCGACGAAGCCGGCCCGAGACCCGGCTCAGTAGCCCAGCGACCCCCAGGCCGGCCCGCCCTGCGCCTCGATGAGCTCGACCAGCACCCCGTGGCACGAGCGCGGATGGAGGAAGGCGACCGGTCCTTCGGCACCCCGCCGCGGCGAGGAGTCGATCAGCTCGATGCCGTCGATCTCGAGGCGGAGGAGTGTCTCGGCCAGGTTCGCCACCTCGAAGCAGACGTGATGGAAGCCCTCGCCCTTGCTCTCGAGGAACCTGGCGACGCCGGTCGTGTCATCGGTCGGCTCGACCAGCTCGATCTTGGACTCCCCCACCCCGAGGAACGCGATGCGGACGCGGTCGTCGGGGATGTCCATGACGGTCTCGAGCTCGAGATGGAGCGCGTCCCGCCAGAGCGCCAGGGCGTCGTCGATCGAGCGGACGATGAGGGCCACGTGATGGACACGGCCCAGCGGGCCAAGCCCGTCGGGCGGCTGCGGCAGCGGGATCGGCGGCATCGCCGCAGCGTACCCTGTCGGCCATGACCTCTGATGGCGCGGAGAGCGCGGTCGTGGTTCGGCTGCCGATCCCGCGGGCGCTGGAGCGGATCCGACAGCGGCGGGATGTGGCGGCCGGCGTGGGCGTGCCGGCGCACGTGACGATCCTCTACCCGTTCGTCGACCCGGACGAGCTCGATGCCGGTGTCCGTCGCGAGCTGGCCGCGATCGCTGCGGGGCACGCCCCGTTCCGGGCGCGGTTCGACCGGGTCGAGCGCTGGCCCGGCGTGGTCTATCTCCCCCCGGAGCCGGCCGCGCCGTTCTCGCGGCTGATCGCGGACCTGATCGCGGCATTCCCGGACCATCCCCCGTACGGCGGCGCATTCGACGAGGTGATCCCACACCTGACGATCACGGAGTCGGCCGATGCTCCCCTCGAGGAGATCGCGGCGAGCGCGGCCCGCTGGCTGCCGTTCGAGCGGCCGGTCACGAGGCTCGAGGTGCTCGTCGAGGACGGCATCGGGCGCTGGCACAGCCGCTGGCGCCTTCCGCTCGGGGCGCGCTGATCCGCTCAGGGAACGGTGGGATCCCAGGTACGGACCACCGTCATCCCAAGGTGCCTGAGGGCCCGCCGGATCGACTCGTGCATCCCGGCATCGAGGTCGCCGCGGATCTCGAGGCTTGATCCGGGACCGTCCTCGTGGGCGCGCACCTCCACGTTGAGCCAGCCACCGCCGGGCCGCTGGACGTTGCTGCTGTCCGCGGTCGCCGAGCCGAGGACGGCAAACACCTGGAGCAGGAAGGTCGGCATCGTGGACGGGCGCTGTTGGACCCAGCCGCGCCGCGCGACGCCATCGACATCCGACGACCAGCCACCGTACGAGGTCCAGCCGCTTGCCCCGATGCGGTCGATCGCCGAGCAGATGCGCGCGACGTCGGACGGACTGTCCGCGAGGAGCCCAAGTGGACGGAGGATCTCGGGCGGCCGGGCGCGGCCACGGAGACGGAGGGCGCGCCGCTTGGTCGTCATACCGTGATCAGCTCGCGGTGCTCGCCCCATGCGACGCGAAGTCGGTCACTGATCTCGCCGACCGTGGCGTGGGCCCGCACCGCCTCGAGGATGGCGGGCATCAGGTTGCCGTCGCCACGTGCCGTGGCCTCGAGGCGGTCCATCGTCGCGGTCCAGTCCGCCGCGGAGCGCTCGGCCCGCACGCGCCGGACCCGCTCGACCTGCCGCCGCTCGCCGTCGGGGTCGATGCGGTGGAGCTTGGGCGTCGCCAGGGCGTCGTCGCGGAAGCGGTTGACCCCGACCACCACCTGGTCGCCGGTCTCGATCGCCCGCTGGACCCGGTAGGCCGCCTCCTGGATCTGGCGCTGCTGGAAGCCGCCCTCGATGGCGGCCAGCGTCCCGCCCATCGACTCGATCTCGTCGAGGTACCCCCAAGCTGCCGCCTCGAGCTCGTTGGTCAGGCTCTCGACGTAGTAGGAGCCGGCCAGCGGGTCGGGCGTCTCGGTCACGCCGGCCTCGTAGGCGATGATCTGCTGGGTTCGCAGGGCCAGCCGGGCGGCCTCCTCGGTCGGCAGCGCGAGCGCCTCGTCGCGCGAGTTGGTATGGAGGCTCTGGGCGCCGCCGAGGACCGCGGCGAGGGCCTGGACGGTGGTCCGGACCACGTTGTTGTCGACCGACTGCGCGGTCAGGCTCGAACCGGCCGTCTGGACGTGGAAGCGGCAGACCCATGAGCGCGGGTCGGTCGCGCCGAACCGCTCGCGCATGATCGTCGCCCACATCCGTCGGGCGGCCCGGAACTTCGCGACCTCCTCGAACAGCTCCGACCAGGCGGCGAAGAAGAACGACAGCCGGCCGGCGAAGGCGTCGACATCGAGCCCGCGCACGACGGCCGCGTCCACGTAGGCGATCGCGTCGGCCAGGGTGAAGGCGAGCTCCTGGGCGGCCGTCGCGCCGGCTTCGCGCATGTGGTAGCCCGAGATCGAGATCGTGTTCCACTTCGGGAGCTCGGTGGCGCAGTACTCGAAGACATCGGTCACGAGACGCATCGACGGCCGGGGCGGGAAGATCCACGTGCCGCGGGCGATGTACTCCTTGAGGATGTCGTTCTGGGTCGTCCCGGAGATGGCGGCTCGCTCGACCCCCTGGCCCTCGGCCGCCGCGACGTAGAGGGCCAGCAGGATCGGCGCCGTGGCGTTGATGGTCATCGAGGTGCTCACCTGCCCGAGCGGCAGCCCGTCGAGCAGGATGGCCATGTCGGCGAGGCTCGAGATCGGGACCCCGACCCGCCCGACCTCGCCCTCGGCATCCGGTGCGTCCGAGTCGTAGCCCATCTGTGTCGGCAGGTCGAAGGCCACCGACAGGCCGGTCTGGCCCTGCTCGAGGAGATAGCGGAAGCGCCGGTTCGTCTCCTCCGCGGTGGCGAACCCGGCGTACTGGCGCATCGTCCAGAAGCGGCTCCGGTACATCGTCGGCTGGACGCCCCGGGTGAACGGGTACTCCCCCGGCCGGCCAAGGTCGCGGTCCTCGTCGAGGCCGGCGGTGTCGGCCGGGGTGTACAGGTCCCGGACGACGATGCCCGACGAGGTCTCGAAGGGGTCGCGGCGCTCGGGAGCGCCGCGGAGCGCCCTGGCCCGGAGGGTCTCCCGCCAGCGGTCGCGGGCGGGGTCGCCGGCTTCACCGAGGGGCCGGTCCGGGCGCGTCATCGGAGGACGATCAGGCTGTCGCCGAGCTCGACGGTCTGGCCCGGCCCGACGGCCACCCGCTCGACCGTGCCAGCCCGCGGGGCGCGAAGCTCGTTCTCCATCTTCATCGCCTCCACCGAGAGGAGCCGCTGCCCGGCCTCGACGTCGTCCCCGACCGCCACCGCGACCGACACGACGCGCCCCGGGATGATGGCACGAACGTCCGTCGGCCCGTGGTGCCGGCCGGCCTCGCGGGCGGCGGTGGCCCGCGCGCGGAGGTCGGAGAGGTCCGCGTCCTCGACGTCGAACTCGAACCGCCAGCCGTCCACGACGACCTCGACACCGATCCGGCCGCGGACGGATGGGCGGGTCGAGGCGGGCAGGACGAGTGGCCGGCTGCCGGGACCGGGGGTCGCGGCGGATGACGCGCCGGCCGGATCCACATCCGCGACATGGTCGCCCGTGGCCCGGTCGGTGACCCGACGGCGGCTCACCGGCGGCTCATCGTGGCCATCGATCGACGGCATCGGCTCGGGCCGCAGCGGCCCACCCGCTGACAGGAGCGACGGCGGCCGGACGGTCGCGGGACGGGTCCCTGGCATCGGACGCCGCCGGCGCCGCCACGGCGGCCCCGGCAGCCGCGGCCGCCGCGATCTGGACGACCGCCGCGCGGGCCGCGGGCCCGTCCCAGGTCTCGGCCACCCAGTCGGTCGACAGCTCGGCGGCGGCGAAGCCAGGGTGCCGCGCGACGGATCGGTGGAACGGCAGGGTGGTCTGGATGCCCGCGATCTCGGTCTCATCGAGGGCGCGCCGCAGCCGGTCGATGGCCGCTGGACGGTCGCCGGCGTGGACCATGATCTTGGCCACCAGGTTGTCGTAGTCGGGCGGCACGCGGTCCCCGTCCCCCACCCCGGTGTCGACCCGGACGCCCGGACCCTCCGGCATCACCCAGTGGCGGATGCGACCCGGGCTCGGCGCGAAGTCCCGGGATGGGTCCTCGGCCGCCAGGCGGACCTCGATGGCGTGGCTGGAGGGCGTCGCAGCCCGCTCGGCAGCGGCCAGTGCAGCTTCGGACAGGGGCCGTCCGGCAGCCAGCCGGAACTGCTCGATGACGATGTCGAGCCCGGCCACCAGCTCGGTCACCCCGTGCTCCACCTGGAGCCGGGTGTTCACCTCGAGGAACCATGTCGCCCCGTCCGGTCCGCGCAGGAACTCGGCCGTCGCGGCGTTCCGGAGGCCCGCCGCAGTAGCCACCCGGACCGCGCGCTCGTGCAGATCGCGTCGGTCATCGGCCGACAACCCGGGCGCCGGGGCCTCCTCGACGAGCTTCTGGTGGCGCCGCTGGAGCGAACAGTCCCGCTCCCCGATGGCCACGACGCGGCCCGATGCGTCCCCCAGCAGCTGGACCTCGATATGGCGCGCCGGGCGGATGACCCGTTCGAGGTACACCGAGCCATCCCCGAACGCCGCCCTGGCCTCGGCCGATCCGGCAGCCAGCGCCGCAGGAAGCTCAGCCGCCGTGGCGACCAGTCGCATGCCGCGGCCACCGCCACCCGCCGCCGCCTTGACCATCACCGGGAATCCGATCCGCTCTGCCTCGGCGACGATCCCGTCGACGGCGTCGGCTCGATCGACCGGTGCCGGGTCATGGGTGCCTGGGACCGCGTCCACCCCGGCGGACAGCGCGACGCGCCGGGCATGGAGCTTGTCCCCGAGCGCGTCGATCACCCCGGACGGTGGCCCGACGAAGACCAATCCGGCGTCTTCGACGGCACGCGCGAAGGCCGCCCGCTCGGACAGGAACCCATAGCCCGGATGGATCGCCGCCGACCTCGTGGACAGTGCGGCCTCGACGATGGCATCGATCCGCAGGTAGCTGTCGGCAGGCGCCGCCGGCCCGATCCGCACCGCCTCGTCGGCGAGCCTGACATGGCGCGCCTCGGCGTCGGCGTCGCTGTAGACCGCGACGGCGGCCATCCCGGCTTCGTGGCAGGCCCGGATGATCCGGACCGCGATCTCGCCGCGGTTGGCGATGAGGACCCGGTCGAAGGGCGGTCGCTCCCCCATCACCCGCCGACCCCGTCTTTGCGCAAAGACGGCCGCACGGCCGCCGGCTCAGAGGGGGATGTTGCCATGCTTCTTTCGCGGGTTCGTATCGCGCTTGTCGGCCAGGAGCGCCAGGGCGCGGATGAGCCGCGGGCGCGTCTCCGAGGGGCGGATGACGTCATCCACGTACCCGCGCGCGGCGGCGATGTATGGGTTGGCGAAGTCCGCGCGATAGGCCTCGACCAGGCGCGCCCGTTCCGCATCGGGGTCCGCGGCGCCGGCGATGGCATCGCGCGAGATGACGTTGACGGCGCCCTCGGCGCCCATCACCGCGATCTCGGCGGTCGGCCACGCGAAGTTCATGTCGCCCCGGATGTGCTTGCTGCTCATGACGTCGTAGGCGCCGCCATAGGCCTTCCGGGTGATGACGGTGACCTTTGGCACCGTCGCCTCGGCATAGGCGAACAGCAGCTTGGCACCGTGCCGGATGATGCCGCCGTGTTCCTGGTCGACGCCCGGCAGGAAACCCGGGACGTCGACGAACGTCACCAGCGGCACGTTGAATGCATCGCACGTCCTAACGAACCGCGCGGCCTTGACCGACGCGTCGATGTCGAGGGCGCCCGCGAGGACCGATGGTTGCTGCGCGATGACGCCGACACTCCGGCCACCGAGGCGCGCGAACCCGACGATGATGTTCTGGGCCCACGCGGGCTGGATCTCGAGGAAGTCACCGTCGTCGACGACATTCGCCAAAACGTGATGCATGTCGTAGGGCTGGCGCGGATCGTCGGGGACGATCGAATCGAGGGCCGGGTCCATGCGGTCCGTCGGGTCGGACGTGGCGACAGCGGCCGGGGCCTCCAGATTGTTCTGGGGCAGATGCGCGAGCAGCGCGCGCGCCGCGTCGAGAGCGCTCGCTTCATCCGGCGCGGCGAGATGCGCGACGCCGCTCCGCGTCGTGTGGGTCAACGCCCCGCCGAGGTATTCCGGATCGACGTCCTCATGGGTGACCGTCTTCACCACTCCCGGGCCGGTGACGAACATGTAGCTCGTCCCCTCGACCATCACCGTGAAGTCGGTGATGGCAGGCGAATAGACCGCGCCCCCGGCGCATGGCCCGAGGATGACCGAGATCTGCGGGACGACGCCCGATGCGAGGACGTTGCGCAGAAAGATGTCTGCGTAGCCACCGAGGGACACGACGCCCTCCTGGATCCGCGCGCCGCCCGAATCGTTGAGACCGATGATGGGAGCGCCGACCTTCATCGCAAGGTCCATCACCTTGCAGATCTTTTCGGCGTACGCCTCCGAGAGCGATCCGCCGAAGACCGTGAAGTCCTGGCTGAAGACGAACACCGGTCGGCCGTCGATCTCTCCGTGACCGGTGACGACGCCGTCGCCAAGGAACGACTCCGACGCGGATGGGTCGCGGTTCGTCACGAATGCATCGAGTTCGACGAAGCTGCCCGGATCGAGCAGAAGATCGAGACGCTCCCGGGCGGTCAGCTTGCCCGCGTCGTGTTGCTTCGCGACGCGAGCAGCTCCTCCCCCGGCGCGCGACGCGACACGCATCTCCTCGAGTCGCGCGAAACGCTCGGCGTTCGTCGACACCGTCGGCACTCTCCTCGATCCGGCTGTCTTTGCGCAAGGACAGCGCCCATCATATCCGCCGCCGAGAGGTGAATGACCATGCGCGGATATCCACAGATTCGGTGAACAACTCGCAAAGCGTGTGGATAACCGGGGTGCCCGAAACGGGTCGGGGCGCGTACCATGACGACACTCGATTTCCCTCCCAGACAGCTCCGCGCGGGCTGCAGAGATCATGAGGTGATGCCCCGGTGACGAACGTGATCGCGATCGCCAACCAGAAAGGGGGCGTCGGCAAGACGACGACGGCGATCAACCTTGCCGGAGCACTCGCGGAGGAAGGGTTCCGTGTCCTGTGTGTCGACATGGATCCGCAGGCGAATCTGACAGCCGGCCTCGGCATCAACCTCAACACCGTCGAACGCTCGATGGCCGATGTCCTGGCGGATGGACGCTCGACGCTCGGCGAGGTGATCCTCGCGACCGAGACGCCCGGCATCGACGTGGCACCAGCGCACATCGACCTGGCATCGACGGAAGGCGAGCTGTTCACCGCTCTCGGCCGCGAGCAGATCCTGCGCGAGGCGTTCGAGGGTCAGATCGACGACTACGACTACGTGCTCATCGATTGCCCGCCGAACCTCGGCCTGTTGACGGTCAACGGTCTCGTCGCGGCGAACGGCGTCATCATCCCGGTGCAGACGCAGTACTACGCGATGAAGGGCCTCAACAACCTGGTCAAGGTCATCAACGCGATCCGTCTGAAACTGAACCGCGACCTCAGGATCCTCGGCTTGTTGCCGACGTTCTTCGACGGTCGGACGAACCTCGCGCGGGACATGCTCGACGAGCTGCGCGTGGTCGGTGACCATCACGTCTTCACCAGCATCGTCCGCACCACGGTGAAGCTCGGAGAGGCGCCGCTCGTCGGCCGCCCGATCACGACATATGCAGGCCACAGCGATGCCGCTCGGATCTACCGCGCATTCGCCCGGGAGGTGATCGATCTTGCCCCGAACTGATTTCCGCGCCGCCGCCGCCCGGCGGTTGTCGGAGGACACCAACCTCTCGCCCGCGATCGTCAGCCTGCTGACGCCCGACAGCCCGACCCGCTCGGTCGGGGTCAGGATCGTCCCGGTCGATCACATCGAACCGAACCCCGAACAGCCGCGCATGGTCTTCGAGCCGGCCGCGCTCGATGAGCTGGCCGCTTCGATCCGCGAGCACGGCGTCCTCCAGCCCATCCTCGTCCGTCCGCTCGGCCCGAACACCTACCAGATCGTCGCGGGCGAGCGGCGCTGGCGTGCGTCGCGGCTGGCCGGCCTCGACAGCATCCCCGCTCTCATCGAGGAGATCGACGACGACACGGCGCTGGAGATCGCGATCATCGAGAACCTCCAGCGCGAGGACCTGACGCCGCTCGACGAGGCGGCGATGTACGACCGCATGGTCCACGAGCACGGCTACAGCATCCGCAAGCTGGCCGACAAGCTGGGCAAGGACAAGGGCTACCTCGAGAACCGGCTGCGCCTGGCCGACGCCCCGCCCGAGATCCGCGAGCTGGTGTCTTTGCGCAAGGACAGCCTGTCGCACGCCTACGAGCTGATGAAGGTCGAGGACCCGAAGAAGCGACGGCGCCTGGCCGAACAGGTCGCTCGCGGCGAGCTGACCCTCATCAAGCTCCGGGACAAGATCGAGGGCCGGCGGCCACGCGCGACGGCCGACGCCGACGAAGCGGTCGACGCACCGGAGGAGATGACCGCCGACCCGGGCTCGATCGACGAGGAGGTCGAGACCGCCGCGATATGGGCCGCGGACGAGGCGTCCCAGCCCCGCGACATCTCGGACGACTCGCTGGTCAACGCCAAGCAGAGCCTCGCCGACGCGGTGGACGAGCTGGTCGGCGTCCTGGGCAGTGCCGAGGTACGCGGATCGATCGGCCCGACGGACCGGGCGAATCTCGCCAAGTACCTGACCATCGCCAAGCTTCGGCTGGAGAACGCGATCGCCATGGTCCGCAGCGAGGATGGGCTCTAGCCGACCGCGGCGACACGCACGACCCGCCGGTCGGGCGACGCTCCCTACCCGCCGAGCCGGACACCCGCCAGCCAC
Organism: Candidatus Limnocylindrales bacterium; assembly: GCA_036003325.1. Classification (GTDB taxonomy): domain Bacteria; phylum Chloroflexota; class Limnocylindria; order Limnocylindrales; family CSP1-4; genus SPCO01. The sequence continues at coordinate 12,154 of DASYSM010000056.1, forward strand.
GCCGCGGCGAGCACGCCGACACCGACGGCCTCGAGCTCCCATGCCCGCTCGCGTCGCGCGGGATCGCCACGCCGAGAGAGCGCGATCCCGGCGCCGATCAGTGCCGTCGCCGCGAGGCAGCCGAGGAGGACGACTGCGCCGCTGACGGCGCCGTCACCGGGACCACTGACGCCGAGCGTCAGCCAGGCGGCTCCGGTGACCATGGCCAGCAGGATCGCGTGGATCGCCCAGGCACGGCCCGACCCCAGCCGCGTCGCGACCGAGTCGGTGCCGGCGGCGGCGTCGCGCTCGACATCGGCCAGCGCGTTGGAGATCGCGAGTCCGGCGCCTGCCAGCACGGCTGCGGGCAGGAGGACCGCGAATGCGCCCGGCAGATGGCCCGCGGTCCCGAGCCAGCCATAGACCGGCAACAGAGGGATACCGACCGCGAACGGCAGCCAGGACCAGGCGGTGCCCTTGAACCCGAGGTCGTAGGCATAGCCGATGCCGAGCACGACGAAGGCGAGGGCGGTCGTCGGAGCGCCCGATGGGATGGACAGGGCGACGCCCAGGACGCCGGCGCCCACGATGACCGACAGGGCGGCGGCGCGCGAGACGAGCCCGGCCGGGATCGGCTTGCCAGGCTTGCGGCCGGCATCCCGGGGCGCGTCGACCACGTCATTGAGTGAGCCGATGGATGCCTGGAGCGCCGTCATCCCGATGGCGAGGCGGAGCGCGGTGATCGGCTCGGCACCGGCGATCGCCGCGACGACCCCGACCACCAGCCCATCGAGGAGACACGGGAACGGGTGTGTCAGCCGGATCAGGCCGCCAAGGCGAGCCAAGGGCCCCGTCGCGGTGGCCGCCGCTCCCCCATCGGCGGGGCCGTCAGACGTAGACGATCTCGTCGAAGTTCTCGACCAGGTACTCGACCAGCCGCGCGCGGCCGTCGGGCAGCTGGGCCCGGATCCCCGGGACGAGGGCGAAGAGCGTGATGGCGGGAACCATCAGCCTGCCCGCGGGATCGTGCCCGATCATCGCCGGGGGCCCACCGCCCGATGCGAACACACGTTCGAAACTTCGCTCGTCGAGTCCGCTGGCGTGCCGGAAGTCGGCGACGACCTTGACCACGCCCCGGCGGATCGCGACATCGCGCATCAACTCGGCCGCCCAGGCGTCGATCTGGTCGTCGCTCTGGTCGGCGAGTCGGGCGCGGTACTGCTTCGGATCGGCCGAGAGTCCGGTCGCTGCCACGGGTCCTCCTACGTCGTGTCGGGCCGCCCTGAGTATGGCAGACCGGGCGCCGGGGACGTCGCGCGGGATGCCTCGCGGGCCGCCTCGCGCGAGCCCTCGGGCCAGTCGTTGAAGAGCTCGGTCAGCCAGCGCCCGAACCGCCCGGGCGGCTCGATCTCGGGTGCGTCGGCCACCATGGCCTGCAGGGCGGACGTCAGCCGTCGGGTCGCGTCGTCGACGTTCTGGCGCGTCGGACGGCCGTTCACGACGATGACCTCCCCCACCCGGATGCCGACCCGACCGCCGAACCGGAGCCAGCTGGTCCCCCGGATCGCGAGCGGCACGAGCGGGACGCCCGAGCGGAGCGCGAAGTAGGCAGCCCCCTCGCTCAGCGGCAGGAGCTCCGACTCCCCGGCGTGGATGCGGCCCTCGCCGGCGATCGCCACGACGCCCCCGGTCCCGAGCACGATGCCGACCTGGCGGGTCACCTCGAGCAGGTCGCTCCGGGCGGGCTTGTACGGGATCGCCGTGCCGGTCCAGGTCATGAGCCGGTTCCTGCCGCCGACGCTCATGTCCTCCTCCTTCGGACCGAAGAACCACAGCCGCGGCCTGAACGGCAGGACGGCCATCAGCACGAACGGGTCGGCCCAGCTCAGGTGGTTGAAGCAGTAGATCGCCGGGCCGGGCGGCAGGGCCTCCCGGCCGTCGAACCGGAGGCGCAGATATGCGCGCATCAGCCCGGCCGCGATGCCGCGCGACAGCCAGTACCGGATCGTTCGGCGGAGCGGGCTGATCGACGGCCCGGGCAGGACGGCTCGCTGCTGATCCGACGTGGTCAGGATGCCCGCTTCGGGGCCGGCCTCCGGGCCGTTGTCCGCGTCCCCGCCCCGCCGGCGGGGCCGGTGGTCGACGCAGTGACCCCGCGCGGCCGGCCGTCGACGGCGGCGAACAGCGCCTGCGCGAAGCCCGCGATGGCATCGGCGGTCGCGTCGGTGCCGTTGAGCACGATGGTCTCGACCTGGAAGGTCAGGAGTCGGTGGCCACCCTGGATCTCGACCGCCAGCTCGCCGAGCTGGAGACGGTTCCAGCGGATGACCTTGCCGGCGGCACGCGGGCCCTCGCCCGGGACCGCCACGCGGACTGCGACCTGGACCAGCCCGGCCGGCGTCGGCGCGAGGATGAGGTAGCGGACCGCCGGGTCGTCGCCCCATGCGATCCAGCATTCGGGATCGGGTTCGGCACCGAGGGCCGCGAGCGCCTGCTCGCTGACGGCCATCACCCTGGGCGCGACCGAGTCCTTGTGAGGCGCCGTCGCGCGCCAGTCGCTGAGACGCATCGGCACCCTCCTCGGCACGAGGCTAGCACACGCCCGTCTCGCCAAAGTCGTGACATATGGCAGTTGTCCGCGAGCGTCGGCGGATTACCGTTGGAGCATGCGCATCCGACGCGGCTTCCTCGGCTGGGGCGTGTTCCTGATCCTGGTCGGAGCCATCCCGCTGCTCGTCCGGTCGGGCTATCTCGACGCCGACCAGGTCGACCGCCTCTGGACGCTGTGGCCGCTCATCCTGGTCGGGATCGGCGTCGGCCTGATCCTGCGCCACTCGCGATTCGATTTCGTCGGCGGACTGATCGTCGCGGCCACCGTCGGCCTGATGGTCGGCGGGCTGCTCAGCGCCGGGTTCGGGCAGATCTCGAACGGGGTCTGCGGGTCGCAGACCGGCAGCGCCGCGTTCCCGGCACGCGACGGCACCTTCGCGGGACCCGGCTCGGTCGAGCTGCAGCTCGACTGTGGCCAGCTGACCGTCGGGGTCGCGAGCGGCACCGGCTGGCACGTGGCGGGCAGCGACGACGACGGCAACGGACCGGCGATCGACTCCACGGACACCTCCCTCACCGTCCGGTCGCGGTCGGGGAACGGCGCCCCGTTCTTCGGCTTCGGGGCGCGCGACTCGTGGCAGGTCACCGTTCCCGATGCCTCGCGACTCGATGTCGACCTCGAGGTCAACGCCGGTGGGGCGACGGTCGACCTCGGTGGTGCGTCGCTCGGCACGCTCGACCTGCGGCAGAACGCCGGCTCGGCGACCGTCGACCTCGGGACCGTCACGGTCATCGACGGGCTGGACGCGAGATTGAACGCCGGGTCGCTCGGAGTCACCCTGCCGAATGTGTCGCTCACCGGCACGATCGTCGCCAACGCGGGGTCAGTCCGGCTGTGCGCCCCGCCCGGAGCGGGCCTCAAGCTGCAGACCGGCGAGGATATCGTCGGCAGCTACGACTACCACGGCCACGGCCTGGTCAAGGACGGTTCGACCTGGACGACCCCCGGCTTCGACACCGCCGCGGTCAAGATCGAGCTACAGACGTCTGCCAACGCGGGCTCCTTCACCCTCGACCCGGAGGATGGCTGTGACTGACAGGCTGTATCGCTCACGCGACGACCGGATGCTGGCCGGTGTCGCCGGCGGCGTCGCGGACACGCTCGACCTCGATCCATCGCTGATCCGGATCATCTGGGTCGTGCTGTCGTTCCTGACCGGTGGCATCGCGATCGTCGTGTACATCGTCATGGCGATCGTCGTCCCCGAGGCGCCGGTCGGGTCGGTGTCCGGCCCCGCGCCGCCTCCGGGCGGGCCGACCGACGGCGCGGATCCTGCCGCGAGCCCGGGCGCTCCGGACTGGGCGCCGCCCGCCGGCGCGACGCTCGCCCCTGCGCCTCGCCATCAGCGCGATCCGGCGGACCGAGCCCGCGGGGGCCTCGTCCTCGGGATCCTGCTCATCGTCATCGGCGGCCTGTTCCTCGTCCGCCAGCTGGTCCCCGCGCTCGACTTCAGCTTGGTGTGGCCGATCGTCGCGATCGCGCTCGGGGTCCTGCTGATCGTCGTCGCCATCACGCCACCGCGCCACTCGGGCTGACCGGGCGGTCCCGTACGATGGGCCCGTGGATGCCGGGAACGTCGTTTCGCTGACCACGCTGGCCGGGGTCGGCATCGCAGGCGGCCTCGTCCTGCTGGTCCGCGGCATGAACGACTACCGGTCGAGCCTTCGGGTGGCCGATACCGCGACCTCGGCGATCGCCTCGATCGCGGCCGGTGAGGTCCGCATCAGCGGCACGATCGAGATGGCCGAGACGACGCTGATCTCGCCCCTCGAGCGCGTGCCATGCGTCTACGTCCGGATCACGGTCGACGACGGTCGCGATCCGCTCACGGGCGGCCATCACGTCACGGACGAGCGGTCGATCGGCTTTCGGGTGCGCGACGCGACCGGGTCGATCCGCGTCTTCCCACGCCGTGCGCTGGTCGACGCCCCGGAGAAGCCGCCCAGCCTCGATGGTCTCCTTGCTGCCGAACCGCCGGTCGACGCCGGCGCACAGGACGAGCTCGGAGATCCCGTCGCGGGACAGATGATCGCCACACCGATCTCGGAGCGGGAAACCTGGACCCCGTTCCCCGGCACGGACGGATCCGGGCGATACCAGGAGGTGCGCCTCGAGATCGGCGACCCCGTCACCATCGTCGGACGCGCCCTGCCCTTCGCCGATCTGCCCGATCCGACGGCGGCCGACGCGGGGACCGGCTCCGACGCACTCCTTGACGATCCCGAGGTCGCAGCCGACATCTCCGCCGCCACCGCCACGGGCTCTCTCGCCGGCGACGCGGCGCATGCCTGGGGCAACGCGGCCATCCCTGGCTTCGGGATCGGCCACCCGGTCAGCGCGCCGAGCATCGACCCGGCGGCACATCCATTGCCGATCGCCCCCGCGACCGAGGCCGCGCGGATCGAGAGCAGGTTCGCGATCGCTCCCGACACCCTGGTGCTGGCGGCGTCGGCCGAGGTGCCGTTGCTGATCGCCTATGGCCTGCCGGGCGAGGTCGTCCGCCGTCGCCAGTCCCGCTTCGTCGTCGGTCTGCTCGGGGCCATCCTGGCGATCGCGTCGGCGATGGTCCTCGCGATCATCCTCGATGGCGGGCTGGGCACATGAGCCCGGCGCTGGCCGCAGCCACCTTTGCCGTCGTGCTCGTCGCCACGATCGTCGGCTTCATCGCGCTGACAAGTTACAACGCTGTCGTGGCACTCCGGCAGCGCATCGACAAGGCCTGGGCGAACATCGACGTCGTCCTCAGGCAACGTCACGACCAGCTGCCCAACCTCGTCGCCGCCGTGCGCGGGCTGATGGCCTATGAGCGGGACGTCCTGACGCGGGTGACCGAGCTCCGCGCTGCCTACCTGCCGACCGCCCCGATCCCCGAACAAGCGGTGACCTCCGAGGCCACGAGCGCGGCCGTCCGTTCGCTCTTCGCCGTCGTCGAGCGCTACCCCGACATCAAGGCGCAGGCCAACGTCGCGGACCTCCAGGACCAGATCGAGCGCCTCGAGGCGATGATCGCCGACCGCCGCGAGCTGTACAACGACCAGGTCTACCGATACAACACCGCGATCACCCAGGTCCCGGGCGTCTTCCTCGCCCCGCTCCTCGGGTGGCGACCGCGCGACTTTTTCGTCGCCGACCCGGCCGACGCCGTGCGCCCGGACACCGACCTCCGGACGACATGACCGTCGACCCGGACGCGCGCCCGACGCTCTGGCTCGTCCGCCACGGCGAGACAGAGTGGGCGCGCCTCGGGCGCCACACCGGCCGGACCGATGTCCCGCTGACCGCCGCCGGGCAGGAGCAGGCGCGCGCGCTCGGTCGCTGCCTCGCGAGTCATCGTTTCGCACTGGTCCTCACCAGCCCCCTGTCGCGGGCCACCGAGACCGCGTCGCTCGCCGGCTTCGGCGATCGGGCGATCGCCGACCCGGACCTGCGTGAATGGGACTACGGGAGTCTGGAGGGTCGTCTGACCGAGGACATCCGCGGGGACTATCCCGGCTGGACCATCTGGCACGGGCCGTGGCCCGACGGCGAGACGGCCGAGCTGGTGGCCGCGCGTGCCGACCGCATCATCGACCGCGCCAGGGCCGCCGACGGCGACGTCCTCGCCTTCGGGCATGGCCACCAGCTGCGCGTCCTGGCCGCCCGCTGGCTCGCCCTCCCGCCCGCGTCCGGTGCGATGTTCGCGCTCGGCACGGCGACCGTGTCGATCCTCGGCTGGGAGCGGGACACGCCCGTCATCGAGGTCTGGAACGAGCCTTGCCCCGAGGGGACGGCCGGCTGACGACGTCGTCCGGAGACAGCTCCAGGTCTCATCCCGCGGGATGTCTCGGTGCGAGTGGGGCCAGACGCGCTCCGTTGCGAGCTCGTCGACCCTTCCGTCCCGCCACGGCCCGGCCGTGGCGGGACGCGCGACCACCGGCGATCACGTCCACGTCGTGGACGCACCCGCCGCGATCAGTGGAAGACGACGGATCCGAGCATGGTCGTGATCAGGCTCGAATCCATGGTCACAGGGTCGCGGAACGCGAATCGATACCCGTGGCCGTTGACGACCGTGAACGCCATGTTGACGAAGAAGCAATCCTTGAAGCCGACAAGCGTGCCTGGCTGGCCGCCGATGGTGATCGACTCGACCGAGTCCGGCGTCGCGAAGTTCGAGCAGCCGGAATCGACGGTATGGTCCCGAGCGTTCGTGGCGATGCCGTCGGCGACCCAGGCCGACAGTGAGCTGCTGGTGGGCGCCGCCGAGACGAAGGCACCGACGTCGCCGGCGGGCCCGAAGGCGTCGACCACCGGGTCGTCAAAGATCGGCGCCGTCGTCCCGTCCCATGTCGCGTGCGCAGGGGTCGCCACCCAACCCGTCGGCAGGGTGATCGAGTACCGGTAGGGCGCGGAGGTGAAGACGAGCGGCGTCGGGGCGGGGGTCGTGGTTGGAGTCGGCGTGGACGTCGGGGTGGCTGTCGGGGTCGGCCCCCCCACCCCATTTCGTGGGCCGATGAGGAGCGCTCCGATGCCGATCGCAACGAATGCGACCACAAGCACCGCCGCCCCACGGGCGAACATGGTCATGTGCGTGGACCTCCATGGCGCGAGAGGGCCGCGCCGGGCCTGTGGAGTCGTGGTCAGGGCGGTCAGGATCGCCCGGCGGGTGACGTCGGGGAGATCGGTCGGGCCCTCGTCGAGCCACGCCGCCAGGATGGGATCGCGATCGTCGGGCGCGTTCGTGGCAGTCATGCGGGTCGCACCTTTCGGCCCTCGACCTCGTCGGTCGCGAGGGCTCCGCGAAGGATCCGGGTGGCGTAGTGAAGCCTCGACTTGACGGTTCCGAGCGGGACGCCCGCGACCTCGGCGATCGAGGCCAGCGGGAGACCCGCGTGGTGATGCAGGACGACGACGGCCCGATGCTCTGGGGACAGCGTCCGGAAGGCGCGTTCAAGGGCATCGCGGTCGTCGATGGACACGATCTCGTCCCGTGCCGCCGGCCCGTCGACCGGCAGCGTCCGGACGTTGGCGCTCCAGCGGTGGTACCGCCGGAACTCCTCGTAGCAGGCATTGATCACGAGGCGATGGAGCCAGACCTCGAAGCGCTCGGGGTCGCGGAGTCGCGGGAGCTCGCGCCAGGCGAGGAGGAAGGCCTGCTGGACGGCGTCCTGGGCCCGCTCGACATCGCGCAGGATCCGATAGGCGATGGCGTAACAGCGGTCACCGTCGAGGTCGAGAAGGTCCGCGAAGGCGCGATCGTCGCCTGCCCTCGCCTGCTCGACCAGCCTCGTTCGCACCGGGCGACCCCTCGGTTGCGCCGCTCATCGGCGCTTCACAGACTAAAGATGGTGACGGCCGGCCAAAGGTTCAATGCGGTCGACGGATCGAGGAGACGATGCCGATGAAGGCGATCGTGGTGACGGATCAGGCCGCTGGAGCGGCCGTGATGACGCTGGCGGATCGGCCGGAGCCGGTGGCGGCGATCAACGATGTCGTCGTCGCGGTCCACGCATCCGGGTTCGTGCCGACCGAGGTGGGCTGGCCGTCGACCTGGACCGATCGCGCCGGCCGGGCGCGGACCCCGTCGATCCTTGGACATGAGCTTGCCGGCGTCGTCACCTCCCTCGGGTATGGCACGACGGGCCTGTCGGTCGGGCAGCGCGTCTTCGGCCTCGCCGACTGGCATCGTGATGGGACCCTGGCGGAGGACGTCGCGATCGAGGCCCGCAACCTCTCACCGCTGCCGGGTGACGTCGACTTCACCGTGGCCGCGAGCCTGCCGATCTCGGGTCTCACCGCGTGGCAGGGACTGTTCCAGCACGGCCGCCTGCAGGCCGGACAGAGCGTCCTTGCGCACGGCGCCGCCGGCGCGGTCGGGACGATGGTGACGCAGCTCGCCCGACAGGCCGGCGCCTACGTCATCGGCACCGGTCGCGCCGCCGACCGCCGGAAGGCGCTCGACTTCGGCGCCGACGAGTTCGTCGACCTCGACGCTGACGATCTCGGCGATGTCGGTCGCGTGGATCTGGTCTTCGATGTCATCGGCGGTGAGATCCAGCGGCGGTCCGCGGCGCTGATCCGAGCCGGTGGGACACTGGTGACCGTGACAGGGCCGGCGGTCGCCAGGCCCGCAGACGGCCTGGCGATCGACTTCGTCGTCGAGGCCGATCGTGCCCAGCTCAGCGAGATCGTGGAGCGGGTGCGGGACGGACGACTGCGGGCCAACATCGGCACGGTCGCGTCGCTCGACGATGCCGTCGCTGCTCTCAACCCGACCGAGCGGACAACGGGCAAGACGATCATCCGGGTTCGACCCTGACGCCCAGGGAGCCTTGCGAGCGCCGTCCCGGCGCCGTCGACTGGCGGGACCGCTCGTTCCGCCGAGTCCTCAGGTCGTCCTTGCGGATCGCAGCGGCGCCGTTCGGCGGACGGGGACGACAGGACGAGTGGCTCCGGCGGTAGGACTCGAACCTACGACCAAGCGGTTAACAGCCGCCCGCTCTACCACTGAGCTACGCCGGAGCGGATGACGTCCCGACCTGGACGAGCCCGGGTCGCAGACATCGTGGGCGCCGGGGTCCGGCGCCGCGCGACAGGATAGCACGGAGGCACCGGCTCTCCCCGGGGAGGTCGCGTCGCTACGGCAGCTCGATCGGACTGTCGGTCCGGTTGCCCCACTCCTCCCACGACCCGGCGTAGGAACGGACCTGGTCGAACCCGGCCAGCTCGTGGAGGACGAACCAGACGAGCGCGGCGCGGACGCCACCCTGGCAGTACGTCGCCCGGATCTCGGCCGGGTCGGCGCCGCTCGCACGCACCAGCGAGACCATCTCGTCGACCGGCCGGAACGTGCCTTCCTCCGTGAGCAGGTCGACGAAGCAGCGCTGGCGGGCGCCCGGGATGTGGCCGCCGCGCTTCGCCCGGAGATCCTCACCGACCCATTCGGCCGCGGTCCGGACGTCGAGGATGCGGGTCGGGCCGTCGGCCGTGGCCGCCTCCCGGCTCCAGGCAAGGACTTGGTCATACGTCGCGATCAGGTCGTCATCTCGCTCGCCGAGCGTCGCCGGTGTCCGCAATCCATCGGCCAGGTCCGCCTCGGGGACCTCGGTCGTCGTCTCGCCGCCGGCGCGACGCCAGGCCTCGATGCCGCCGTCGAGGATGTGGAGCCGATCGGCGGGATAGCGATACAGACGCAGCAGCCAGTAGCCGCGGATCGCCTGCCGGTTCATGCCGACGTCGTCGAGGAAGACGATCCGGTCGCCCTCCCCCACCCGCCAGCGACGAAGGACGCGGGCGACCTCCTCGGCCGAGGGCACCAGCCACTCGCGCTCGGCATCGCCGGTCTCGGGAGCCGTGCCCTTGAGGGCGAGCTCCTTGTGGAGGTCGCTGTACGTCGCGCCCGCGATGTGGCGTTTGTTGTAGACCCGACGATCGGGCGACACGTGGACCAGCCGCAGGTCGGGATCGGCGAGATGGTCGGCGAGCCACGCTGCCGACACGAGCGGTCCGGGACCGGCCGCGTCCGTCTTCCGCGCCCGGGCATCGGTCTTCGTCGCCACGCATCGATGCTAGCAGGGAGACCCGGAGACAAGCGACAGGTGAGCGGCGCTCGTCACCATCGACCGATGGGAGGGCGCGAGCGACGGGTCGACATCGGTCGCGCCCGGGGCCGGGCATCGACGGCGGCGGTCCTCCGTGAGCTGCGCGACGGCCGCCTCGACCGGGGCCTCGGCGGTACGGATATCGCTCGCGAGGTTGGCATCTCGCCCGCCCAGTACAGCCGCATCGAACGCGGCTTGACCCGGTCAGTCTCGATCGAGCAGGCGTCGGTGCTCCTGGCTGTGGTCGGACTCGAACTCTCGGTGCGCGTCTTTCCCGCGGGTGAGCCTCTGCGCGACGCCGCGCACGTCCATTTGCTCGGCCGGTTCAGGGCTTGTCTGCACTCATCGCTCCGGTTCGCGACGGAGGTTCCGTTTCCCGCCCCGGGCGATCGCCGCGCATGGGACGGGCTGGTGATCGGACCCGATTGGCGCCACGGCGTCGAGGCCGAGACGAGGCCACGGGATCGCCAAGCCCTCGAGCGGCGGCTCGCGCTCAAGCTTCGCGACGGTGATGTGTCCGGCGTGACGCTCCTCCTGCTGGACTCCCGCCACAACCGCGACTTCGTCCGGAGCAACCGTGACGCGCTTGGCGAGCGCTTTCCGATCGCCGGACGCCAGGCGCTCGAACGACTGCGCGCCGGCCACGATCCGGGCGGAAGCTCGATCATCCTGCTGTAAGTGAGACGTGCTTGCTGGCAGGGAGGCCGGCGTGTGTCGGCGGGACCGCCTTGCGTCGGCTAGGCCCGCTTGCGTCAGATGCAACCACCGTCGCCGACCGGCGCGACGCCGGACGGAACTGGCCACCCGATTGCGTCCGACGCACGAATCTGGACGCACGTGCCAGGATTCGCGACCCAAATGTGCGCTGGACGCAAACGCGGGCCCGTCCGGAGTTTCGCGGCGACGTTGCTTGCATCAAGCGCAAAGCGGCCGGGCTCCAGGCGCGGCCCGGGCTCGGGCTCCAGGCGCGGACCGTGCTCCGGCGGCCTGCCGCCCAGCCCGTCACGCCACGGTCTTACTCCAGGTAGTCCTTCAGCTTGCGACTGCGGGACGGGTGGCGGAGCTTGCGCAGGGCCTTCGCCTCGATCTGGCGGATCCGCTCACGGGTGACGTTGAACTCCTTGCCGACCTCCTCGAGGGTCCGGGCACGCCCGTCCTCGAGACCGAACCGGAGCTGGAGCACGCGTCGCTCGCGCCCGGTCAGCGAGTCGAGCACTGCCTCGACCTGCTCCTTGAGGAGCTGGTGCGAGGCGGCCTCGGCGGGCGCGAGCGCGCCGCGGTCCTCGATGAAGTCGCCGAGGTGCGAGTCCTCCTCCTCGCCGATGGGTGTCTCCAGCGACACCGGCTCCTGCGAGACCTTGATGATCTCGCGGACCTTCTCGGGGGTGACCTGGACCTCCTGGCCCTTGGACATCGCCTCGGCGATCTCCTCGACCGTCGGCTCCCGGCCGAGCTCCTGGAGCAGGCCGCGCGACACGCGGAT
>DASYSM010000057.1:0-9478 GCA_036003325.1 Candidatus Limnocylindrales bacterium
CATCTCGCGGAGGTTCGCGGCCTTTCCGCCGACGAGCGCGAGCACGTCCGCGCGCGACAGCTCGAACGGGTGGTCGAGCGGGTACGTCCGCCTCATGGCCGCTCGCTCTCGTGGAGCGCCTGCCACACCCTCTCGGGCGACAGTGGCAGGTCCCGGATCACGGCCCCGGTCGCGTCCGCGACGGCCGCGGCAACGGCCGGTGCCACCGGCAGCAGCGCGCCCTCGCTCATCCCCTTGGCGCCGTACGGCCCGGGCCCGTCGGCGTTCTCGATCATGTCGCTCTCCATCCTGAGCGGCAGGTCCATCGAGGTCGGGATCCGGTAGTCGATGGCGCCGAGGTTCCGGATCCGGCCGGTGTCATCGAGGATGTAGTGCTCCATCAGCGTGTGGCCGAGACCCATCACGGCCGCGCCCTCGTCCTGGCCGCGGACCTGGGCCGGGTTGAGCGCCATCCCGACGTCGGACACCGTCACGTGGCGATGGATCGTGATGTCGCCGGTGTCGCGGTCGACGCTCGCCTCGACCGCGGTCGCGTTGAACTCGTAGAACGCCGACGTCCCGCCGAGCGGGTGGTCGGGCTCGGCCTCCTTGCGGGATTCGCCGAGGCCCGTGATCTCGCCACCGAGCCGTCCGAGGGCGCGCGCGACGACCTCGCGGATCGGTGTCGATCTGTCGCCGACGCGGACCTCGCCGTGCTCGATCTCGACCGCCGACTGCTCGACGCCCTCGAGCTCGGCGGCCATCGCCCGGAGCTTGGCCTGGATGTCGCGACACGCGCCGAGCACCGCGTTGCCCATCAGCACGGACGACCGGCTGGCCGAGGTCTGCTGGTCGTAGGGCACGACGGCGGTGTCGCCCATGACGACGGTCACCCACTCGAGCGGGGCACCCAGCTCCTGCGCCGCGATCTGGGCGAAGATCGTCCGGGCACCCTGGCCCATGTCGGATGTGCCGGCGTAGACCACGACGCTGCCGTCGACGAGGAGGCGGACCGTCGAATACGACAGGCCGGTCGTCGGGCCGGACTTGAGCCCGACGGCGATGCCGCGACCGCGACCGGTCGGCGTCGGCGTCCGCCAGCCGATCATCTCCGCCGCGCGTTCGACGGCCTGCGCCCAGTCGCCGTCGGCCGCCGTGTCGTGCGGGATGAACGCCTCGCCGGGGCCGGCCAGGTTCCGCAGCCGCAGGTCGAGCGGGTCGATGCCGAGCTCGCGCGCGGCCTCGTTCATGTTCGATTCGACCGCCCAGATCTGCTGCGGGTTGCCGAAGCCACGGAACGCGGTCGAGGGCACGGTGTGGGAGAGCACGCTCCGGGCGAGGATCCGGACGTTCGGTACGCGGTACGGGCCGTTCGAGGTGTACGAGCCCTTCGCCACGGTCCGGTCGGCGATGTCGGCGTATGCCCCGATCAGGTAGTTCGCCTCGATGTCGCGGAAGACGAGCGTGCCGTCGCGGCGGAAGCCGGTGCGGACGTGGACCTCCGACGCTCCGCGCCGGACGGCCTGGAAGGTCTCCTCGAGGGTGAGCACGAGGCGCACCTGGCGGCCGGTCGCGCGCGCCATGAACGCGAGGAGCGGCTCGTACTTGGCGTGCTGCTTGCCACCGAACGCCCCGCCGGGGTCCGGCGCGAACACGCGCACCTTCGCGAGTGGCAGCGCGAGCAGGTCGGCGACGACTCGCTGGAGCCAGTACGGGTGCTGGATCGCACTCCAGATCGCGATGCCGTCGCCGTCCGGCGCGGCCATGTAGGCATGGGGCTCGATGGCGAACTGGGTGACCATCGGGAAGGCGTAGGTGCCCTCGACGACGAGGTCCGCATCGCCGGCCGCTGCGTCGACGTCGCCCCAGGAGTAACGATGCTCGTGCAGGACATTGGTGCCGGCACACGGGTCGCCGGGGCGGAGGGAGGGGTCCTGGACGAGCGGTGCGTCCGGGGCGCGGGCCTGCGCGATGGTGTGGAGCGCCGGGAGCTCCTCGTACTCGACCTTGACGAGGGCCGCGGCCTCCTCGGCTGCGTCGTGGGTCTCCGCGGCGACGGCGGCGACCGGTTCGCCGTGGTACTTCGTCTCGCCGGTGGCGAGGACCGGACGGTCGCGACGTTGCGGCCCGAAGCGGGGCATGGGATCCGGCAGATCGCCGGGGGTCATGACAAGGCGGACGCCGGGGACGCGGAGCGCGGCCGACGCGTCGATCCGACCGATCCTCGCGCGCGCCACGTCGAGCGCGACGAGCTTGACGTGGAGCACGTCGTCCTTGGGCAGGTCGGCGACGTACTGCTGCTCCCCGGTGACGCGGGCACGGCCGCCGACGCGAGGCGCGGGCTCGCCGACGCTCATTGCGGCGCCAGGTTCGCGTCGGGGACCGCCGACCGGTCCCCCACCACCGGCGTCGCATGCGCCGCCTCGTGCGCCTCCCCACCTGCGGCGACGAGGACCCCTTCGATGATCTGCTCGTAGCCCGCGCAGCGGCACAGGTTGCCGGCAAGACCCTCCTCGACCTCGGCACGGGTCGGGTGCGGGGTGACCGCGAGGAGCGCCTTGGCCGAGACCAGCTGGCCCGGGATGCAGAAGCCGCACTGGGCGGCGCCGGTGTCGAGGAACGCCTGCTGGAGCGGATCGAGGCGGTCGCCGATCGCCAGCCCCTCGACCGTCGTCACGGTGGCGCCGTCCGCCTCGACCGCGAGCATCAGGCAGGAGTCAACGCTCCGGCCCTCGACGAGGACGGTGCACGCGCCGCACTCGCCCACGAGGCAGCACTCCTTGGTGCCCGTCAGGCCGAGGTCGTCGCGGAGGACCTCGAGGAGCGTGTGATGGACCTCGACCTCGACCGCGCGCGACCGGCCGTTCACGGTCAATGCGAGTGGCCGGCGGTCCGTCACCGTCGGACCGTCGCGGCGCCCGCCAGCCGGTCGATGGCGATGCCGACCGCGCGCAGGCCGAGGACGTGGAGCATCGCCAGGCGGTACTCCGGGCTGGCCCGCATCGACCGCGGCGACGGGCTCGCCCCGCTGAACATCGCTTCCAGCCGCTCCATCTTCGCCCGGTCCGGTGCCGCCCGGTCGGCCAGCAGGCCGGTATCGTCGGTGACCAGGACGGGTCGGGGACCGAGGCTCCCGTACGCGAGGCGGGTCACGCCCGCGCCGTCGACCAGGCAGGCCACGGTGACCGCCGCGAGGTCGTGGCCGCGTCGGCGTGTCCGGCGGACGTGGACGCTCCCGGTCGGGCCGGCCGGGCGCGGCAGCTCGATGGCCGTGACCAGCTCGCCACGGCCGAGCGTCGTGACCCCCGACCGGAGCAGGACATCGTCGATGGGGATGCGCCGGACCCCGGCCGGACCGGCCACCACGACCCGTGCCCCGAACACGAGCAGGGCCGGGACGGTGTCCGCCGCAGGCGAGGCGTTGCAGATGTTGCCCGCAAGCGTCGCCCGGTTCCGGATCTGGACGGCACCGACGACGGCCGCCGCCTCCGCCAGCGCCTGGTGGTCGCCCACGATCCGCTCGTCCGCGGCGATGTCGGTCATGACCGCCCGCGCGCCGATCGCGAGCCCCGCCTCGTCGCCGTCGAGCTCCCGGATCTCCGCGTCGAGCTCCTCGATCCCCTTGACGTCGACCACGACCCGCGGCCGGATCGTCCCGTCGCGGAGCCGGATGATCAGGTCCGTCCCGCCGGCCAGCGGCCGCGCCTCCGGCCCGCCCCCATCGAGCAGGGCGACGGCGTCGTCGAGATGGGTCGGCCGCTCGTAGTCGAAGGCTCGCATCGGCCGGTCTAGAGCACCCGATCCATCTCGTCGAGCAGCACCTGCGGGTTGGCCGCACGGATGAAGTAGTACGGCCGCTCGGCGAACCGGGCGACGAAATCGGCGCGGGCCGCCCGCAGCGCGTCCGTGTCCACGATCGGCATCACGAACCCGGGCGCCAGCAGCTCGTTGAGCAGGAAGTAGTTCTGGACCGAGTGGAACGTCTGGAACTGCCGCTCGAACGGGATCATCTCGACCGTCGAGGGGTCGAAGTTGCCGTCGATGGCGGGCACCACGACGACGTCGATCGGCGTCGGCTCGGCGAGGATCTCCCAGGTCGGCATCGAGCCGAAGAACTTGTCGACGCCACGCTCGGGCGCGGCCTTGTCGGCGCGCTCGGTGCCCTCGGTCCGCTTCTTGAGGAACGGCGACTTCGAGCCGGCGACCGCGACGCCCGCCTCGTCGATCACCGTCGTCTCGGTCGACACCAGCAGCGCGCCGCGCCGGCAGGCCTCGATCTGGCCCATCGACTTGCCGTGGTTGGACTCGCCGCCGAGGAACAGCACGGTCGTGTCGCGATAGCGCACGGCCGAGGCGTGGAACGGGTGGAGTCCGGCCTCCTCCATCCGGAGGGCGAGCATCGTGACGACGACCTTCTGGATCGGGCCGGCCGGCCACGGACCGCTGAACGTCATCGTCCGGCCGTCGTAGGCGATGCCCTTCGGCGCGTCGCGCAGCCACAGGATGTCCGGCCCGGCCACGGTGACATCGGGCGAGATCCTGACGTCGGCCAGGCGATAGTCGAGGAAGGTCATGTCGTCGAGCAGGTGATCGAGCGGCTCGGAGCCGTAGACGTCCACACGCAACCTGGCGGGACCGGCGGCGAACTCTTCGGACAGGCGGAGGGGGGCGGTCATGGTCTCGGTGGTCATGGGTTCCTTCGGTTGCGGGTTCGGCTGGTGTGCGTTTCGAGCTCGGCTGGTGCGCTGCCATCGTCGTCGGTCGATAGGCGGCTCGCCATGTCGGCGGTGATCTCGTCGAAGTGTCGTCGGATGGCGGCAACCGTGGCGTCTGTGTCGCGGTCTTCGATGGCCGCGAGGATCGGCGCGTGGAGGTCGGCCGACCAGCGCTGGTCGGCACCGGGCATGGCGAGCGTGATGTACGTCCGCGAGAACGGCTGGAGGGCGCCCCACACGCGTTCGAGCTCGCCGTTGTCGCCGATCTCCATGATCCGTCCGTGGAAGCGGGCGTCCGCCTCGGCCACCGCGTGGCTGTCGTCGTTCCGCGCCGCAGCGCGCATGGCGTCGAGCTCGTCGGCGAGGTCCGCGACGTCGGCGTCGGTGACGCGATCGACCGCGAGCGAGCCGCCGAGCGACTCGAGTGCGGAGCGGACGGCGTAGGACTCGATGATCTCGCGCCGCGACGGACGTCGGACGCGGGCGCCGCGGAACGGCGTGATCTCGACCAGCCCGAGCGCCTCGAGCCCCCGCAGCGCCTCACGGACCGGAGCCTGGCTCGTGCCCAGCTCGCGGGCGACCTGCGTCTCGACGATGCGCGAATCGGGCGGGTAGGCGCCGGTCATGATGCCCTCGAGCAGCCGGTCCTTGACCTGGTCGGCCAGGACCGCGCGCGGGATGAGTGGCGCGATCGCCATGGTCGGCAACGGTCAGCGCCCGATCGCGGCGGCCGGGGTGCTCGCGGGGTCGGACACGCCCGACGTGTCGCCGGCGGCAGACGCGGCGTCGACGAGGATCTCCACCGTACCGGCGTTGCCATCGACCCGGACCCGGTCGCCCGTCGCGATCCGATGCGTCGCCACCGACGTGCCGATGACCGCCGGGATCCCGAATTCGCGCGCCAGGACCGCCGGGTGCGAGGTGGTCCCGCCGGTATCGGTGACGAGGCCGGCGATCTTGGTGAACAGGACGACCCAGGCCGGGTTCGTCATCTGGCACACGAGGATGTCACCGTCGCGGACGTCGTCGAACTCGTCGACCGTGCGCACGACCCGGGCGACCCCCTCGATGACGCCGGGCGACGCGCCGAGACCGGTGATCTGGCGCTGGTCGTCGGACTGGGTCTGGTGGAAGCGATCGGGGTAACCCCAGTTGACGAGGTACGGGAACGCCAGCTGCGACGGAGTGACCGTGCCGACCCAGTCGCGTGGGTGGATCCGCGCAGCGGCCTCGCGCTCGCGCCGGCGCGCGCCCACGATCTCCCGTGCGTCGAGTGCGTCCGCGCTGCCGATGAGCGCCCGCATCTCGTTGTAGCGCAGGAAGAGGACGTCGTCGGGCTGGTCGAGCCGGCCATCGTCGACCAGGTGCCGCCCGACCTCCAGGAGCACGAGCCGCAGGTGCGCGTTCGCGCCCTGGTCGATGTAGAAGTGATGGTCCGGGGTCAGCGGCGCCATCCGCAGGTTGACCGCGTTGGCCGCCCGCATCTCCTCGAGCGCCTCGCCGGTCAGCCCGTCGAGGATCTCGCGCGACGCCGCCTCGATGTCGCGGCGCATGGCCTCGATGGCGGTCGGGAAGTCGTAGTCGGTCGCGAGGTAGCCGCGGACCAGCTCGAGAACGGGCTCCATCTGCTCGCGGACGGTCGGGAAGATGAACTCGTGGCTCCACACGGCGTGCCAGCCGAACTCGCGCTGGTACGGCTCGACCCGCTCGCCGATGAAGCGGCGGCCTCGGTCGGTGGCGCGGAGGGCGGCGGCGATCGCCTGCGTGTCATCGGGCTCGAAGGCGGCCCGGAGCTCCGTATCGTCGCGGACCTCGTTCTTCATCCGCCACAGCGCCTCGATCGAGTCCCAGTTGCGGTCGGAGGCGGAGTTCTGGAGCCGCCCGAGGAGCCCCTCATCGACCGACCCGCGCGTCTTCTCCATCACCGCCCGGAGCTTGAGCGTCGCCGACAGCTGGGCGAAGTTGAGCATCCAGTGGATCTTCCAGTGGCGATCGTGGATATCGATGGCGTCCTCGAGCAGGCAGGCGGCATCGGCGAGGTCCATCTCGTCGGCGGCGTCGAGTCGCGCCTCGAGGAACGCGAAGTTGCGCTCCATCTCCGGACGGAGCCGGTCGCGCCACCAGTCGGCGAAGTCGCGGCCGTAGACGGGCAGCACCGTGTCGAGATAGGCGCCCATGGTCGTCGCGAAGGTCGTGTCGCGGGGAACGCGCGCGCCGTAGCGGGCGCTGTACTCGGTGGCGTCGATGCGCAGCTCGGGGTCGGCCGGGATGGCGGTCGTGTAGACGTAGCCGTTGACGTTCTTGGCCAGCCAGTCGACCGCGAACGGGGTCCCGAACCGGCGGAACATGTGGTCGCAGCTGAGCCACCAGCCGCCGATGTCGAAGAACATCGGGCTGACCGGGTGCGGGATGTGGAGGTCGTCGTAGACCCAGAAGAAGTCCTTCTCGACCTCGGAATCCCACGTCACCGGGAAGGATTCGTCGCCCAGGAACTGGCCCAGGATCTCCTCAGTCGCCGCCACGCGTCGGACCTCCAGGGTGGCATGTCATCGATCATCGATTAGGATACCTCTGGCGTCCCGGTGCGATCCCAGAGGAGGGACAACGGTGACCGATCCGGTCCCCCACGACATGATCGACTGCCCGATGCTCCGCACGGTCGCCGGTCGCCCGACCGACTACTGGAACGATTCGTGCGCCCTCGAGGAGCTGGCCTACGCCGTGGCGCGCGGCGCGACCGGGGCCACCTCGAACCCGAGCATCGTCCTCGAGGTCCTGCGCAAGGAACGCGACTACTGGACGCCACGCATCGCGGAGCTGGCCCTCGCGAACCCGTCCTGGACCGAGACCGACCTGACCTGGGCCGTGGTCGAGGAGATGGCTATCCGCGGGGCGGCCGTGCTCGAACCCGTGTTCGTGCGCGAGGGCGGTCGGAAGGGCCGATTGTCGCTGCAGACGAACCCCGCCAACTACCCGGATACGGAGCGGATGCTCGAGCAGGGGCTGCGCTTCGCCGGCCTCGCCCCGAACATCCAGGTCAAGTTCCCGGCGACGCGTGCCGGGATCGCCGCGATCGAGGCGGCGACGGCGGCCGGGGTCAGCATCAATGCCACGGTCTGCTTCACGGTCGCTCAGGCGATCGCGGTCGCGGTCGCGGTCGAGCGCGGGCTGGATGCCCTGGCAGCGGCCGGTGGGGATCCGGCCTCGGTCAGCCCGGTGTGCACGATCATGGTCGGGCGGCTCGACGACTGGATGCGGGTGCTGGCCGAGCGCGACGGCATCGCCGTCGATCCCGATGCGCTCGACTGGGCAGGGATCGCGGTCTTCAAACGGGCGGTGGGTGTCTACCGCGAACGCGGCTACCGGACGAGGCTCCTGGCCGCCGCGTACCGCCACCGCCTGCACTGGACCGAGCTGGTCGGCGGGGACGTGGTGCTGACGATGACCCACGCCTGGCAGGTGCGCTTCAACGCCAGCGGGATCACCCCCGAGTCACGGATCGACGTGCCGGTGGACCCGGCGATGACCCGAGAGCTGCAGCACCGCTTCCCTGATTTCGAACGCGCCTACGAGCCGGACGGCCTGACGATCGACGAGTTCGACGGGTTCGGCCCGACGGTCAGGACCCTGCGCGCGTTCATCGCGTCGTACCACGAGCTCATCGGCGCGATCCGGGACGTCGTGCTGCCCGATCCGGACGTGCGTCCTCCTGAGCCGGCCCGGCCCTCTTCCCCCGCGCCCGCCCGAGCCTGACCCGCCGGTCAGGCCTTGGCGGCCGCCGCCTGGTGCGCCTTCTCCCAGTCCGCCTTGAACTGGACGATGCCCTTGTCGGTGAGCGGGTGGTGGACCATCTGCTGGAGGACCTTGAACGGGACGGTCGCGATGTTCGCGCCGGCCAGGGCCGCCTGGGTCATATGGACGGGATTGCGGATCGAGGCGGCGAGAACCTCCGACTCGATCTCGTGGATCGCGAAGATCTCGGCCAGCTCGCGGATGACGATCATCCCGTCCTGGTTGATGTCGTCGAGCCGCCCGACGAACGGGCTGATGAGCGAGGCGCCGGCCTTGGCCGCGAGGAGGCCCTGATTCGCGGTGAAGATGAGCGTGCAGTTGGTCTTGATGCCTTCTTCCGCGAAGCGGCTGATCGCCTCGAGCCCGTTCTCCGACATCGCGACCTTGACCACGATGTTCGGGGCGAGCGTCGCGTAGTGGCGGCCCTCCTCGAGCATCCCGTCGACGTCGTCGGACACGCACTCGGCCGACACCGGTCCGGGCGTGATCTTGCAGACCTGCTTGAGGATGTCGTCATACGAGCCACCGACCTTGGCGTACAACGTCGGGTTGGTCGTGACGCCATCGAGGACGCCCCAGCGGGCGGCGGTCCTGATCTCGTCGATGTCGGCGGTGTCGAGGAAGATCTTCATGGGGTACGGCTCCGATCGGAGGGGGTTTCCCGCGATTCTACCCCGGTTTCGTCGCGAATCGTCCCTGTCATGCCTGGCTTCGTGCGCGGCGGCGATCCGGCCGGTCGCCCGTCATCGATCCGAGCTGACTGTGATGGGATCCAGAGGGTCAGCGTCTCCTGTCGCCGGTCTCGATCTCCTGGCCCGCGCGCCGCGGTGCCGTTCTTCTTCCAGATGCTCGCCAGCCAGGCATTCGTCAGCGATGAGTTGCCAGATGAGTCAACAGGCGAGCATGTGCCGGGTTTCTCCAGAGGAAACGGTCGATCGCACGCCCAGGTCGTCCGGCACGAAGACGCCACGCAGTGGCGTGTGCTCACCTGA
>DASYSM010000058.1:0-21847 GCA_036003325.1 Candidatus Limnocylindrales bacterium
TCGACGCCGCGTCGCGCGGCCTGGCGGGGCGTGACGACCTCGGCCCGGGCGTCCGCGTGTATGCCTCGGGCGAGGCCCATTCGTCGGTGGACAAGGCATGCATGACGCTCGGTCTCGGGCGGGCGTCGCTGGTCCACATCCCTGTCGATGAGCGGTACCAGATGCTGGCCGGTGCGCTGGCCGCCTCGATCGCGGCGGACCGCGCGGCGGGCCTGCGACCGATCGCCATCGTGGCGACGCTGGGGACGACCTCGTCCACCTCGGTCGATCCGGTCGCGGCCATCGCCGACATCGCCGAGCGCGAGGGGCTGTGGCTCCACGTCGACGCGGCCTACGCCGGGACGGTCGCCCTGCTGCCCGAGCGACGGGCGCCGTTCGCCGGCTGGGAACGGGCCGATTCGATCGTCGTCAACCCGCACAAGTGGCTGTTCACGCCACTCGATGCGTCACTGCTGCTGACGCGTCGGATGGGGTCGCTGCGGGCGGCGTTCAGTCTCGTCCCGGAGTACCTGCGGACGCTCGATCGCGAGACGCCGGTCCACGACTACAACGAGTACATCCCGCAGCTGGGGCGACGTTTCCGGGCGCTCAAGCTGTGGATCCAGCTGCGCTGGTTCGGTCTCGACGGCCTGCGTGACAGGATCGCCGCGCACCTCGTGATGGCCGAGATGTTCGCCGGCTGGGTCGAGGCGGACCGTGACTGGGAGCTGCTGGCGCCCGTCCCGTTCTCGACGGTCTGCTTCCGCTGGCGGCCGGCGGGTCGCGAGCTCGATGAGGCGACGCTCGACGAGGCCAACGCCGCGATCATGGATGCGGTCAACCGGAGCGGCGAGGTCTTCCTCTCGCACACGCGGCTGACCGGGCGGTTCACCATCCGCGTCGCGATCGGCAACCTGCGGACCGAGCCGCGCCACGTCGAGCGGACCTGGGATCTGCTCCGTGAGGCGGCCGCCCGATGGTGAGCATGGAGCCGCACGACGTCCGCTTCTTCGCAACGCCCGGGGAGCTGCGCGACTGGTTCGACGCGCACCACCACACGGCCGATGAGCTGTGGCTGGGCTACTACAAGAAGGCCAGCGGGAGACCGAGCGTCGACTGGTCGCAGGTCGTCGACGAGGCGCTGTGCGTCGGCTGGATCGATGGGGTCCGCAAGCGGGTCGATGACGAGGTCAGCGTCCAACGTCTCACACCGCGACGGAAGGGCAGCACCTGGAGCGCCATCAATGTCGCCAAGGTCGAGCGGCTGACGGCCGAGGGCCGGATGCGACAGGCCGGGCTGGCGGCATTCGAGGCGCGCACCGAGGGAAACACCGCGATCTACTCGTACGAGCAGGCGCCGAGCACGCTTCGCGACGACGAGCTGGCACGATTCCGGTCAGATGCGACCGCCTGGGCCGACTGGGAGCGACGGCCGCCGTCGTATCGACGGGTGGCCACCCACTGGGTCACGAGCGCCAAGCAGGATGCCACCCGCGAACGCCGACTGGCGACGCTGATCGACGATTCACGGGCCGGCCGGCCGCTCAAGCACCTGGCCTGGAGCCGGAAGAGCGCATGACCGCGATCGACGAGGCGCTGGCCGCCGCGCTCGGACGACTCCGACTGCTCGAGCTCGGCGACGCGTTCGAGCCGCGGGCGGCCGAGGCGATCGTGGCCAGCGGACTCCACCGAGCGGTCGTCCCGGTCGCGGCCGGTGGTCTGGGCGCGCGCATGACGGAGTCGGCCGAGATCCTGATGGCGCTCGGCGCCCTCGACGGCTCGACGGCGCTCGGGTTCGCGATGCAGGTGCACGTGGTCGGGGCGCTCGACGATTCGGTCGGCGTTCCCGAGCTCCTGCGCGATGCGGTCTTCCGGTCGATCGTCGCCGACGGCGCGCTGCTCAACAACGCGGGGACCGAGGAGGGCGGCGGGTCGCCCGCACGCGGCGCGATCCCGGGCACGACCGCCGTGGCCGAGGCGGACGGGACGTGGCGGCTCACCGGGGAGAAGACGTGGACCACGTGGCTGCCGAACCTGACCCACGCCTTCGTCTCGGCGCGGGTCGACGGCTCGGACCCGGTCGAGGTCGGCTCCTGGCTGGTCGACCTCGCGGCGGACGGTGTCGAGCGCCGACCGGGGTTCGACGCGCTCGGGATGCGCGGCTCGGCGTCGGGCCGTCTCGCCCTGGACGGCGTCCGGGTCCCGCCGGGATCGATGCTCGTCCGTCGGCCCGCCGCGGAGCCGGATCCGCGCGGACCCGCCCCGGGAGCCTGGTTCGGGATCGCGGTCGCGGCCGCCTATCTCGGAGTGGGGGAAGGGGCGCGGACGGAGGTCGCACGCTGGGCCCTCGATCGGCGGCCGGGCGACGGCTCGACCGCGGTCGCGGACATCCCGAGCGTCCAGGTCCGCATCGGGAGGCTCGACGCCGAGCTGCGCGCGGCGCGGATCATCGTCCTCGACGTCGCCCGTCGCTGGGATGCGGCCATCGCCGGACATGACGCGACCGGGCTGGCCGCGGCGGCCGCCGACGTTCCGCTCGCCAAGCTGGTCGCCACCGGGGCGGCCGTCGATGCGACCGACGGGGCCTTGAGGATCGCGGGTGGCCCAGGCTTCCTGAGCGGTCATCTCGAGCGCGCGTTCCGTGACGCCAGGGCCGGTCTGATCAATCCGCCGCTCGAAGACGTGGCGCTGGCCGGGTTCGCCCGGACCGTCCTCGCTCGAGCGCGCGGCTCGTCATGAGCGCCGAGTCCAGCCGGCCTGGGCCGGGATCGGCCGAGGCGTCGCCGGCGGCCTTCCATCACGGGGCCGGCCACATGATCATGCACGGCAACCCGGCGTTCATCGAGGCGTTCGGCCCGCAGGTCGTCGGCCAGCCGGCCCGCGAGGCGCTCGTCGGGCTCCCGCCGAAGGCGTTCGAGCTGATGGATTTGGTGTTCGCCACGGGGAAGCCCGGTGCCTGCCGCGTCACGACCGCAGCCGGGCCTCGGCGGCTGGTCGTCGTCCCACGACGAGACCCGGAGACCGGCGAGACGTACGGCGTCACGACGCACCTTCGGACCGTCGACGACTGACCCGCCGGCGCCGCGGCCGTGCTGGACGCATAGACTGCTCCGCAGATGCCAGACGTTCTGACCTCTCTCGCCGGCGGCCGGTACGGCCGGGCATACCGACGGACCGTCCAGCTGGCCCTGGCTCCTGCCTACCGGTTCTACACGGCGCGCCTGCGGGCGGCAGTCCTCTCGCGACCGCGTCCCGGTCATGTCGCGGTGATCATGGACGGCAACCGGCGGTGGGCCGTGTCCGAAGGGCGCGAACCCGGTGCCGGGCACCGCCGCGGCGCGGAGAAGGCGCTCGACCTCATCGACTGGTGCGTGGGTGTCGGCATCCACGAGCTGACCCTGTGGGCGCTGTCGATCGAGAACCTCGAGCGGCCATCCGACGAGGTGTCGACGATCACCGACGTCGCGGCCGAGGCGATCGCGGCTCTGTCCACCGGGCGCCGGCGGACGAGCGTGCCCGTCGAGCTGCGGGTCATCGGGCGTCGCGACCTGCTTCCGCCGGGGTTGGCGGAGACGGTCGAGCAGTCCGCGTCGCTGTCGAAGGCGGACGGGTCGATCCGAGTCACCGTCGCCATCGCCTACAGCGGTCGCGACGAGCTCCTCGAGGCCTTCCGCGCGACCGTCCGGGACGAGGTGGCGGCCGGCACGCCGCCGGAGCGACTCGCCGACGCGATCACCGCTGATGCGCTTGCCGCCCACCTGTACACCCACGGGTCGTCGGATCCGGACCTGATCATCAGGACCTCGGGCGAGATCCGGCTGTCGGGCTTCCTGCCGTGGCAGAGCGTCTACAGCGAATACCACTTCACCGACGCCTACTGGCCGGCCTTCCGCGAGATCGACTTCCTGCGCGCCATCCGGACCTACCAGCAGCGCGCGCGCCGGTTCGGGCGCTAGGGTCGCGCGAGCCTCGTGCGGCCGTTGCGCGGCAGGTCGGCCCATCGTGGCATCATCGCGCCATGCCACCGATCAATGAGCTGACCCGCATCGAGCCCGCCCATCTGGACCGGCTCGACCACCAGGGCATCTTCACCACCGGGCTGCTCATCGAGCGATCCGAGACCCCGACGCGGCGCCAGACGCTGGCCGATCAGGTCGCCGCCGACACGACGGACATCCTGATGTGGCGCGATGAGGCGCTGATGCTCAACCTCGCGAGTTTCGGGCCCGCCGAGCACCAGCTGATGATCCAGTCCCGGATCGAAGGGCTGCGCGACATCCTCGAGCTCGATCTGGACGCGTTCCGTGGGCGTGTCCAGCGCGGTGCCCGGGAGCTCGGTGTCGATGCGCCCGGCGACCTGACGCTCCAGGGGTGGTGGGACCAGGCGAGGACGCTCGAGGACGAGTGACCGGCGCCGGCCTCGATGCAGCGACCGGCCTGGATGCCGGGATCGCGCCGATCAGAAGACGCGCTTGAGCACCATCAGCCCGACGAAGATGAGCACGATCCCGGCCACGAGCGCAGCCGGCGGCATCGTCGAGATCGTGTGCGCAGAGTCGTTGATGAGCTGTCCGAAGTACGCGCCGACGTCGCTCGAGCCGCCGCCGCCATTGCCGCCTCCGGCCCGGCCCGCGACCTGTCCGACACCATTCCCGTATTCGGCCATGTGGCGATCATCTCACGCGGATCGCGGCGACTCAATGGCCTGTCGGAATCCGGCCCCGGACCTCGGACGGGCTAGGATGACCGCGTGAATGCCATCGGCGGTACGGTCGCCTCGCTCCTGACCGCGATCGCAACCGCCATCGTCATCGTCGCCCTCGTGATCCTGCCGTTCCTGACCCCGCAATGGGTCGCCTTCGAGCAGGGCCGCGCACAGTCGACGGCGTGGACCGGCTACACGACCCAGGAGCTCCGGGCCGCCACCGATTCGATCCTGTCGGACCTCATCGCCGGCGGCGACTTCGACGTCCAGGTCGGCGGTCGGCCCGTCCTCGAGCCGCGCGAGCAGTCGCACATGGCGGACGTCCGGACGGTCTTCCGCGGGTTGTGGATCCTGGCGGCCGTCTCGGTCGTGGTGCTCGTCGTCGCGGCGCGCCGGCCGGACCGGGCGAGCACCTGGCGGGCGGTGCGCGATGGCGCTCGGGTTCTTGCCCTGGCGGTCGTCGCGCTCGGTGTCGTCGGCCTCGTCGCGTTCGACCAGCTGTTCGAGACATTCCACGAGATCTTCTTCCCGGCCGGGTCGTTCCTGTTCGATCCGCGGACCGACAAGCTCGTCCAGCTCTTCCCGTTCGACTTCTGGCAGGAGACGGCACTCGTCGTCGGTGCGGTCATCATCGTGGTGGCGATCGTCGTGGCCGTCGTTGCCGGCCGGCGGGCCGCGCGGTCGAGCCAGGCGGTGTTCGTCGGTGGTCTGGCGCCGATCGCCGGGTCGGAGCCGGGGAGATGAGCGTCGCGTCGCCCGGACTCCTGAGTGTCGAGGCCGCGCGCGATGCGGTCCTCGCGCTGGCCGAACCGGTCGAAACGGAGACGATCGCGTCGGCCGACGCCCTGGGGCGGGTGACAGCCGAGACGGTCGCCGCGCTCGTCTCGCTGCCGCCGTGGCCCAACTCCGCGATGGACGGCTACGCGATCGTCGCCGCCGACACCGTCTCCGCGAGCGACGACACGCCGATCACCCTTCGCGTCATCGGCGACGTCGCCGCCGGGGCCGCCCCGAGCGTCACGGTCACCCCGGGTCGTGCGGTCCGGATCGCCACCGGTGCCCGCCTTCCGGACGGCGCCGATGCAGTCGTCCCGGTCGAGGCGACCACCCCGCTGGACGCGTCGGGCGCCCCAGGTCCGCGGGGCCGCGACGCGACCGGTCCGATACCGGCGGCCTGCCTGGTCCACGAGACGATCGAGGTCGGGGGATCCGTGCGTGCGGCGGGGAGCGACCTCATCGCCGGTGCCACGCTGCTCGGTCCGGGCGTGGCCATCACGGCGGCCGCCGTCGCGCTCATCGCGGGCAGCGGCGTCGAGCATCTCCGCGTCCATCGCAGACCGAGGATCGCCGTCCTCGCCACGGGCGATGAGGTCCGCGGGCCGGGCCAGGCGCTCGGGCCGGCCGGGATCCCCGACGCGAACGGCCCGGGCCTGCGCGCCCTCGTCGCGGCGTCGGGCGGTGACGCGATCGACCTGGGCATCGCCACGGACGACCTCGACGACGTCCTGGGCCGGCTGCGACGGGGCCTCGACACCGGAGCGGATGCGCTGATCGTGTCGGGCGGCGTGTCGGTCGGTCCGTACGACGTCGTCAAGACGGCCTTCGAGGCGATCGGCCGGATCGACCTGTGGCGGGTCGCGGTCCAGCCCGGCAAGCCATTCGCCTTCGGCACCGCCGAACGGCCCGGCGGGGTCGGTCCGGATGCGCCGGTCCTGCTGTTCGGCCTGCCGGGCAATCCGGTGTCGTCGGCGGTCACGTTCGAGCTCTTCGTGCGCCCGGCCGTGCGGGCCCTCGGCGGTCGGCACGACCTCGTCCGGCCGGTCGATCGCGCGGTGCTCGGCGAGGCGGTCCGCAAGAGCCGCGGTCGCCGCGCGTTCATCCGTGTCCAGGCCGAGCGGGACGACGCCGGCGCGCCCGTCCGCGATCCGCGCGGCCGCGTGCAGGTGCACCTCGCGGGCGGGCAGGGGAGTCACGTCATCTCGGCCCTGGCCGCCGCCGACGCCCTCGCGGTCATCCCCGAGCTCGACGACGAGCTCCCCGCCGGCGCCGAGGTCGCACTGTGGTGGCTGGACCGGGCATGATGGTCGCGCCCGGCTGACCCACCTCGGAGGAACCCCATGGACCAGCGACCCCAGCCACGCGCCGAACGGCGCCGGCTCTCCCACCTGGACCGTGCCGGCCGGCCGCGGATGGTGGACGTGTCGGAGAAGCCCGTCACGGCGCGGCGGGCGGTGGCCGAGGCGGCGGTCGCGGTCTCGCCCGACACGATGAGCCTGGTCATCGATGGCGGCGGGTCGAAGGGCGACGTGCTGAGCGTCGCCGAGCTGGCCGGTGTCATGGGTGGCAAGCGCACGAGCGAGCTGATCCCGCTGTGCCATCCCCTCGGGCTGAGCGACCTGGTCGTGGCGATCACCCCGGACCGTGCCGCGGGCCTCCTCCGCATCCGTGCCGAGGCCGCGACGACCGCCCAGACGGGCGTCGAGATGGAAGCCATGACCGCGGCGTCCGTGGCCGCCTTGACGATCTATGACATGGTCAAGGGCGTGGAGCGCGGCGTCGAGATCCGGGCCGTCCGGCTCGTCTCGAAGACCGGTGGCAAGAGCGGTACGTGGGTCCGCCAGGCGCCGCCGGCCGATGACGCGCAGCATGCGAGGCCACGTCCGGGTGCGCGGGTCGCGGGTCGGGTGGGGTCGAAGCGCAAGGGTCACGGGTGAGGCGACGGTGAGCGATGACGCCCAGGCGCCGGTCGAGGGGCGCGCCGCTCTCGTCATCACCGCCAGCGACGGTGCCACGGCCGGGGTGCGCGAGGACACCTCGGGCGCCCGCATCGAGGAACGGCTGACCGCGCTCGGGTTCAGCGTCGAGCGGCTGCTGATCCCCGACGAGCAGTGGGCGATCGAGGCGGCTCTCGTCGACGGCTCCGCCGACCACCCGCTCATCGTCACGACCGGCGGGACCGGGCTCACGCCGCGCGACGTGACGCCACAGGCGACGGCCGCGGTCATCGATTACGAGGTCCCGGGTCTCGGCGAGGCGATGCGGGCGGCCGGTCGGACGGCGACGCCGCTCGCGGACCTGTCGCGCGGGCTCGTCGGCGTGCGCGGGCGGACGCTCATCGTCAACGTCCCCGGCAGCCCGAGGGGCGCGCTCGAATCGCTCGAGGCCATCGTGCCGGTGCTGGATCACGCGCTGGAGACCCTCGCGGGACCGTACGATCACGGCAGCACGCCCGCGCACATCGACGACGGAGGCTCCGACCGCTGATGTTCCCGCCCTTCCAGGACGTCCCCGGCTATCCGCTCGTCTTCGTCGTCTTCTGGGGCTCTGCGCTGTTCTTCGTCCTGGTCATGCTCCGCCACCTGCGGGTGTTCGCCGTCGCCAAGCCGTCACGGCCGTTCGCCAACGTGCCTGCCCGCGTCGTCGGCCTGGCCGAGTACGCGTTCGTCCAGACCAAGATGTTCAAGGACCCGGGTGCCGCGGTGATGCATGCGGGGATCTTCTGGGGGTTCGTGCTGCTGACCATCGGCACGGCCGATATCGTCACCGGCGGGATCATCCAGACGGTCCTCAAGATCCCGGCCGATGGCCTCATCTGGGCGCTCATCAGCGCGATGCAGAACGTCGTCGCGGTCATCGTGCTCGCGGCGATCGCCTGGGCGTACTACCGGCGGCTGGTGACCAAGCCGCGCCGGCTGACCCTCAATCGCGATGCGTTGATCATCCTCGGCATGATCGGCGGCGTGGTCGCGACCGAGCTGTTCGCGCAGTTCTTCCAGGTCGCGGCCCATGGCGACATCCCGGGCGCGTTCATCTCGAACGCGGTCGCGGTGCCGCTGCGGAACCTCTCGCCGGACGTGCTGCAGGCTGCCTTCTCGGTCCTGTGGTGGGCCCACATCGCGCTGGTGGCCGCGTTCCTGTGCTACCTGCCGTTCAGCAAGCACCTCCACATCGCGACCGCGTTCCCGAACATCTTCTTCCGCAAGCTGGCACCGCGCGGCGAGCTGCCGAGGCTCGATCTCGAGGACGAGAACGCGACGTTCGGGCTCAAGACGCTCCAGGACCTCGGCTGGAAGGACCTGCTCGACGGGTTCACCTGCACCGAGTGCGGCCGCTGCCAGGAGGCGTGTCCCGCCTACAACACGGGCAAGCCGTTGAACCCCAAGGAACTGATCATGGGCATCCGCCACATGTCGGTGGATGCCGAGCACGGCATCGACATCATCCCGAACTCGCCGATCGTGCGCGAGACGTACGGTCTCGACGACACCACGATCCCGGCAAAGACCCTGGCGAAGCCGATCGTCGACGACGCCATCCCGTACGACGCCGTCTGGGACTGCGTCACCTGCGGCGCGTGCGTCGAGGCGTGTCCGGTGCTCATCGAGCACGTCGACAAGATCGTCGGCCTGCGGCGCAACCTGGTGCTCGAGGAGAGCCGCTTCCCGTCCGAGCTGACCACTGCGTTCCGCTCGATGGAGAACCAGGGCAACCCCTGGGGCCAGCCGGCGTCGTCGCGGCTGGACTGGACGAAGCCACTGCCGTTCGAGGTCCCGACCGTGGCGCAGATGGCCGCCGACGGCACGCTCGACGAGCTCGACGTGCTCTACTGGGTCGGCTGCGCGGCGGCGTTCGACACGCGCAACCAGAAGGTCGCACGGGCGGTCGCGACCTGCCTCCACGCCGCGGGCGTCACGTTCGCGATCCTCGGCCAGGAGGAGTCGTGCACCGGCGACCCGGCACGCCGGATGGGCAACGACTACGTCTTCCAGATGCTGGCCATGGGCAACGTCGAGACGCTCGACCGGTACGGCATGCGCGAGCGAACGATCGTCACGGCCTGCCCGCACTGCTTCAACACCATCGGCAACGAATACGGCCAGCTGGGCGGCAGGTACACGATCGTCCACCACTCGACGTACCTCGCCGGGCTGGTCTCCTCGGGCCGCCTGGCGACCGTCCCCGAGGATGCGGAGTCGGAGACGGGTGACCACCGCCCGGGCAGCGTCACCGTCCACGACTCGTGCTACCTCGCCCGCTACAACAACGTGATCGCCGCGCCACGGGACGTCCTGGGCGCCGCGGGCGTGTCGATCACCGAGATGGAGAAGTCGGGCAAGAACACCTTCTGCTGCGGCGCCGGCGGCGGCCGGATGTGGATGGAGGAGACGCGCGGGACGCGTATCAACGAGAACCGGACGCGACAGGTGCTGGCGACGGGCGCCGAGACGGTGGCCACCTCGTGCCCGTTCTGCATGGTGATGATGAGCGACGGGTTGGCCGCCGCCGAGGGCGGGACCGCGGTCGCGGCGATGGATATCAGCGAGGTGCTGGCGGCCCGGCTCGCGTCCGTGCCCGCCGAACGCCAGCTGCCGGTCCTCTAGGTCCCGGATCGCGCGCGATGCGGGATCTCGCTGCCGCCTGGCTGGACAGGCGCTAGTACCCGAGCGCGTCGAACGCGGCCGGATAGACGATCCGACCGGCGAGGTCCGCGCTGTATCCCGGCAGCCGCTTGACCATGAACGCCTCGTCAGGGATCTTCGGATGCGGGGCGACGAAGCCGAGCGCGCTCGCCCGCTCGAAGCCGAACCGAGGGTAGTACGCGGGGATGCCCTCGACCATCACCGCCGGCTCGCCGGCTGCCTCGGCGCGGCCGAGCACGTCCCGGATCAGCCGTGACCCGACGCCGATGCCTTGCCGATCGGGTCGGACCGACATCGGCGTGAGATCGAGGATCCTGGCCCGGGAAGCACCTTCGACGCCCACCCAGCTCAGCATCACGTGCGCGATCACACCCGACGAGTCCTCGGCGACCAGAGCCAGCTCGGGGATGAACTGCTCGGATGCCCGGATGCGCTCGACGAACGCGGCGACCTCGTCGGGATGCCCGACGAATGCGGCGCCGACCACCTCGGCGATCGCGCGATGGTCGGAGTCGCGCTCGGGACGGATGACGAGGCCCTCCAGCATCGGGTCCGATGCTAGTCGGGGCACGCCGTTCCCGCACGTCGATGCCGGTATCCCGGCCTGCCCTGGGGTCGTGCCCAGTGTCCGCGCCCGGCGCGAACAGGCCAGCCTCTCCATCTGGCCACGAACCGACGGCAGATGGAGAGGCGCAGCGGCGCGCCGGCCCGCTCGGTCATACTCAGGCAGACATGCCATCCGCGGACGGTGAACCGATCCTGATCGAGTGCGCCCGCGCGGCCGCGCGCGGCGACGGGCTGGAGGCCACGCTGCGGACCATGCTCGACGCGATCTCGAGCCCGTTCTCGGTCGGCTCGGGCGCCGTCGTCGTCCCGACGCGCGGCTCGGGCGCGCTCGAGATCGTCGCGTCCACCGGCCTCGATGCCGCCGCGGCGGCCGGTCTCACCGAGGCGATGCGGCGACCCGTCCATCCCGTCACGCGGACCTTCTCCGAGCCCGTGGCGACCTACGACGTCACGCCGATGAACCCGGGCGGCCCGGCACTCCGGAGCCACCTCCCGCTGGTCGTCCGCCGCGACGGCGCCGATCACGTCGTCGGCGTCCTCGCCCTCGCCTACGACAGCCCCATCGAGCCGGCGAAGAGGCCGACCCTCGAAGCCGTGGCCGACCTGGCGGCGATCGCGATCGACCGGGCGGACCGGGACTAGGGGAGCCGTGGCGACCGTCGACGAGTTCGTCGCCGCCCAGCCAGCGCCGCGGCGCGACGTCGTCGAGCAGTTCCGGACGACCATCGGTGCGGCCGCCCCCGACGCGGTCGAAGCCATCGCCTACGACATGCCCGCCTATCGCCTCGGCGGGCGGTTCCTCGTGTCGTTCTCCGTGTTCACCAAGCATTACAGCCTGTTCCCTGCCAGCGCGGTCGTCATCGACCGACTCGGCGACGAGCTCGCGCCGTACCTGTCGGGCAAGGCGACGCTCAGGTTCCCGGCCAGCGCTCCGGTCCCGTTCGACCTGGTCGGCCGCGTCGTCGCCATCCGGGTCGAGGAGCTCGCGACCGCCGATCCGGGCTGACGCGCGAACGCCGCTGCTAGGATGGCCGCGGTGACCGAGTCCACGCCGCCCACCTACCGCCTGACCGAGGAGCAGACCCTCCTTCGCGACGCCGTCCGTACCCTGGCCGATGAGCGGGTCGCGCCTCGTGCTGCGGACATCGACCGGACGGGCGAGTTCCCGGACGACCTCCGTCAGCTGCTTGCCGACCAGGACATCCTCGCGCTGCCGTTCCCGACCGAGTTCGGCGGCCTCGGCGGGGAGCTGCTCACGGTCTGTCTCGCGATCGAGCAGCTCAGCCGCGCCTGCGCGACGACCGGGCTGATCCTCGCCGCGCATGAGCTCGGATCGCTGCCAGTGATCGGCTTCGGCACCGCTGAGCAGAAGGCCAGCTGGCTGCCCGGCATGGCCGCCGGAAAGGACCTGGCTGCGTTCGCCTTGACCGAGGCGGAGGCGGGCTCCGATGTCGCCGGCGTCCGCACGCGGGCCGTCCGCGACGGCGACGCCTATGTCATCAGCGGCTCGAAGCGCTTCATCACCCACGGCTCGGTCGCGAGCCGGATCGCGGTCTTCGCGGTCACCGACGCCGACGCCGCGACCCCGCGCCACAGGCGCCTGTCGTGCTTCCTGGTCGAGGTCCCGTCACCCGGCTTCTCGGTCAGCCGCATCGAGCACAAGATGGGGATCCGCGGCAGCCCGACCGCCGAGCTCGCCTTCGACGAGGTGCGGGTGCCGGTCGGCCACCGCGTCGGCGAGGACGGAGACGGCTTCGCGATCGCGATGAAGACGTTCGAGCGGAGTCGGCCTGGCATCGCGGCCCAGGCGGTGGGCATCGCGCAGGGAGCGCTCGAGGTCGCGACCGCGTACGCCAAGGACCGCCGCCAGTTCGGGCAGCGGATCGGCGACTTCCAGATGGTCGGCGCGCTGCTCGCCGACATGGACGCCGCGACCGAGGGCGCCCGCCAGCTGTTGTACAAGGCGTGCGTCGAGATCGAGGCCGGTTCGCCGGACGCCGCTCGCTGGGCGGCGATGTGTAAACTCGTGGCCGGGGACACCGCCATGCGGGTCACCACCGACGCCGTCCAGGTGCTCGGAGGGTACGGCTACATCGACGAGTTCCCAGTGGAGCGGATGATGCGCGACGCGAAGATCACCCAGCTCTACGAAGGCACCCAGCAGATCCAGCGATCGGTCATCGCGCGGGCGTTGCTCGGCAAGGGCAGCTGACCGCCGACGGAGGGAGAGAGCCGCTCGTGCGCATCGTCGTCCTCGTCAAACCCGTCCCCGACCCGGCGTCGGCCGGTGAGCGGCTCGGCCCGGACGGGCGGCTGGACCGGGCCGCGGTGCCGGCGGTCGTCAACGGCAACGACGAATACGTCCTCGAGGCCGCTCTCAAGCTCATCGAGGCGGCCGGCGAGGGAGAGATCACGCTGCTGTCGATGGCGCCCACCAACGCCCCCGAGACGCTGCGAAAGGCGCTGGCCATGGGCGCCACCCGGGGCGTCCACGTGACCGATGCAGCGCTGGCCGGGTCGTGCACGGTGTCGACCGCCAGGGTCCTCGCCGCGGCCCTGGGCCAGCTCGAGTTCGACATGGTGTTCGCCGGCATCGACAGCTCCGACGGTGTCGGAGGCGTCGTCCCGGCCGGCGTCGCGGCGCTGCTCGGACTGCCGTATCTGTCGTACGCCGCCCGCATCGAGCCCGACATGGATGCCCGGACCGTACGCGTCCGGCGGATCAGCGCGACCGGCTACGACCTGCTCGAGGCGCCCCTGCCGGTGGTCATCGGCGGGACCCAGGCGCTCGGAGAGCCGCGCTATCCGTCGCTCAAGGGGATCATGGCGGCGCGGAACAAGGAGATCGTCACCCGCGATCTCGGGGACCTCGGTCTCGAGGGCTCATCGGTCGGCGGTGCGGTCGCGACGACCAGGGTGCTCGACAGCCGGCAGCCGCCGGCGCGGGCGGCCACCGAGATCGTCCGCGGCAGCCCGGCCGAGGGGGCGGACCGGATCGTCGACTTCCTCGTCGAACGGCGGATCGTCTGATGGGCGCGCTGTGGGTCGTCGCCGAGCCGAGCCCCGACGGTGGCCTGGCGCGGATCAGCGCCGAGGCCGCGACGCTCGTCCGAGGCCTCGGCGAGCGGACCGGACGCGAAGTCCTCGGTCTGGTCGTCGCCGCCGACCCCGCCGCGGCGGCCACCGAGCTCGCGACCTACCTGCCGATCGTCCGGACCGTCACCGACCCGGCCGCAGCCGATCACGCCTGGTCGGCTGTCGCGGCCGGTCACGTGGCGGCACTCGCCGACGGCGAGCGGCCGGACGCGATCTTCGTCGGGGCCGGCGCCGACGGTCGGGACCTGGCCGGCGCCCTGTCCGCCCTGACCGGCCTGGGCGTCCTGGTCAACGCGGTGGCCGTGGACTGGACCGATGACGGTCCGTCGGTCGAGATGAACGTCTTCGGCGGCAAGCTCATCACCACCTCGGGCTTCACCGACGGCCGCGGGATCGTCACGGTCCGGCCGAACGTGACGACCGCCGCAGCGGCCGCCACGGCAGGACGGATCGAGGCGCTCGACCCGCCCGCCCCGACCGCGCCGCTCCCCGCGGTCCGGGTCATCGACCGCATCAGCGAGGCCGGCACCCAGGCGCCGATCGAGGAGGCCCGCATCATCGTCGCCGGCGGTCGGGGCGTCGGGGGTCCGGACGGCTTCGGCATCGTCGAGCAGCTCGCGGCGGCCCTCGGTGGCGCGGTCGGCGCGACGCGCGCGGCCGTCGATTCGGGCTGGATCCCGTACAGCCAGCAGATCGGGCAGACCGGCAAGATCGTCAAGCCCGAGCTGTACCTCGCGCTCGGCATCAGCGGCGCGATCCAGCACAAGGTCGGGATGCGGACGTCGGGCGCGATCGTCGCGGTCAACCGCGACGCCGACGCGCCCATCGCGGAGTTCGCCGACCTGTTCGTGGTCGGCGACCTGTTCGAGGTCGGCAACGCCCTCCTCGAGCGCCTCCGCGCACGGTCGGGCTGAGCGCGGTCCGCGGGGACCACGGACACCATGGAACTGGCCGTCCTGCTGCCGATCGCGGCGTTCATCGCGCTCGCGGCAGGTCTCGCGGTCGTGCTCCGGGGGACCGGCAGGATCGTCAAGCGGACCCGCGAGCTCGAACATTTCCGTGGTTCCGTCCGTGATCTCGCGGCTCGGGTCGATGCGTCGCTCGGGGCGGCGGCCGGCCAGATCGACGCGGTCCGGCGCCGGCAGATCGGCCCCGACACCATCGTCGACACGATCACCGCCGCCACCGACGCGGTCGACCGCTACGCGGACGAGGCCCGGGCGCTGCACGGACCGCGCAAGGCCCAGAGCATCCGGAAGGACCTGGTCGCCGAGCTGGAACGAGCCCGCCGCGCGCTCGAGATGGTCGACCACGGAACGTCGATGATGTTGATGGCCGGCCGGGGGCCGCGCGAGCTCGAAGCGCAGACCTCGATCAAACGCGGCTACCTCAACCTCATCCACGCACGCGAAGCCTTCGCTCGGCACGCACTCGAGGCGCAGGATCTCGAGACCGACGAGGTCGCCGCCAAGACCGGTCCGTGGAGCGCCTGACGCTCGCGCGACAGGCCCTCTGCTGTCGGCGAGACCACACCATCTAGTGGTATCCTCGCCGTGCACCACTATCCCTTGTGGTGCAAGGCGACAGGAGAGCGATGCGCTGCCCCCAATGCGGCGAGCGGGAGACCCGCGTCGTCGATTCGCGTGATCTCGATGATTCGGCCACCATCCGGCGGCGCCGCGAGTGCGCCGCGTGCTCGATGCGGTTCACGACCTATGAGCGCGTCGAAGCGGCCCGGCTGGTCGTCATCAAGCGCGACGGGTCGCGCCAGGAATTCGACCGTGACCGTCTCGTGTCCGGTCTTCGCAAGGCGCTGACCCGCCGACCCGTCGCCGACGGCGCGGCCGAGGCCGCCGCCGACGCCATCGAGGCCGAGCTGCGTGCCGCCGGCGTCACCGAGATCCCGTCGTCGCGGATCGGCGCGCTGGCGATGGAGCAGCTCCGCGGCATCGACCAGATCGCCTACATCCGGTTCGCCAGCGTGTACCAGAGCTTCGAGGACCTCGAGGCGCTCAAGCGCGAGGTCGACACCCTGTTCGCCGAACGTGGCGACACGGTCGCCATCGATCTGCGCGGGAACGGCGCGAAGGCTTCCCGGGCGGCGCGGTGACCTCGCGCTCCGAGCGCAAAGGCGTCCTCCCGCGGCAGGACATCCGGGCCCTCGTCGCGGACGGTCACATCCGGTCGTCGATCGACATCCCGGACAGGAACATCCAGCCGGCGAGCCTCGACCTCACGCTCGGCGACGTGGCCTATCGGCTTCGGTGCAGCTTCCTGCCCGGGACCAGCTCGGTCCGCGACAAGCTGCGCGAATACGGCATGGACGAGCTCGATCTGACCGACGATGGGGCCGTCCTCGAGCAGAACCGGCCATACCTGATCCCGCTCCGCGAGCGGTTGCGTCTCCCCGCCGGGATCCGGGGTCGGACGAACCCGCGCAGCTCGACCGGCCGGCTCGACGTCTTCACCCGGGTGATCACCGACGAGGGCGCGCACTTCGACGAAGTCCGCGATGGCTACGCGGGCGAGCTCTTCCTCGAAGTCGTGCCGATGTCGTTCACGGTCAAGGTCCGGTCGGGGATCACCCTGAACCAGCTCCGCCTGATGTCGGGCATCGCCCGACTGAGCGACGCCGAGCTCCTCGCGCTGAGCGAACGCGATCCGATCATCTATCCGGGCGCGTCGTCGGAGGCCGGCGATCGCGCCGTCGTGTCGGACGGACTCTTCCTCAGCGTGGATCTCGCCGGTCGGTCGTTCGTCGGCTATCGGGCGAAGAAGAGCACGGGACTGCTCGACCTCGATCTCAAGAACGCCTACGAGGTCGGCGACTACTGGGAGCGGGTCGAGCCGTCGGCGGGCAAGCTCATCCTCGGTGCCGGCGAGTTCTACCTGCTCGTGTCGAGGGAACGGGTCCGGATCCCGCCGGACTACGCGGCCGAGATGGCCGCCTATGACCCCACCGCCGGCGAGCTGAGGACCCATTACGCCGGGTTCTTCGACCCGGGCTTCGGCGACGTGTCCGACGGCGCGCCGGGGACGCCGGCCGTCCTCGAGGTACGGGCCCATGACGTGCCGTTCTCGCTCGAGCATGGTCAGCGGCTGTGCAAGCTGACCTTCGAGCGCATGGCCGCGCGACCGGACGAGCTGTACGGCGAGGGCATCGGCTCCCGGTATCAACGCCAGGGCCTGGCCCTGGGCCGACAGTTCCGGGCCGAGCGGATGGGTGTGCCTCGTGCCGGCCCCCGCCGGAAGACCGACCAGAGCCCGCTCCGCCTGGTCCCGGACCGGAGGCCGGAACCGCTGCCCGTGACGGCTCGCGAATGATGGACCGGGGATGAACGACGCGGTCGACTGGGCAGCCGATCTCGGCGGCGGCGTCCGGGTCGCGCTGGTCCAGGCCGGGACGTTCCGATCGGACGCCGGGACATTGCTCGGCCCCGTGCCGTGGGTCCTGTGGGGTGATCTGGTCAAGGACGAGGTCGATGACAAGCGGCGCCTGCTCCAGGCCCTCAACTGCCTGCTGATCGAGACGCCCGCCGGTCGCGTCCTTGTCGAGACCGGCATCGGCGAGCGGTTCGACGACAAGACCCGCGAACAGCGTGACGTGCGTGGACCGTGGATCGTGGCCGCGCTCGAGACGGCGGGGTTCGCGCCCGACAGCGTGGACGTGGTCGCGATGAGCCACCTCCATTTCGATCACGCCGGCGGGTTGCTGCGGGCGGACGGTGCACGCGCGTTCCCACGGGCGACGATCGTGGCCCAGAAGGCGGAGTGGGACGTCGCGCTCGGCGACAATCCACGCCTCGTCGCGTCGTACGTCCAGCCGGAGCTGCGGCTCGTCCGCGACTGGGGCGCCGAGGGCTGGGCCGACGGCGAGCGCGAGCTCCTGCCGGGCGTCACGGTCGTCCCGACCGGTGGACACTCGACCGGCCATCAGGCGGTCATCGTGCGGGGGAGTGGCCCTGGCAGCCGGACGCTGGCGTTCTTCGGGGACCTGCTGATGCGGCCGTGGGGCGCAAATCCCCGCTGGGTCACCGCCTTCGACGACTTCCCGCTGGATTCGGTCCGCCGCAAGGCGGAGCTGTTCGCGCGGGCCGCCGACGAGGCGTGGCTGGTCGCGCTGTCGCACGAGGCGACCAGGCCGATCGGTCGACTCGCGCGCGATCGCGATCGGTTCCGGTTCGAGCCGGCGTAGCGACCTACGGACCCGGGCTGGGGCTGGGGCCGGCCGTGCCGCCGCTGACCGCCGTCGGCAGGATCGCCTGGACCTGCGCTTCGGCGCCCGCCTCGTCGAGCGGCGACGCGACGATCGAGGCGATGACTCCGTTCGGGTCGATGAACACCTGCGTCGGCAGCCCATAGGCCTTGTAGGCGTGGAAGATCTGCCCGGTGCCGTCGAACCCGATCGTGTAGCCGAGCTGGTATTTCTGCGCGTACGCGGCGACATCGGCCGGCGAGGTCTC
This sequence comes from Candidatus Limnocylindrales bacterium, assembly GCA_036003325.1. GTDB lineage: Bacteria > Chloroflexota > Limnocylindria > Limnocylindrales > CSP1-4 > SPCO01. The sequence continues at coordinate 18,231 of DASYSM010000058.1, forward strand.
CTGGACCGAGACGCCGACCACGGCCAGCCCCTGGTCCTTGTACTTCGCCGCCACATCGCGGAGGATCGGCACCTCCGACTGGCAGGGCGGGCACCAGGTCGTCCAGAAGTTCACCCACACGGCCTTGCCACGGAGGTCGGACAACCGGATGGGCGCCCCGTCCAGGTCGGTCAGCTGGTACGTCGAGCCATCGGCGTTGGTGACCGAGAACTCGGGCGCGCTGGCGCCGACCTTCAACCCGACCGGCGGTGGCGACGAGATCAGATAGGCGGTCGCCTTGGGGTCGACCGCGGCCGGTCCGTCGGCGGTGTTCCCGAGCGGCGTGGTGATGCCGATCAACACGACGCCCGCCATCAGGACGGCCACGAACACGAACACGAGCTGGCGGCCACTGAACGGCCCGACGACTCCGTGACGCTCGCGGCGGTGGCTGAACTCGGGTCGCTGGTCCATCAGATCGCGGTGTTGAAGTTGAAGTAGCGCGGGAAGAGCGCCAGCCAGTCGAACACCATCGCCAGGCCGATGAACACGACCAGCAACCCGCCGATCAGCGACACCGTCCGGCCATGGCGGACGAGCGGTGCCATCAGCCGCGGCGCGCGATCGTAGACGGCGGCGATGAGCAGGAACGGCAGGCCGAGTCCGAGCGTGTAGGCGATCAGCAGGATCGTGCCCTGGACGACCGTTCCCGACGTGGCGGCCATCGTCAGGATCCCGCCCAGGATGATGCCGATGCACGGGCTCCAGCCGATGGCGAAGATGGCGCCGAGCCCGAACGATGCCAGCCACCCGCCGCGCGAGCTCACGAACCGGCTGCCGACGCGGTCGCCGAAGGACGGTCCGCCGCCGCCACCACCACCGGTCGCGAGCGCGGTCGTGCCGGTCGCGGCCGCCAGTGACCCGGCCGCGCCGGCGTCGAGCGGACGCCAGGTCCGCTGCAGGCCGGGCAGGTGGAGCAGGCCGGCCAGTTCGAGTCCGAGCACGATGAGCACCAGGCCGCCGATGACGCGGAGCGTCGGCAGATAGTCGGCCAGCGGACCGGCGACGAAGGTGGCCGTGATCCCCAGCAACGTGAAGACCGACCCGAACCCGGCCACGAAGGCGATCGCGTGGCGCATCGCCAGCCAGCGCGACGGAGGGGCGTGGGACGCGGAACCGGCGACCGCGGAACCGGCGACCGCGATCGCCGTGAGCTGGCCGAGATAGGCCGGCACGAGCGGCAGCACGCACGGGGACAGGAAGCTGATGACGCCCGCGGCGAAGGCGACCAGGATCGTCAGGTCGGTGCCGGTCATCGAGGCGGTTCAGGCATCCAGGACGTCGGCCAGGAGGCGGCGCAGGCGCGTGGCGCTGGTGACCAGCTCGAGCCGCCGGTCGCCGAGCTCGACGACCGGGATCGTCGCCGAATAGGCGCTGCGCCAGGCCGGGTCGGTGTCGATGTCGCGGACCTGCAAGCCGGGTGCCGGGCGTCCATCCCGTTGCCGCTCGGCCAGCAGTGTGGTCAGCGTCCGGTGCGCCTCATCGCACAGGTGACAGCCCACGCGGCCGTATAGCACGAGATCGGGGAGGGGAGCGGAGGAGGCGTCCATCGCGGCCGATTGTAGGCGAGGGCCGCCGAAAGCCCGGTCCGGCAACCGATCGGTCAGGGAAGACTCGCCAGGACGTAGTTCGCGACCGACGTCCCGACGTCCACCGCGGGCTTGCTCGACGCGCTCGGGATGTTGACGATGACCGAGAAGTAGGTCGAGCCCTTGCGGACGACGAGGGTGGTGAACCCGGCGTCTGTCACGGAGAACGCCTCGTCCCCGACGTCGACGGCGGTGTGATCGCCAGCCTTCGCCTGGTCCCAGAATGCCTGGTCCACGAACTGGTAGCCGATGACCGTCGGCGAGCCATTGACTTCGTAGACGCAGCCGGGTGCGTCCGCGAGTGGCGTGGCGGTGTCGATCGGTGCCCCGAGCGCCTCGCTCGCCTGCTCGATCGTCATGTGCTTGCACGCGTCGGACGTCGGCGATCCGGGTGCCGTCCCGCCGACAGGCGTGGCCGACGGCGACGGCGTCGCTAGTGCGGCGCAGCCGGCGAGCACCACACAGGTCAGGATGACGATCGCGAACGGGGAGAGGCGGCGTCGTCGGGGGTCGGCCATCGCCTCAGCCGGGGCGCCCTGCCAGCCAGGCCAGCTCACGTTCGGCGTCGGCATCCTCGCCGAAGTGGCCGAAGCCGCTGGCGTGCACCTCGACGCCGGGGATGTGCGCCGCCAGCCAATCACCGTGGGCGGCCGGCACCAGCGTGTCCGCCCGTCCGTACCAGAGCGAGGTCGGCACCGTGATGGAACTCACATCGAAGCCCCACGGCATGACGAACGCGATGTCGTCATCGACCCAGCCGTCGACACCGGCCTGCAGTGCGTCGGGCAGGACTTCGGCCATGAGGGCTCGATCCTTCGCCTGCTGGATCTTGTCGCTCTCGGACAGCTCGTAATCGTCGGGCAGCGCGTCCTTGGCGCCGCGTGCGAGACGGTCCAGGATGGTCTCCCGATCCGGCTCGAGCTTCGCGCGCAGGGCGTCCTCGCCCTCCAGGGCGAGCCTGCCTTCGGACACGTTGCCCGGCGTCTGTCCGGCGAACCAGTCGAGGCCGTCGGCGTCGAATGGCGCCACCGCGACGACCGCCGCACAGCGCATGACCCGATCGCCGAGGAGGGCGGCGCAGGCCAGGGTGTGCGGGCCCCCGCCGGAACGGCCGGTCACGGCGAACCGGCCGACGCCGAGTGCATCGGCGATGGCCGTGACGTCCTCGGCGATGTCCGCGACGCGCCGACCGGGTCGACGCGTCGACAGGCCGTACCCGGCACGGTCGAACGAGATGCGCCGGACGCCCGCCCGTGCATAGATGGACGCGTCGCGCCAGCGACTGAGCCGGCCACCCGGCGTCCCGTGGATCGCGATGAGCGGCACCCCCGCCGGATCGCCCCACTCGGCGGCTGCGAGCGTTCGGCCGTCAGGCGCCGTGATGCGGTGCTCGATGTGGTCGGTCATGCCGGACACACTAGCGCCCGCCGGGCCGCAGGGTACGATGAAGCCCGCGCCCCCGTAGCTCAGTGGACAGAGCGAGGCCGTCCTAAGGCCTGCGTCGGCGGTTCGAGTCCGTCCGGGGGCGCCATGCCCGGACCTGGTCGATGGTGACCGACAGGGCCCCTGCGGCGTCAGACCGCCGTGGTCGTCACGAAGTCCACGATGGCATCGACGAGCCCGTCGGCCAGTGGGTGGTTCTCATCGGCGTAGCCCGCGGCGATCTCCGTCTGGCTGATCGTCGACGGCGGGCGTGACTCGGTCTTGTAGACGTGATTCGCGTCGGCGACCGTCACCCGAAGCTTGTCCTTCGGGTCGCTTCCCAGGGCCGCGACGATCCTGTCCGCATCGGATCCGGGAACCTGGGCGTCGTTGGCGGCCGACACGACGAGGGCGCGGCCGTGATAGGCGCCGAGTCCCGCGAGCGGATCCGCGAACACCAACTCGCGTGCGACCCGCTGCTGCAGCGGCGAGTGGGTCGCCTGCCACAGTCCTGCGGCCTCGGGGAGCGCCGACAGGTCGGGCGCCGGCGCGTCTGGCTCGATCATC
>DASYSM010000059.1:0-1849 GCA_036003325.1 Candidatus Limnocylindrales bacterium
AGGCTCATGACCACCATGTTGTGGTCCGAGCCGACCGAGGTGGCCTCGAACACCGGGGCCATCTCGAACTGCCCGGGCGCGACCTCGTTGTGGCGGGTCTTGGCCGGGATGCCGAGCCGCCACAGCTCGCGGTCGAGGTCCATCATGAATGCCAGGATCCGCTCGCGGATCGGGCCGAAGTACTGGTCCTCGAGCTCCTGGCCCTTGGGCGACGGGGCGCCGAACAGCGTCCGGCCGGTGAGCAGCAGGTCCGGCCGCTGCTCGGCGAGCCGGCGGTCGACCAGGAAGTACTCCTGCTCCGGGCCGATGTTGGTGAACACCCGGCTCGCGGTCGTGTTGCCGAACCAGCGCAGGACGCGCAGGGCCTGGGTGCCGAGCGCCTCCTGGGAGCGCAGGAGCGGGATCTTGAAGTCGAGCGCCTCGCCCGTGTACGACACGTACGCGGTCGGGATGGTCATCGTGACGCCGTTGGTCTCGACCTGGAGGAAGATCGGGCTGGTGACGTCCCAGCCGGTATAGCCGCGGGCCTCGAACGTGGCGCGCAGGCCGCCCGACGGGAACGAGCTCGCGTCAGGCTCGCCCTGGACCAGGTTCTTGCCCGAGAACTCGGCGATGGTCTGGCCGTCGCCGGTGGGGGTCAGGAACGAGTCGTGCTTCTCGGCCGTGGAGCCGGTCATCGGCACGAACCAATGGGTGTAATGGGTCGCGCCGTGGGCCAGCGCCCATTCCTTCACGCCATGCGCCACCGCGTCGACGATGGCCGGGTCGAACGGTTCGTGCCCCTCGATCGTGCGGCGCAGCTTGCGGAAGATCGGCTTGGCCAGGTACTGGCGCTGGGCCCCCTCGTCGAAGACGTAGCTGCCATAGATGTCGGCGCCGGCGTCCTTGAGATAGTCCTGGGTCTTGGCGACCCGGTGCGTGGCGATCTCCGAGATGGCTGACTGTCTCGCGGTCATGACTCTCCTGCGATCTGTCACCTGTGGAGGGCGCACGGCAAGACGCGTGCGCGCGTTGGGTCGAGCCTACCAGCCGGGATGGTTGCGATTCAGCACCGGCGTGGGTTGCCGGCGCGAGCATTTTGGCGGCCGGGCTGGTCGGTGGCCGTCGTCGGTGCGATCGCGCCTCAGGCGCTCCGCCGGACGGCGACGAGCTGGTCGAGCAAACGCCCGAACTCACGCTCGACGTCGACGTAGCGATCCGAGCGCCAGACGATCCCGAGCCGGCCGTCGGGCGCGACGCGTGTCCAGACACGGCGGCGCGGCCGGTAGAAGGTGATGGCGATCCCGGCGATGAGCGAGGCGAACGCGATCCAGACGATCCCCTGGCCCGGGTCCGCCTTGGCGATGAGCAGCGTGAACTGCCCGAAGTCGACCAGGCCGATCGACAGGTCGAGGCCCTGCGACACGCGCACGTCACCCTGGTGGAGGTCGACCGCCTGGTACAGGTCCTCGACCGGCTGGCCGTCGGCGCCGGTGCCGGCGACGGTGTACGGGACCGCGGTCAGGATGCCGTTGCCGTCGGCGTCCTTGTCGAGGAACAGCTTGAGGCCCATGTCGCGGCCGGGGATCCCGATCGTCGCGTAGGGCAGGCCGGAGGCGACGTCGGTCATCGGGACGGGCGCGTCCCACAGCATCGCGCCCTCGGCCGTCTTGAGCACCACGTGCGGCGCCGGGCCGAACCCGTTCTGGTGGAACGTGTAGCCCGCGACCGACAGCGGGTCGTTGACCCGGATCGTCTTGCGCGCGATCTGGCGGCCATCCTGGTAGACGGCCAGGTCGGTCGTGAAGTCGGTCGGGTGTCCGGTGTCGAAGCCGGGCGCCTCGAAGTCGATGTTCTTGACCAGCAGCAG
>DASYSM010000060.1:0-3361 GCA_036003325.1 Candidatus Limnocylindrales bacterium
TCAGGAGCGAGGCCATCAGACCTCCGAGTCGGGCATCGACGCCTTGCGCCGGGCGATGAAGTCGAGCAGCGCCTCGTCGACCGCGGGGTCGATCGGCGGTGCCTCGTACTCGGCCAGCATCTTCTTCCAGATGCGGTTGGCGCGTTGCGCGGCGTCGAGCGAGCCGTCCTCCTGCCACTGCTCGAAGCTGTTGTTGTCGGTCACGTCCGAGCGGTAGAAGGCGGTCTCGAAGTTGGCCAGCGTGTGGGCGCTGCCGAGGTAGTGCGTGCCCGGCTCGTTCCCACGGATGGCGTCGAGCGCCTGGCCGTTGTCCGACATGTCGACGCCGTTGACGAAGACGGCCATCATCCCGCACTGGTCCGCGTCGAGGATGAACTTCTCGTAGCCGACGGTCAGCCCGCCCTCCAGCCAGCCGGCTGCATGGAGGACGAAGTTGACGCCGCCGAGCACGGTCGGCTGGAGCGTGGCGGCGCTCTCATAGGCAGCCTGCGCGTCGGCGATCTTCGAGCCGCACAGCGACCCGCCGCTCCGGAACGGCACGCCGAGCCGACGAGCGAGCGCGGCCATGACGTACAGCACGAGCGCAGGTTCAGGGGTCCCGAACGTCGGTGCGCCCGACTGCATCGACATCGAGGAGGCGAACGAGCCGAGGATGACCGGCGCGCCCGGCCGGGTCAGCTGGACGAAGGTCATCCCGGCCAGCGCCTCGGCCAGGGTCTGGGCGCACACGCCGGCCGCGGTGACCGGGGCCATCGCGCCGGCCAGGATGAACGGCGTGAGGAGGGTCGCCTGGTTGGCCTCGGCGTAGGCACGGGCGGCGCCCAGCATCACCGAGTCCCAGACCAGCGGCGAGTTGGCGTTGATGAGCGAGGTGATGACCGTGTGGTCCTCGAGGTAGTCGGCGCCGAAGGTCAGCCGTGCCATCTCGACCGTGTCGCGCGCCCGCTCGGGGGCCGTGACCGAGCCCATGAACGGCTTGTCGCTGTAGCGGATGTGGCTGTAGACCATGTCGAGGTGGCGCTTGTTGACCGGCACATCGACCGGCTCACAGACCGTTCCGCCCGAGTGGTGGAGGTACGGCGAGGCATAGGTCAGCTTGACCAGGTTGCGGAAGTCCTCGAGCGTGCCGTAGCGCCGGCCGCCGTCGAGGTCGCGCACGAACGGCGAGCCGTAGTTCGGGGCGAAGACGGTGTGCATCCCGCCGATCTCGACGTTCCGTTCCGGGTTGCGCGCGTACTGCGTGTATTGGCGGGGAGCGGTCGCCTGGACGATCTGGCGGCACATCCCGCGCGGAAATCGGACACGCACGCCATCGATGTCGGCGCCACCGTCGCGCAGCAGGCGGAGCGCCTCGGGGTCGCCGCGGAACTCGACCCCGACCTCCTCGAGGATCGTGTCGGCGTTGTGCTCGATGAGCGCGAGTCCCTCCTCGCCGAGGACCTCGAACGGCGCCAGGGTGCGGGTCAGGAACGGGACGTGCTCGGCGTGGCTCGCGAGGCGCAGTGCCTGGCGCGCGGCGCGGCCGCCGCTGCGCCGCCGGTTCGGGTCGTCCATCAGGTGTCCTCTCTGGTGCCGATCGCCACGCTCCGGCGGCGGCGGCGCTCGATGCGCGCGTCCTGCGTCGCGGCGGCGCTGACGGGCGTCCGTGCCGGCAGATCCACCGCAGCGGCGAGGTGCGGGAACGCGGCGGTCTTGTGCGGGAACGCCATCGCCTCGACGAAGTGCTGCTGGAAGCGCGGCTCCACCGCGGTCTCGATCTTCTCGACCCGCCGGACGACGCCCTCGATCTCGGTCCGCGCGGCCCCTGACAGGAGCGCGATGAGCGCCCCGGTGCCGGCGGCATTGCCGGCCGACCGCACGCGGCCCAGGTCGCAGTCGGGGATCAGCCCGAGGATCATCGCGTGGAGCGGGTCGATCTGGCTGCCGAACGCGCCGGCGAGGCGGACCTCGTCGACCGCGTCGATCGCGAGCTGGTCCATCAGCAGCCGGACGCCGGCGTAGAGCGCGGCCTTGGCCAGCTGGATCGCGCGGACGTCGTTCTGGGTGATGGCGATCCGCGGCGACGTCCCCGACCCGTCGCCGGCGTGGAGGACGTAGCTGAACGTCCGGCCGTCGGGCACGACGCGCTCGGTCCGTGCCGCCAGTCCCCCATCGATGACACCGTCCTCGCTGACGATCCCCGCCAGGAACATCTCGGCGACGACCTCGATGATCCCCGAGCCGCAGATCCCGCTGATGCCGGTGTCGACGATGCCCGCGGCGAACGCCGGCTCGTCGGACCAGGCATCGACGCCGATGACCCGGAAGCGCGGCTCGAGCGTGTCGCGGTCGATCCGGACGCGCTCGATGGCGCCGGGCGCGGCCCGCTGACCACCCGAGATCTGGGCGCCTTCGAAGGCGGGGCCGGTCGGGCTCGACGCGGCCAGGAGCCGGCGGCGATCGCCGAGCACGATCTCGGCGTTGGTGCCGACGTCGACGACGAGGGTCATCGACTCCGCGAGGTGCGGCTCCTCGGCCAGGATCACGCCCGCCGTGTCGGCCCCGACGTGGCCGGCGATGCACGGCAGCACGTACACCCGCGCACCCGGATGGACGAGCAGGCCGAGCTCAGCGGCGGTGGTGTTGACCGCCCGGTCGGTCGCCAGCGCGAATGGCGCGCCACCGAGCGGCGTCGGGTCGATGCCGAGCAGCAGGTGGTGCATGATCGGGTTGCCGACGACCGCCAGCTCGAGGATGTCGACCCGCTTGATCCCGGCCCGCATCGCGAGCGAGGCGATCAGCCCGTCGAGTGCCTTGCGCACGGCCGCGGTCATCTCGCCGGCGCCCTCGGGATGCATCATCGCGTACGACACCCGGCTCATCAGGTCCTCGCCGAACCGGATCTGCGGATTCATGATCCCGGCCGACGCGACCACTTCGCCCGTCGCGAGATCGCACAAGTGCCCGGCGACGGTGGTCGACCCGACGTCGATGGCAACGCCGTAGACGGTGTCAACGAATCCCGGCCACACCGCGCACACCCGGTGCCCGTCATGGATCGCAACGGTGACGGTGCGGGCGCCGGCTGCGAGCGCGGGCTGGAGCGCGGGGAGCACCGACGGCTGCATGGCGAGATCGGTGAGCTTCCATTGCTCGGCGAGTGCGTCGAGCAGCCGCCGGAGGTCGCTGCGATCGGCACCGAGATCCGGGGCGGGCACGTCGACCAGATAGCAACGCACGACCGGATCGATCACCAGATCGTCGAGTGCCAGCGCCTTGCGGACGACCGGCCGGTGCACCTGGCTCGCGGCGGGAACGTCGACGAGCACGTCGCCCAGGACGTGGACGGAGCAGCCCAGCCGGCTCGGCGCCTCCAAGGTGC
>DASYSM010000061.1:0-19898 GCA_036003325.1 Candidatus Limnocylindrales bacterium
GCGATGGCCCGGGCGATGGGCCGGATGTCCGCGACGTTCGGCGACAGCTTGACCAGCAGCGGGAGCGTGGTCACGCGCCGGACCGCCGCCGTCACCTCCCCCGCCGCGTCCGCGTCGATCGCGAACTGGAGCCCGCCCGCCCCGACGTTCGGGCATGAGATGTTGAGCTCGATGCCGGCCACGCCCGGGACGCCATCGAGCCGACGGGCGACCTCGACGTAGTCGTGGACCGATTCGCCGGCGACGTTCACCAGCACCGGGGTCTTCCAGGTCGCCCAGGTCTCGGCGTACTTGGCCACGACCGCGTCCACCCCCGGGTTCTGGAGACCGATCGAGTTGAGCATCCCGGCCGGCGTCTCGGTCACGCGCGGGGTCGGGTTGCCGATCCGCGGTTTGAGCGTCGTGCCCTTGCAGCAGATCCCGCCGAGGCGGTCGACATCGACGACGTCGCCGTATTCGATCCCATAGCCGAACGTCCCCGAGGCGACGAGGACAGGGTTCGGCAGCACGAGGCCTCGCCCGAGATCGACTCTCATGTCCACGGCCGCTGGCGGGACCGGCGTGGGCGCCGCGGACGGGATGGACGCCGGGGGCGCGGCGGCACCGATCACGACCCGGGCGGGCGGGCGCTTCGCTGCCGACGGGTACTTCTGCTCGGCGATCCGCGGCGACGAGGTCACGGCGCGACGCTTGGCCTTCATCGGGTCGCGCGCTGCCAGGCCAGGGCGGTCAGGAAGACCCAGCCCAGGATCCCGACGATCAGCAGCCATTCGAAGATCGTCAGCGGCCAGACCGCGACCCGCTCCTCAGGGTGGGCCAGGCCGCCGGCCTCGCCGACCAGGATGGCGAGGAAGATCGCGAAGGCGACCACGGTCGCGCCGCCGATCGCCGACAGCCAGCGCGGGAAGCGCGAGTCCCGGACGCGGACGAAGTCCACTGATGCGAGGAGGACCGTGACCAGGCCGAGGACGAAGAACGTCAGCGCTGCGACCGAATGCCTGTCGAGATCGTTCATCGGGAAGACACCGACGAATGCGCCGCCGATCCCGGCGATCACGCCGGTGGCGCCGTAGGCGAATCGCAGTCGTCCACCGCGGGTCGCTGCCAGGCCGAGCATGAACAGCACGAAGCAGACGCCCCCGATGATGAGCGAGGCGTTGAAGACGCGTGCGAGCTCGGACACGCCGAGCTCACCCAGCTCCGAGACGAAATGGTTGAGCGGGCTGTACTGCTCGCCTTTGGCGCCGGTGTAGGTGATGGCCGTCACGATGGAGGCGAGCGCGATCACGCCCGCGCCAATCAACCCGGCCCAGATCGCGACCTGGTCGAGGGCCGTCCTGGCCGTCCTGGCCGTCCTGGGGTCCGACGTGGACGCGGTCACGACCACGCGCCGTCCCATGCGATCTCCTCGGCGGCGAAGACCGGACCCTCGCGGCAGACTCGCTGCGGGGTGCCGGACGTGCTCATCACCACGCAGCCGAGGCATGCCCCGACGGCGCAGCCCATGTTCTGCTCCATCGATACCTGGAGGAACGCCTTGCGGCGAGCGGCCGGCGATCCGACAGCATCGACCTTGCCGGACCCGCGCTTCCGCCCGAGCTTGGCGACCCCGAGCCGGGCGCGCCGGCCCTCCGCCAGCCGGGCGAGGGTGGCCAGCATCGGCTGCGGGCCGCAGGCGAATGCCTGGTCGGCCCAGCCCTCGTAGTCGGCGACGAGGTCGGTCACGTAGCCGTGATGGCCGATGCTCCCGTCGTCGGTCGCGACGACGTACTCGACCTCGTCGGGCAGCAGGCTCGACGGGTAGACCTCGCGCGCCGAAGCGGCCCCGAACAGCAGCGTGACCTGGCGTCCGTCGCGGATCGCCTCGTCGGCAAGCATGCGGACACCGGCCATCCCGAGCCCGCCCGCGACCAGCAGCAGATGGCGGCTGCGCGGGTCGACCTCGAACGGCCGCCCGAGCGGACCGAGCAGGTCGATCGCGTCGCCCGGCCGCAACCGGGTGAAGAAGTCGGTCCCCCGCCCGATGACCCGGAAGTGGATGGTCACGATGCCGGTGGAGGGGTCGGCCGTGTTGAGCGAGAACGGCCGGCGCAGGATCATCCCGGAGAAGTCCCCGGGTCGGACGTGGACGAACTGGCCCGCACGCGAACCCGTGGCCAGGCCCGGGGCGTGGTACGCCTGGATCCACTGGCCCGGCAGGATCTCCCGACTCTCGACCAGCTCAGCCGCCGCGAGCCGCATCGTCACGCGATCGGCTCATCCTCGGCGTCGTCGCCTTCATCGGCTCCGTCGTCGTCGGCGGTGGCGGCCTCGCCGGCCCCGGCTGCCGAGTCGCCGACCCCATCGGCCGGGACCCCGCCGAGCTCCGGCGCGACGGCTGGGAACGCCTCGGCGAGAGCGTCGGCCAGGTCGCCGAAGACGTCGGTCGGGTCGTAGAACTCGACCAGCTCACCCGAGCCGGTCAACGTTCGCCACTCGTCCTCGGCGTCCTCGGGGATGACCTCGGCACGGAAGCCCTTGGCCGTCAGCGTCAGCCGCTCGTCATCGTCGTCGACGATGATCAGGTCGCCGATGATCGCGACCATGCTCTCGGACGCTCCCTCGAACTCGTCGAGCAGGCGCGCCTCGCTGCGCTGGCTGCGTTCCTGGTACTCGAGCGCGAGGTCGTACAGCCGGCGGGCCGCCGACTCGTCGTCGTCCTCGCTCAGCGAGATCGGCTGCCCGGCCGCCCACGAGTCGGCCGCGGCGGCGTAGGGGTCCTCGCCCTGCGAGACGCCTTCCTCGGGCGAGATCCCGGCGACCTCGAGCAGGTCGCCCTCGGCGGTCGGCTCGGCAGGCATCCCGGCGGCCTCGCGCGCGGCCTCGGCGAAGGCGGCGAAGATATCGGCCGGGTTGTACAGCTCGACCAATTCGGACGCCGACTCGATGACCTCGGTCTCGCTGACCCATTCGCCGGTCAGGTCGTCGAGATAGCGGCTTCGGCTGCGGAACGACAGGTCCGGCGCGATCGACAGGTAGTCGGGATCCTCGTCGATGAGGGTCATGCCACCGAGCACCGCGATCCGGTCCTTGTGGTGATCGAGGAACCGGCGCAGCTGCTCCGTCGCCTGGACGATGAAGTCCGAGCGCTCGAGGGCGGCATCGGCTGCGAGCTCACCGAGCAAGTCGTTGTGGCCCGTATCCATGGTTCGCCTCCCGTTCGGTTCGTCGCCTGGTGGTCGTGCGTCGCGTCGCATGCTCATGGGTCAGGGATGGTATTCGAGGTCGGGGCCCATGCGCTCGCGCAGGAACATCGAGTGGTGGCGCTCGAAGATCCATTCGCCGGCTCGGTGACCCAGGGCTCGGGTCGCCTCGTCAGCTTCGAGCTTGTCGAGAGTGGCGTAGTCGGGCAGGTCCAGCAGGATGACGTTGTCGAAATCCCAGCCATGGGCGACGTTGAACCAGCCGATGAAGCGGATCCCGAACTTCTCCTCGTAGTCCTTCACCTGCTTGGGGAAGATCGTGCGCATGAAGAACTTGAAGAACGGATCGCGGCCGCGGCGGACGTTGAAGTAGGTCGCGAGCACGGGCACCGGTGCGTCCTCCAGAGCGAACGATCGGGCGCCCGCGGCGGTCGCCCGGCGGCTATTGTCGCACGGGGCCTTCGGGTGGGACCGTGTCGTCGGGGGCCGGCGGCTCGTCAGGGGCGCCAGAAGCGGCCGTCGCATCCTCCAGCTCGCCGACCGTCCTGGAGCCGCTCGCCAGCGGCCGACGGCGACCGCGCCGATCCGCCGCCACGAGGCGGAGCAGGAAGATGATCGTTTGGCCGGTGACCAGCAGCAGCAGGATGACCGCGAACAGGAGCGCGGTGCTGATGGCGATCGGCCAGTCCCAGACCACCGTGAGCGGGGTCAGGATGATGAACACGATGAGGACCACGACCTGGATCCGGAAGCAGCCGAGCCCCGGGCCGCGGGCAGGCTCCAGGTCCGCGCCCTTGTACTGGACCGGGCCGGTCTGGCGGGGTGGGCGCGGCGGCGTCGGGTCGGCGCGGGGATCCCGAGCCGCGGGGCTCGCGGTCGAGCCGGGGGTCGATGGCTGTTCCGGGACGGGGACGGCCGCCGGCTCGGTCGGCGCGGTCCGGTCGGCGTCGGGAGGCTCGTTGGTCACGAGGCCGAACGATACGGGAGGTGGCGGTCGCGCGCTTCCGACACGCGGGACCGGCTAGTCCAGGCGGTAGATCCGCTCGTGGAACCCGTCCGCATCGGTCTCACCGACGCGGACGAAGCCACAGTGTTCGAGCACCCGCTGCGAGCCGATGTTGTGGTCGGCGGCGCGCGCATGGAGCGGCCGGTCCGGGACGATGTCCAGCAGCAGCCGGAGCGCGGCAGTCGCGTAGCCGCGTCCCCACGTCTGACGGTCGATCCAGTAGCCGACCTCGTGCCGGCCGTCCTCGACCCAGCTGACGATGTCGCCGACCACAACGCCATCCGCGGTGATCGTCCAGGCGAGGCAGGTCGGATCGGCCAGGATCTCGGCCCAGTGGGCGTAGAACGCGTCGGGGGCCCGCGTCGGGAAGACGGCCATCGCCGCGGCGATCGGGTCGTCCTGATGGGCGAGGAAGATCGGCAGGTCCGCCGCCTCGACCGGGCGCAGCCTGACGTCGGCGGCTGACGGCGGCGTCATCGCGCAGTCGACACCGGTCACGGCGCGGGTGGCGGCGGCTCGTTGGCCAGCCCCTCGACGACCTCGGCGCCGGGCAGGACCCGCAGGATGTCGGGCGTGGCGATGACCTTCCACGACCGCGATCCGCCACCGAGGACGATCCGATCGCGGGCCATCACCCGCGCGTCGATCCAGATCGGCAGCTCGGCCGGCAGCCCGAACACGGTCACCCCGCCGATCTGCATCCCGGTCAGCGCCGCGGTGTCCTCGGCCGGCGCGAACGACGCCTTGCGGGTGCCCAGACGGTCACGGACGGTCCGGTTCACGTCGAGCCGGTACGGAGCCAGCGTCACGCAGGCCGCGTAACGCGGCGGGTCGGACTTGCCGATGACCACGATCGTGTTGGCCGAATCCTCGGGCGAGAAGCCGTATGCGGCGCAGAATGCGGCCGTATCGGCGAGCGCCGGATCACAGGCGAACAGCTGGTACGGGACACCGAGCGGATCGAGCTGCTCGATGAGCCAGGCGCGTCCCGCCGGGTCGTGGTCGTCCATCGCGCTAGCGTACGACGCGGGCGGCTACCATCGCGGTCCATGACCGACCGGCGCGATGACCGCTTCGACTGGCACCCCGAGCCCGACCTGATCGACTACGGCGTCGCGACCGCGCGCCCGGCGATGGAGCGTCTGGGTGCCGACACATGGGCGGCAGCGCTTGACTTCCTGTACGACCAGGCCGCCCACCGCGCGATGGGCGACCCGGCGCCGTATGCCGAGCTGCGCGCGCGGTTCTTCGGCGCCGCCGGCGGTCCGGCCTCCGCCCCCGCCGGTCCCGCTCCGATCGGCGATGTCCTCGACGAGTTCCGCCGGCGCCTGGCCGGTGGCCAGATGGCGGCCCAGCACCCTCGTCAGTTCGGCTACTTCACGCCGCCGCCCCTGCCCGCCTCGATGATGGGCGAGCTGCTCGCCCAGATGACCAACCAGGGTGTCGACGTCTGGCATGCCGGGCCGCTCGCGACGTTCGTCGAGGAGGAGGTCGTCCGCTGGCTGTGTGACCTCGTCGGCTTTGGTGCCGGGTCATTCGGACTGCTGACGTCGGGCGGCGTGATGGCCAACTTCATCGGCATGGCGCTCGCCCGCGACATCCACCTCGGTCGGCTGCTGGACGCCGGGCGGGCGCCGCGCGGCGGGCTGCTCGACGGGGTCCGCGTCTACACCTCGGACCAGACCCATTTCTCGATCGGCCGGGCGCTCGACCTGCTCGGCTTCCCGCCCGAGACGCTGGCGGTCATCCCGTCCGACGAGCGGTTCCGGCTGCGCGGCGCACCGGTGGCCGAGGCGGTCGCCCGTGACCGGGCCGCCGGGCTCATGCCGTTCGCGATCGCGGGGGTGGTCGGCTCGACCAATACGGGGTCCGTGGACGCGACCGGCGAGCTCGCCGACGTCGCCGCGACCGAGGACCTGTGGCTCCACGTGGATGCAGCGTATGGCGGTGCCGCGCGGCTGTCCGCTCGCGATGCCGCGCGGGTGCCGGACCTCGAGCGGGCCGATTCGGTCACGGTCGACCCGCACAAGTGGTTCTTCCAGGCCTACGACATCGGCGGGCTGCTTGTCCGCGACGGGTCGCATCTCGCGGCGGTGTTCGGCGGCCGGGCGCCCGAGTACTACCGCGGCGGCGAGACGCCGGTCGAGAACCCCCACGACGACCACGCCGACCAGCTCAACTTCTACAAGCTCAGCTTCGAGGGCACGCGCCGCTGGCGCGCGCTCAAGCTCTGGATGTCGTGGAAGCACCTCGGCAGCGAGGGGTTCGCACGGCTCATCGAAGCGAACGACGACCACGCGCTGCTTCTGACCCGCCTGTGCACCGCGGCCGACGACTTCGAAGCCGCGATCGACCCGCCGGACCTGTCGGTCGTGTGCTTCCGCCATCTCCCCGGGGGTCACGCGGCTGCCGCGGCCCTGCCGTCTGCCGACCTCGACGCGCACCAGGACCGACTCCAGCGCGCCCTCGAGGTCTCGGGCGAGGGATGGCTGACCACCACTCGACTGCGCGGCGCGACCTGGTTGCGTGCCGGGATCGTGAACTACCTGACGACGGACGCCGACATCGCGGCTCTGCTCGAGACGTTGCGGCGCCTGGCGGCCGAGGCCTGATCGGGCCAGCCGTCCCGCCCGACTCATCGGAGGTGGTAGCCGTGGGTCACCGTTTGGGTGCGAGAGGCGGTCTGCGGCCGCGGGCCGGCCGCTGGCCCGTCGCCGTGGTGACCGTGGTCGCCGTCTCGGCGGGATGGGCAACCGCCCGCGGGCGGACCCTCGCCTCGGCCCCGCCTGTGGTGACCGTGGGTCACCGTTTTCGACGCGATGGACGATCCCCCGCCGCTGATCCGTCGCCGTGGTGACCGTCGGTCACCGATCTTGGTGGGACGGGCGATCCTCGGCCACTGACCCGTCGCCGCGGTGACCGCGGGTCACCGTTTTCGGCTCGACATGTCTCACGCGGCGCGATCTCGCGATCATCGGTGACCGTGGGTCACCAACGAGCCCGCAACCGGTGGCGAGCGACCACTTCCCGTCGAAATCGGTGAACGTGGGTCACCACGGAACCGCGAACCGGCGCAGTGCGAGGACGTCGCGTCGAGATCGGTGACCGCGGGTCACCACAGCGGGCGCGGGGACGGGCGCAGGCCGCGGGCGGCACCGGCACGGCGACCGACCCGGCACGGCCCGCCGGCACCGGCTCGCGGACGCGGGCACCGACCTCGGCGCGGACCCCGGCACGGGCACCGGCGCGCCCGAACCCTCGGATCCCGCGACCGCCCCCCACCGACCCGGGCGCGAACAAGGTCAGCCGAAGGCGTCGCGGATCGGGGCGGCGACCTCGGTCGCGAGACGCCGGATCCCGGCCGCGCCCTCACTTGCCGGCGTCGTCAGCAGGATCTCCTCGGCCCCATCGCGCCCGAAGCCGATCGCCCGTCCCGTCGCCTGGCGTCGCCCCGCCGCGTCGCCGGGGATGATGATCTGCGCGGACAGTGTCAGCTCAGCGGGGTCACGCCCGATCGCCTCGCACGCTCGAAGCAGCGCGTCCCGCCGATCCACGAACCCCGCCGCCGACGTATCGAGGTTCGAGGCGAAGTTCCAGCCGTCCGCATATCGAGCGGCGATCCGCAGACCGCGCGGTCCCTGCCCGCCGAGCCACAGCGGCGGCCCGCCCGGCCGGATCGGTGCCGGTTCCATGGTCGCCCCCGACAGCCGCCACGGGGGAGCGTCGACCGTCACGCCGGGGGCCGCCGTCGCGGCCTCGCTGAACAACGCCTTGATGACGCGCACCGCGCTCTCATATCGATCGAACCGCTCGCGCAACGGCGGCAGCTCGATGCCGAACGTCTCGTGCTCACCGACGTGCCAGCCGGCACCGAGCGCGAGGATGTACCGCCCGCCCGTGACGTGGTCCAGCGTCAACGCCTCCTTGGCGAGCACCGCCGGATGCCGGAACGTGGCGGCCAGCACGGTCTGCCCGACCGTCTTCCCCGGCACGTGATGGGCGAGCGCCGCCAGAGCCGTCAGGGACTCGAAGGCCGGACCGCCGCGCTCGAGCCCGGGGTCGGTCAGGTGGTCGTTGAGCCAGCCCGAGTCGAAGACCTCGTGCCGCCCCGCCTCCTCCCAGGCCGCCTCGAGACTCGCCCAGTCGGTGTTCTGCGGCGAGGTCCGGAAGCCGATCCTCACCGCGCGCGTGACCGTGCCGATCGCCGATCCATCAGTCGATACCACTCGCCGACGAGCGGCAGGAACCACGGCCGTCCTTCGTACGGAGCCGGGACGAGTGGAAAGCGGAGACCGGTCAGGACCGGCGGCTCGCCGCCGGCCAGCCACTCCCCGACCTTGGTGCCGCCGTGGGTCATCAGCGCGACACCCGTCCCGCAGCAACCCAGGAGGTACGTGACGCCGTCCTTGGTCCGTCCGACGTGCGGCATCCGGTCGAACGTGAAGCCCACGTTGCCACCCCACGCATACGCGACCCGCGTCCCGGCGAGCTGCGGGTGGACCCGGAGCAACCCCCTGTACAGGATCGCGGCGGTCCGCTCGATCGAGGTCGGGAGCATGCTCGCCCGTCCGCCGAAGACCATCCGCCGGTCGGCCGAGATGTGCCAGTAGTAGAGGTAGTTCTTGGTATCGAAGAAGGCGCGCCCCTTGGGCGACAGCTCGGCGACCAGGTCATCGGGGAGCGGTTCGGTGGCGATGATGTAGCTCCCGATCGGGATGACGCGGCGGCGAAGCGATGGCGCGACCCCATCGGTGTAGCCGTTGGTGGCGACGAACACATCGCGGCCCTGGATCGCGCCCCGATCGGTCTCGACGACGAAGCGCCCCTCGCCCTCGCGCCGGATCGACCGTGCCCGCACACCCTCGTGCAGGTCCGCGCCGGCGGCGTCGGCGGCGGCGGCCAGCCCGGCGAAGTAGCGGCCCGGGTGGATCAGCCCGCTGCCCGGCACGACCAGCCCGCCGTGGTATGCCGTGGTGCCGATCTCCTCGTGCACCCGCTCGCGCGGGACCATCATCGACTCGACGCCGATCGCGGCCAGGCTCTCGCGCTGCTGCTCGAGGTGGATCATGTGCTCGCCCGCCCAGGCGAGCTCGAAGTAGCCGCACTCGCGGAAGTCGCAGTCGATCGACTCCTCGACGACCAGCCGTTTGACGGTCTCGTAGCCGTCGAGCGTGTCCTGGTAGAGGGCCGCTCCCAGCTCCGTGCCATGGCGCTTGATGAGCTGACGAGGACCGTACTTGTAGCCGGGGTGGACGATCCCGCCGTTCCGCGTCGAGGCGCCCCAGCCGAGGGTCTGCGCCTCGAGCAGCGTGACGGCGACGCCGCGACGCGCGAGCTCCCGGGCGGCGTTGATCCCCGCATACCCGCCACCGATGACGACCACGTCGGCCGCGCGCGGCAGGTCTCGCCCGGAGCGATCCGGCAGGACCGGCATCGTGGCGCTCCACAGCGAGCGCAGCTCGAAGTCGCGGTTCAGCTCGGTCGACGACATGCGGGAAGCCTACCGGGTGCCGGTCTCGATTGACAGTCGTCGCATCTGTGCTACGGTCGTCGCATGGGAGACGTCGCGTCGCGCGAGCTTCGCAACAACACTCGGGCACTCCTCGATCGTGTCGAGGCCGGCGAGTCGATCACCATCACGGTCGACGGCCGACCCGTCGCCACCCTCCAACCGGCCCGCGGGCGACCGCGATCCATGGGGCGCGACCGCTTCATCCAGGAGGTCCTCGCCCGCCGTGCGGATCCGAAGCTCCTCGCCGACATCCGGGCGCTGGCTCCCGATACCACGGACGACATCCCACTGCGGTGACGGTCGGACTGGCTGACACCACCGTCTTCGTCGCTCTCGAATCCGGGCGCCAGGCTCGGTTCGATCGACTGCCCGACCGGCTGTCGGTCTCCGTCATCACCATCGGCGAGCTGCGGGCGGGCGTCCTCGCCGCCACCGACATGGCCAGCCGCGACCGTCGCCTTGCCACCCTGACGGGCGCGCTCGGCCTCGATCCGATCCCGATCGACCAGGCCGTGGCCGAGACGTGGGCGCGACTCCGGGTCTCGTTGCGCGACTTCGGCCTTCGCATGCCCGTCAACGAATCGTGGATCGCCGCGACCGCCATGACCCTCGGCATCCCGGTCGTCACCCAGGACGACGACTACCTCCACGCGCCCGGCCTCGAGGTCATCCACATCTGACCGGAGGGCTGTCAGGTTTCGGGCGCCTCGTAGGCGATCCGGCCGCCCGCCACGGTCAGCAGAACGCGACCGCCGAGATCCATCCCGAGCAGTGGCGTGTTCTTGCCGCGTGAGGCGAGCGCGTCGGCGGTCACCGTCCAGCGGTCCGAGCGATCGAACACGACGAGGTCGGCCGGTGCGCCCTCGATGAGACCGACCGATGCCCCGCGACCGGTGCGTCCGCCGAGGACGAGCGCCGGACCCGTCGTCAGGGCCTCGATCGCGCGCGCGAGGGGCAGGCAGCCGGCGTCGACCGCCGCGAGCGCGACGCCGAGCGCAGTCTCGATGCCGCTGATCCCGTTGGCCGCCGCGCCGAACTCGACCGCCTTGTCGACCTCGCTGTGCGGGGCGTGGTCGGTGGCGATCGCGTCGGCCGTCCCGTCGAGCAGAGCGGCCAGACACGCCGCCGCGTCGTCAGCGCTGCGCAACGGCGGGTTGACCCGGACCGACGACGCGTAGGGCCCGGCCGCGATGGCCCCGTCGGCCCAGGGATCGCCCGTGGCCTCCCACGCCCATCGCCGGGACCCGGCGACCCATTCGTCGGTCAGCGCGAGATGGTGTGGCGTGACGTCGCACGTCACCGGCAGACCTGCAGCCTTCGCCCGACGGACGAGGTCCAGCGCACCGGCCGTGGACACGTGGGTGAGGTGCAACCGGGCGCCCGGCACGTCGCGCAGCACGTCGGCCAGGATCGCCAGGTCGCGCGCGACCGCCGTCTCCTCGGCGGCCGCCGGCCAGCCGCGCAGACCGAGCACCGTCGCGACGAAGCCGTCGTTCGCCTCGGCGCCCTCGGTCAGCACCGCGTCCTCGGGATGATCGACGACGGGCAACCCGAGCGCGCCCGCATAGGCCAGACCCGCGCGCAGGATCGAGGCCGACCGGATCGGCGCCCCATCGTCCGAGAAGCCGACGACGCCCGCATCGGCGAGCTCGCCGAGCGCCGCCAACCGCTCCCCCTCCCGGCCGACCGTCAGCGCGCCGTGGGCGAGCAGCTCGACCGGCGAGCCCGATGCCGCAGCGGCTGCACGGACACCGGCCAGGACCCCCGGCTCGTCGAGCGCCGGCGTCGTGTTCGGCATGGCGCAGACGGTCGTGAACCCGCCGTGGGCGGCAGCCGCGAGCCCGGTCGCGACGGTCTCGGCGTCCTCGTTGCCGGGTTCACGCAGGTGAACGTGGAGGTCGATGAAGCCCGGCGCGACGACAACACCGTCGGCGTCGATCCCGTGCGCATCCGCCCCGTCGAGCCAGGTGACTGCCTCGAGGATCCCGTCGCGGACCACGATCTCGCCCGGCCCTTCGCGCCCCGTCACGGGATCGACCAGCCAGGCACGGCTGATCTCGAGATCGGGTCCCGGTCCGCTCACGCGGCGCCGGTCCCGCCGGGATGGGTGCCCGCCAGCAGGTACAGCAGAGCCATCCGGACGGCCACGCCATTGGTGACCTGGTCGGTGATGACGGACTGCGCGCCGGCGGCCACGTCGGCGGCGATCTCGACGCCCTCGTTGACCGGGCCGGGATGCATGACCAGCGCGCCCGGGCGGGCGAGTGCGAGGCGCTCGCGGGTCAGCCCGTAGCGCGCGGCGTATTCGCGCAGCGACGGGAGCAGGCCCGCAGCCATCCGCTCGCGCTGGATGCGCAGGGCCATGACCACGTCGGCGTCGCGCAGCGCCTCGTCGACCGAGGTGGTGACGTGGAACCGGCGTCCGGCGGCCGCGCCCCGGCCCGCCCATGCCTCGAAGCCGCGGACCAGCGTGGCGGGTCCGCACAGCCACAGGTCGGCGCCGGCGGCGGTCAGCGTCCAGATGTTCGAGCGGGCCACGCGCGAGTGGAGCAGGTCGCCGAGGATCACGACCTTGCGGCCGGCGAGCGATCCGCCGGGCAACCGCTCGCGCATCGTGTACAGGTCGAGCAGCGCCTGCGTCGGGTGGGCGTGCCAGCCGTCGCCGCCGTTGAGCACGGACCCACCGAACACGTCGGCGGCGAGGTACGGCGCGCCGGACATCGCGTGGCGCATCACCAGCATCCGGGCACCGAGCGCCTCGACGGTCCGGACCGTATCGACCAGCGACTCGCCCTTCGACACCGACGAGCTGGCCGCCGCGATGTTGACGACGTCGGCCGACAGGTTCTTGGCGGCCACCTCGAACGAGACGCGTGTCCGGGTCGATGCCTCGTAGAACAGGATCGTGACCTGGCTGCCGCGCAGCGCCGGGACGCGGGCGATCGGACGGGCGAGGACCTCGCGCATCGCGTCGGTGGTGCGCATGACGAGATCGATGTCCGCCGCCGACAGCCCGTCGACATCGAGAAGATGGCGATGGTGCCAGCCGACGGCCTGGCTTTCCGGGGCGGCGTCGACCTCTGGGACGGTGGCCGCTTCGGTGGTCTCGGCCACGACTCCGGTCGCGGCCGTGTCGGACTCGACCCGGATGCTCACGCCACCGGCTCGGCGGCGGGCTCGAGGGCCAGCCGTTCGATCTCGACCCCGTCGTCGCCGTCGATCTCCTCGAGATGGACGCGGACCAGCTCCTCGCGTGAGGTCGGGACGTTCTTGCCGACGTGATCCGCGCGGATGGGCAGCTCACGGTGACCGCGATCGACCAGGACCGCCAGCCGGATCGCCTGCGGCCGACCGAAGTCGACCAGTGCGTCCATGGCCGCGCGGATGGTGCGTCCCGTGTACAGGACGTCGTCGACGAGGACGACCGTCCGGCCGTCGATGCCGGAGGGTAGCGCGGTGCCCTTGACCACCGGCTGCTGGGCGACCATCGACAGGTCGTCCCGATAGAAGGTGATGTCGAGCGCTCCGACCGGGACCTCGACGCCCTCGTTGTCGAGGATGGACCCGGCGATCCGGTGGGCGAGCGGCACGCCACGGCGCTGGATGCCGATCAGGAGCAGGCCCTCGGTCCCGGCCTGCTTCTCGACGATCTCGTGGGACAGGCGGATCGTCGCGCGGCGGATCTCATCCGCGGTCATGATCTGACGGCCGCTCATCGCTCCTTCCTGGGCCTCACCGGGCCTCCCTGGCGGCCTCACGGGGCCGTTGCTGAAGGGACGCGAGAAGGATACCGCGCCGCGGTCCGGCCCGGTCAGCCAGGTTCAGTAGACGTACACCGTCACGTGGGTCGTGCCGGCATACGACGGGCAGCCGCAGATCCGGAAGAAATCGGGCCGGTACAGGTCCACCACGCGGCTCTTCTTCTGCGGGCCGTAGTCGTTGACGACCCGGACGATGCAGCCGCCCGGTCCGCAGATCTTGACGACGGTGCCGCGTGGCAGGCGCATCGCGGTCGTGCCGTTGTCGTAGAACGTCGCGCCACCGCTCAGCGTGTACTTCGGCGAGCCGTGGATGGTCCCGCTCAACGCGCCGGGCGGAGCCTTGCGACTCGAGGATGCGCTGGCCGACGGCTGCAGGACGGCCTGCCGACCGAGGGTCGCGCGCTCGATCGCGCCGGGCTCGGCGATCCGTGCGTTGGCCTCGATGGTCGCCGCCGACAGATGGGCAGCGTCGAGCCCCGCGATCGAGAAGATCGATCGCGCTCCGTCCGCGTGGATCGTGAATTGCTGGAATGCGCTTGCCGGGACGGGTTCGATCGGGCTGGGAGCCCGGGAACCGACGAGACCAGGCAGAGCGACCAGGGCGAGGGCAGCGGTGAGCACAGACCCTACGACCAACCGATTGGGTCGCACGAGACCGAGACCTTACCTCGGATCCGCTGCCGGTGCACGCCTTGGTGCGAACCACGCAACCGACCGACCGAGGATCGTGGCGCCGAGGTGGCCGCCTCGACAGGCGGTCAGTGGACGACGACGACTCCTTCGACGGGGTTGCTCTCCACCGCGCCGACCGTGTCATCGGTCCAGGCGACGATCTGGACGCGACTGCCCTCGCCGCCCTGGCCGGGCGGTGTCGCCCAGGCCAGGCGCTTGTCCGCGATCGAGAAGCCCGGCAGTGCCGTGACATCCTGGGGCGCGCCATGCGGTCGATCGAGCGTGCCGGTGGCGTCGTCGAGGTGGAGCAGGCTCAGCCGGCCGATGCCAGGGTCCGTCGGATCGGCGATCCAGACGGCGAGCCAGCTGCCGGTCTCGTCCCAGCGGACATCGAACTCGGAGATCGGTCCGTCGGCCACGACCGTTTCGGCGCTGTCGGTCGGCTCCGGGCCGGCGTCCTTGTTGAAGCCGCGCAGCACCAGCGAGCCGGTCGCCGGGACCGAGGTCAGGCCATCGTCGCCGAGCCTGACCGTGCCGACCCAGGTCACCGCCCGGTCGCCTGCCGGGTCGACGACAGGTCGCCAGGCCGGGGAGCTGAGATCCGATTCCCGGCCGGTCGCCGGATCGAGCAGGAACGATCGCGCCTCGACCTCGGTCGAGCCCGCGGCGCCCGGGCGGCTGCCGACGAGGAGGCCACCGACCCACGACGCGAAGACGCTCAGATGATCGGTCGTGACCGGCCGCGCAAGGTCATCGCCGACATGCCAGACGTAGATGTCCGGACCGGCCGAATCGTCCGCCGGGCGGGCCGTGAACGCGAACCACGCACCGTCCGGGGAGAAGGCCGCGGATTCCCCGACGACCTTGACATCCGACACGATGGCCAGGGTGCGAACGAGCGTCGGCGCCGGGGTCGCGGTCGCGGTCGGGCTTGGCGACGGTGTGACGGCCGGTGTCGGCTCGGCAGTCGCGGTCGGCGTCGGTGTGGGAGTCGTCTCGGCCGACGCGGTCGGTGCGGAGGTCGGCGGGGCGCTCACCGCAGTCGGGGTCGCGTTCGGGGTCGCCGCCGGCGTGACCGTCGGGGCCGGCGTCGCGGTCGGCTCGGCGGTCGGCAGGGCGATGACGAGGACGGAATCGTCGCCCTTCGCGTCCGTGCCGACCACCACGGCCTGGTTGCGGACCGGCGACTGCGAGATCGACTTCGGCCGGA
Source organism: Candidatus Limnocylindrales bacterium (assembly GCA_036003325.1). Classification (GTDB taxonomy): domain Bacteria; phylum Chloroflexota; class Limnocylindria; order Limnocylindrales; family CSP1-4; genus SPCO01. The sequence continues at coordinate 15,344 of DASYSM010000061.1, forward strand.
CGTTCATGTGGACGGCCTTCGACTTGCTGTCGGCGACCGGGGCGCAATCGGGCTGGCGGTCGGCGGGACAGACCTGGCTGACCGGCGTCACGTTGTAGGCGAGATCGCCGTCGGGCGAGGTGCCGACCCAGCCGACGGACCCGGCTCCGACCGTGATCGGCGTCGGGCCGGGAGTCACGGGCGATGCGACCGCGACCGGCAGCGCGCTCGGGCCCGGGACGTCGCCCGTCGCGGGCACGCGCACGAAGGCACCTGACAGGGCACTCACCCCGATGACGAGAGCGATGACCGCGACCCCCGAGGCGACCCCGAGAAGCGGTCCGGACCGCCACGAACGTCCCGTGACCGGCCGGCGCCGTGCGCCGCCGGCGGCCGCCGACTCGCGTTCGAGCGCGGCCGCGGTACGAGCCCACAGGTCGCGCGGCGCCTCGGGCTGGTGGTCGCGCATGGCCCGCAGCGCGAGCCTGTCCGCCTCGTATCCGGCCGCGACCGATCGGCACGCCGGACATCCGGCGAGGTGGTGGTCGAGCCAGGTCTCGTCGATCTCGCCGAGCGGGCTGCCGAGCCGGTCGGCCGCGAGCTGACGGGCATGGGCGTGGCCGGCGGCAGACGCGGTCGCGTGCCGGCGGCGGAGGCGGTGCATGCGGCTCATCGGCGGCCTTCCGGCGACTGCGAGCCCGCGCGGTTGGCCTCGGTCTCGGCCTCGGCAGCCCGCTCGGCGGCGAGCGCCTGGCGGAGGCTCTCGCGGGCCCGGGTCAGGAGCGCGCGGGCGGCGACGTGGCTCACCCCGAGCGCGGCCGCGAGCTCGACACCGGTCAGGTCGTGGAGCTCGGCCAGCAGGAGCGCGGCGCGCTGGCGTTCCGGGATCCGGGCCAGGGCGCGCTGCATGTCGCTCGACAGGTGGGCGTCCATGACCAGGTGCTCGGCCGACGGCGCCGACCCGCGCGATTCGCCGGTCCATGGGAAGAACCGGATGATCTTCCGCCGGCGGATCTCGTCGAGGGCGACGCGATGGGCGATCTGGTACAGCCAGGCGCGGGCGTTCTCGGGCTTCTCGAGCGTCTCGTAGTTCCTGTAGGCCTTGATGAACGCATCCTGGGTCAGGTCGGCGGCCAGCTCGGGCTCACGGAGCATCCGCAACAGGTACGCGTAGATCTCGTTGTGGTGCTTGGCGAACAGCGCCTCGACGAAGATCCCCGCCTCGTCGTGGTCCCACATCCCGCTCATCGCCGCCGCTCGCGGTCCGGGCGTGGCATCGCCGCCGAATGTGCCGCGAAGTCTGGCGAGGGCGGGATCGACGACCACAGGTGCTCCGTGCGGGATGGTTCACGAAGCGCGGTCAAGGGGCGGCGCGCGCTCGTCGGCCCAATGACGGCGGGCCTCCCCCCGGTGTGACGCCCCTGCCGTGCCGGGCCGACGCCGGTCAACCGGTACCGTCCGCGGCCAGCTCGGCCCGACCGAGGAGCTCCTCGACCGCGTCTTCCGGCGAGACCGGGTTGACCGGCAGCCCGGTCCCGAGCTCGAGACCGGCGATCTCCCGCAGCCGCGGGTGGATCTCCCAGTGCCAGTGGTAGGTCGCGTCGACCTGTTCGCGCAGCGGCGCGGTGTGCAGGACGAGGTTGTAGGGCGGACCGTCGAGGCTGGCAGCGAGCTTGGCGAGGACCTGGCGGAGCGCCTCGGCGCTGGCCGAGACGTCGGCCGCTGTCGCGCGTCCGAAGTCGGCTTCGTGGCGACGCGGGACGATCCAGACCTCGAACGGCGAGCGTGACGCGAACGGGGCGAACGCCACGCTCGCGTGGTCCTCCCAGACGAGCCGGCCCGGGTGCATCGCCTCTTCGCGGACGAGGCGGCAGAACGGGCACTCCCCTTCCCGGATGACGAACCGGGCCGCGCCGCCCATCTCCTCGGCGACACGGTGCGGGATCTGGGGCAGGTCGTACAGGTCGAGGCACAGGTGATTGGTCCGGGCGCCGGCCTGCGCGCCCCAGTTCTGGACGACCTGGAGATAGTCGGTCTGGCCGGTCGTGCGCGCCTCGGCGAGGGCCGTCCGCGCGGCGCCGACCAGCGCTTCGATCATCTCGTTGCCGACGGCGTGGAGCGGCCGGTGCTCGTGCGGCGGCGCCACGATCGTGCGCCAGCTCCCCGTCGCACGTGCCTGCGCGAGTGCGACCTGGCCGAGCCCGCGATCGAGCTCACGCGCATCCTCGCCGGTGCCGATGACATGGAAGGCGAAATCCTTGAGCATCCGGACGCGGATCCCGTCGCCCTCGGGGGTCGTGCAGTTGGCGCAGCCGAACAGACGGTCGTCCACCGGCTCGGCCGCGCGCGCGAAGCGATCGAGGTGGAACGCGCGGTCGACCACGGTCGCGACCCACCAGCCGGTGATCGGGTCCTTGCGCAGCTCGAACAGGCCGGCCGCCACGGTCAGGCCCAATCCAGGGACGTGCCCAGCGCGGCCGCCAATGCCGCGCCGAAGATCCGGCCGGCGGTCTCGACCGAGGCGGTACTCGGTGGCAGCGTGGGCTCACCGCGCTCGGCGGCGATCGAGGTGGAGAGCACGCCGGGCATCCCGCACGGGTCGATGAGCTCGAAGTCGGCGAGGTCGACGGTGACGTTGAGGGCGATCCCGTGATAGCTCACCCCGCGCTCGATGCGCAGGCCGAGGGCGCCGATCTTGCGGGGATCCCGGCCGTCAGGGTCCACCCAGCAACCCGGATGGCCGTCGCGTCGCCCGGCTTCGACGCCGAGCGATGCGCAGGTGTCGATCAGGGCGCTTTCGAGGGCCCGAACGAGCGGCCGGACCAGCAGGCCGCGGGCGGCGAGCGCGACGATGGGATAGGCGACCAGCTGGCCCGGCCCGTGATAGGTCACCTCGCCTCCCCGCTCGACGCGGACCACCTCGATGTGGCGCTCGGCCAGGAGGCGTGGGGTCGCCCGGATGTGGGATGGGTCGGCGGCTCGGCCCAAGGTCAGGACCGGCGGGTGCTCGAGCAGCAGCAACCGGTCGCCGACCGCACCCGCCGCACGCTCGGCGAGGAGACGCTTCTGGAGCGCCAGCGCCTCGTGATAGTCGATGCGCCCGAGCCACGTCGCGGCGATCGGCCCCGGCTCGGGGGTCGACCCGCTCCGTTCGGGGGCCAGCGTCTCGATCGCCACCGGCCCACGATAGCAGGACGCACTCGGCCGACCGTCAGCGGCAGGGTGTGACCGGTGGCACGGGTTCCTGACCCGATCGGGCGCGAGCGGCGCCGCCCGCTGTCAGGAAGGGGCGAGCTGCGGCGAGAACCCTCGAGGCTCGTCCGGCTCGAGCGCCAGGTCAGCGCCGATCGCGTCGTACGGCTCGAACGTGAAGCCACCCTCCGCCAGGCGGCGGACGCGGTGGAATTCGAGGATGTAGTCGGCGTACGCCTCGTGGGTCAGCGCTGCGGCTTCCCGATGGGCGGGACGGCCCGCCGCGGCGCGCGCCTCGGCGCGGCTGTCCCACAGGCAGAACGACATGCATCGTCCGTCGGCGGTGGTCGGACCCTTGAAGTAGTGGACGAAGCCGGGGGCCGACATCGCCTCGGTATGGGCCCAGTCGTCGTAGGCGGTCAGGCGCGCCTCATCTGCGCCGATCCGGCGGGTCGAGCGGAACGCGACCATGTACCACTCGCCGGGATCGACGGCATCGAGGCAGGCGTCCCAGGTGAACGCTTCGGCGACCGACAGGCTCGCGTAGCGATCGGACACCGGGGCCAACCGATCGAAGTGACGGCGCGATCGACGACTCATGGTCATGCAGCATAGCGAATACCGCGTCCGATTGCCATACCATGAGACAACGGTCTGCCACGATGCGAGACGGAAGTACCAGCTAGGGGGTTCCGTCCTCCGCAAGGGCCGCGTTCACCGCTCGACACGCCTCCTGGAGCAGCCGCCCGGTCCGCGTCCGCCAGGCCTCGCCGCACCGGAACGCCGGGCCGATGACGGCGATCGCCCCGACGATCCCGTCCTCGCGGAAGACAGGTGAGGCCATCGCGACGGATCCTTCGATCAGCTCGCCCTCGCTGGTCGCCATGCCGGTCATGACGATCCCGCCGAGGCCGTCGCGCAGCTCGTCCTCGGTCGGCGTGGCGTCCGTGATGCGCACGAGGTCCTGCGCCAGCACCTCGTCGAGGACCTCTGCCGGCGCGAATGCCAGGAGGACGCGGCCGGGCGCGCCGGCGTAGAGCGGCGACATCCCGCCGGGCTCGAGGGTCACCCGCAGCGGCGCGTCGCTCTCGATCTGGTGGAGGCAGATCGACGACAGGCCGATCCGGCGGACGACGACCGCGGTCTCGCCCGTCTCGTGAGCGAGCATCCGCAGCGGGGCGTCGGCGTGGCGGATCAGGCGCTCACTGCTGACGTTGGCGCCGGTGCCGATGAGGAGCTTCGGGCCGATCCGGAACGTGCCGCCGTGCCGGTCGACGAACCCGAAGTCGGCCAGGGTCCGGAGGTAGCGGTAGACGGTCGAGGGCGGCATCTCGAGCAGCGAGCTGAGCTCGTCCGCCCGGATCTCCCCGCGATCGGCGACCAT
>DASYSM010000062.1:0-28017 GCA_036003325.1 Candidatus Limnocylindrales bacterium
GTCCCGGGCGCCGCGCCGTCCACCAGCGACGGGTCGGCCAGCGACGGGATGGTGGCCTCCATGACCGGGGCGTCGGGCAGCCGTCCGAACGTGGCCGCGTCGTGAGCGCGCTCCATGGCGTCGATGCCGGGCGCGATGACGATCCGGCCGCGGACGAGTCGCATCTCGTCGCCGGCGGCGGTGAACCGTGGCAGACCGGCGAGGACGAGGTTGACCTTGGCGACCGTGCCGGGTGTCCGGATGTTGCCGGCCCGCCAGAGCAGGCTCGGTCCCACCGCGACCGGGTCGGCCAGCCGGGTCAGCGCCTGCTTGGGGTCGATGCCGGCGACCACGGCACGGGCGGCGATCTCCTCGCCCGTCGCCAGCGCCACGCCGGTCGCGCGCCCGTCGCGCGAGGTGACCGCCACGACCTCGGCGCCGGTCCGGATCACGACGTCCGCCTCGCGCGCCGCGCCCTCGAGGGCCGCCACGAGCGCGCCCGGGCCGCCGCGCGCGTAGACGGTCTGGCCTGCCGCTCCGCCATCGTTGCCGGCCGAATCGGTCAGCAGGACGGCGGTCGTACCGGCCGACCACGGCCCCATCGCGGTGTACAGGACGCCGCGCCAGGCGATGGCCGCCCGGACCGCATCGGTCTCGAACGATTCGGCGACGAAGTCGGCGATCGCCATCGGCAGGACCCGGGTGATGGTCCGGCCATCGTCACGCCCGAGGCCACGGAACGTGCGCCCGAGACGGAGCCCGGCCAGCGCGTCGCCCAGACCGGGTGAGGCGATGTCCGGCGGCGCCTGGCCGGCCAGCTCGCCCAGGAAGCCAGAGAGAGCCCGGACCAGGCGATCGAAGCCGGCGTAGCGGTCGGCGTCCGCGGCGGATCGAGCACGCAGCCCCTCGGCGGTCTTCGCGACGTCGCCCCACAGCACGACCGCGTCGCCGTCCGGCCCGGGCGCGAACACGCGCACGTCCGGCCCGACGAGCGACAGGCCGTGGCGCTTGAGCTCGAGGTCGCGGACCACCGATGGCCGAAGCCGTCCGACGGTATGGGCCAGGGTCGGGACCCGCACGCCGGGCGCGAGCTCCGAGGTCCCCGCCGCGCCGCCCAGCGTCTCTCTCCGCTCGAGCACGATCGTCCGCAGACCGGCCTTGCCGAGATAGGCGGCGGTCACGAGGCCGTTGTGGCCGCCCCCGATGACGATGGCGTCGTAGGTGGGCGCGGCGCCCGTGGCGGTCCCGGCCACCCTAGGCCGCCTTCCGGCCGCGCGCCCGCAGGACCTCGAGGGCGGCGATCCGCCCGTTGGCGCCCATGATCCCGCCTCCCGGGTGCGTCGCCGAGCCGCACAGCCACAGGTCGCGGACCGGGGTCCGGAAACGGGCGTAGCCGGGGACCGGCCGATTGAAGAACAGCTGCTCGAGCGACAGCTCGCCCTGGAAGATGTTCCCCTCGGTCAGTCCGGTCGTCCGCTCGATGTCGAGCGGCGTCTGGACGTTGCGGAACAGGATGCTGTCGCGGAACCCCGGCGCGAATTCGGAGATCCGGTCGACCACCGCGTCGCCGAACGCGTCGCGCTGGTCGTCCCACGTCCCGAGCTCGGGCGCGAGCTTGTACGGCGCGTACTGGACGAAGCAGCTGATGACGTGCTTGCCGGGTGGCGCCATGGTCGGGTCGACCAGGGTCGGGATGATCATGTCGATGTACGGCTTGCGCGAGAAGTGGCCGTACTTGGCGTCGTCGTAGGCGGTCTCCATCTCGTCGATCGACGGGCTGAAGCTGATCGCCCCGCGCAGGTGCTCGCCGACGCCGGGCAGGCAGCTGAAGTCGGGCAGCCGGTCGACCGCGAGGTTGACCTTGCCCGACGAGCCGCGGAACTTGAACCGGCGGACCTCCTCCTCGAACCCTGCCTCGAGCGTCCCCGCCTCGAGCAGCCCCAGGAACGTCCGGTGCGCGTCGAGCGACGACAGGATCGAGTCGGCGTGGATCTCCTCGCCCGATGCGAGCGCGACACCGACGGCGCGACCGCCCTTGACGATCACGCTGGCGACCGGAGCGTCGGTCCGGATCTCGGCGCCGAGGGCGCGGGCGGCGTTGCCGATCGCGGTGCTGACCCCGCCGGTCCCGCCCTTGGGGATGCCCCAGGCGCGGAACGCCCCGTCGATCTCGCCCATGTAGTGGTGGAGCAGGACGTACGCCGTGCCCGGGCTCTTGACCCCCTGGTAGGTGCCGATGATGCCGGACGCCGACATCGTCGCCTTGAGCGGGTCGGTCTCGAACCACTGGTCGAGGAAGTCCGATGCGCTCATCGTCATCAGCTGGACGAAGACGGCCTGCTGGCGCTCGGGGAGCGACTGGAACCGCCGGGCCAGACCGGCCAGCGGCAGCAGCGGACGGGGATCGCGGCTGGTCAGGTCGGGCGGGGTGATGGCCAGGATCGGCTTGATGAAGCGCGCCATCTCGACCATGAGCTGGCCGTATTCCTCGTATGCCTCGGCGTCGACCGCGGACCAGCGGCGCAGCTCGCGGATCGTGCGCCCGTGGTCGTTGACCCGCCAGAGGTAGTCGCCGCGGTGCCTGGAGCCGCGCCCGGTCGTGGGGCCGTCGCCCTTGCGCAGCGGCGTGAACGTCCCGTCGAGGGGCAGGATGTCGAGCCCGTGCCGCGGCAGCTGCAGGTCGCGGATGATCTCGGGCCGCAGCAGCGACACGACGTACGAGAAGACCGAGAACCGGAAGCCCGGGAAGAGCTCTTCGGTGACCGCCGCACCACCCAGGACGGGACGCTGCTCGAGGACCAGCGTGCGGAGCCCGGCGCGCGCCAGGTAGGCCGCGCTGACGAGGCCGTTGTGACCGCCACCGATGACGATGGCGTCGTAGGACTGGGCCAAGGAAAGAGGTCCTCCGCGGTTTCGAACGGGCCTTCAGGGGAGGATGGAGAGTCTAGCCGACCCGCCCGGGCCGCCGGGTGAGGGTCACGCCCGCGGCGCGACGATCTTTCCGTCCTCGAGCCCGATCACCCGGTCAGCGAGGTCGATGACCATCGCGTCGTGGGTCGCGATGATCGCGGTCAGGCCCTCGGCGTGGACGATCGCCCGGAGCAGGCTCATGATCGCCCGCCCGGTGCCCGAATCGAGCTGTCCGGTGGGCTCGTCGGCGATGAGCACATCGGGCCGGTTGGCCAATGCCCGTGCGATCGCCACCCGCTGCTGCTCGCCGCCCGACAGCTCGTGCGGTCGATGGCGGGCACGCTCGCCCAGACCGACGAGCTCGAGCAGGACCGCGACCCGTTCCTCGCGCGCCCGGGCGTCGGCCCCGACCAGCCGCAGCGGGACCTCGACGTTCTCGGCGGCGGACAGGATCGACAGGAGACCGAACGCCTGGAAGATGAAACCGATCCGCCGGCGGCGCATCTCGATCAGCTCGGGCGCGCGCATCTCGCCGACCGACACGCCGTCGAGCAGGACCTGTCCGGCCGTCGGCCGGTCGAGCCCGCCGAGAAGCGACAGGAGGGTCGTCTTGCCGGACCCGGAGCGGCCGCGGACGACGACCATCTCATGTCGCTGGATCCGCAGGTCCACCCCCTCGAGGGCGCGGACGACGGTCGATCCCATCGGGTAGTCGCGGCCCAGCCCGCGGGTCTCGATGATGGGCAGCTCGTCCGCCACGGGACGGCCGACCAGCGCGGCGACCGGATCGTCGGACAGGATGCTCATCGCGGTGGCTCGCGATCGACCGGATCCGCGTCCGATGGCGGACGAGGCGCGGGCGCCCCCGGCTCGTCGGGCGAGCCCGCGGGTCGCGCATACCTCGGCCGATCCGGCCAGAGGATCACGTGATCGTCGAGCAGCTCGACGCGGACGCGGCGCTCCATCCCGAGCGCCTCGACCATCGCACGTGGCAGCTGGAGGCGTCCGGCCCGGTCGAGGACCGCGTACTCGGTGGCGTGGAGCACGTGATCGCCGTCCTCCGAGACGGTCCGCTGGCGCAGCACCTCGCTGCTGACCCGCCCGTCGCGGATCGCCACGGTCCTGTCGACCCGCTCGCTGACGAGCGCATCGTGGGTGGCCACGACGATGGTCACGCCGAGCTCGCGGTTGAGCCGCCGGAACAGGTCGAAGACCTCGTGCGCGGTCGTCGAGTCGAGCTCGCCGGTCGGCTCGTCGGCGAGGATCACCTCGGGGCGGTTGGCCAGCGCGACGGCGATGGCGACCCGCTGCTGCTCCCCGCCCGACATCGCGTCGGGCCGATGATCCGCGCGATCCGCCAGGCCGACCTGGTCGAGCAGCTCGAGCACGGCGCGTCGTCGCGGACCCGATCCGACGCCGTCGAGGACCATCGGCAGGGCCACGTTCTCCGCGGCGGTGAGGTACGGCAGCAGGTTGCGCGAGGTCTGCTGCCAGACGAACCCGATGACCCGCCGCAGGTACTGCGTCTGCTCGCGCGAGCTCATCCGGGTCAGCTCGTGGCCGGCCACCACGACCCGGCCGGCCGACGGGACGTCGAGACCACCGAGGATGTTGAGCAACGTGCTCTTGCCCGACCCGGACGCCCCGACCATGGCGATGAACTCGCCCGCCTCGACGAGCAGGTCGAGCCCCTGCAGCGCGACGACCTCGAGATCCGCGACCTTGTAGATCTTGACCAGGCCGTCGCACACGATCAGCGCCGAGTCGCCGTAGCGTGGCCGGACCGTCCTGGCCTGCTGCTCGGCGGTCGCGAGGTCGATGATCTCGGTGGTCGGCTCGTTCATCGTGGCTCCATGGTCATGGGTCCGGTCAATCCTCGCCGATCCGCAGGGTGCGTCCGATGTCGAGCCGCCGGGCGAGCCACGAGCTGGATGCGATGGCCAGCACGACGACCAGCGCGATGCTGCCGGCGATCTCGGCGATCGAGACAGGGTCGACGGCCAGCGCGACCGTCGCGTCGGGACTGCTGAAGGCCGCCAGGTCGATGCCCGGCTGGAGCAGCGAGGCCAGCCCGATGCCGAGCCCGATGCCGAGGACGAGCGCGATCGCCAGCGGCACGCCCTGCTCGATGACGGTCAGCCCGAGGACCTGCCGAGCGCTCACCCCGAGCGTCCGCAGGAACGCCGCCTCGCGCGCATGGCGCTGCGCGTGGAGCAGGACGACCGCCATCACGGCCAGGCCGGCGTACACCGCGGCGAGCGCCAGTGCGACGGCGAACCCGCCGCTCACCGCGCCCACGAGCGGTGTCGCGCGAAGGGTCGCGTAGCGGTCGTAGCGCGAGGTGAGCGTCGCCGAGCCCTGCTCCCCCAGGGCGCCACGGAGCGCGTCTGCCGAGTCGGGAGGAGCGCGGACGAACAGCACCTCCGGGGCGAGCGGGTTCCCCTGCCAGCCGGCCGCGACGGACCGATACGAGGTGATGACGAACGGCGTCGACCGGGGGATCCCCGGGAAGCCGTCGATCCGGGAGACCACCTGGAAGGCCATCCGTCGCCCGCGGAGGACGAGATGGAACCGGCTGCCGGCCGCGAGACCCGGCGGGCGCGCGGACACGACCGCCGGGATCGGGTCCGCGTCCGTCCCGGCATCGGGCCCGATCGGCGCCCCGAAGAACCAGGGAGCCAGCGCGGGCACGCCGGGTGTCCCGGCCAGGACGTCGTCATACGCCCCGGGCTCGACCGCGAGCGCGAGGACCGTCGTCGTGCTGCGCGAGGTCGTCGACTGTCCCGCGTCCGGGACCACCAGCCCCGCGGCCACCGCCTCGACACCCGCGACCGAACCAAGATCGAGGCCCGGGTCGAGCGGCCCGCCGGCCGCACTGATCCGGAAGTCCGCACCGACGTCCTGTATCGCCACCGCTGCCTGGCTGTCTTCGAGGCTGGCGAGCAGGACCGACGAGAACGTGCCGACGGCCAGGGTCACCATCAGGATCAGCAGGGGCAGGGTCGCCGACGACGGCTGCCGGCCGAGCGAGCGCAGTCCGAGCACCGCGACGAGCCCGCGCCGACGCGCCAGCAGCCAGCCGAGGGCTCGGACCGGGATGGGATAGAGGCGGATCGTGAGCACCGCCACCGCCACGCCGATCAGCACCGGTGACAGGGCGAGGAACGGGTCGAAGCCCACCGGGGCGGTCGCCCCCGGTCCTCCAGGCGCCCCGCCCGCCACGCCCTCGGCGGCGAGCCCGCGCTGGCGCAGCAGCAGCGCCGCGGTCAACGACAGCCCCACGATGAGCGCCTCGAAGATCAGCCGGCGCGGAGACAGCCGCGCGATCGGCGGATCGTCGCGCTCGAGGTCGCGCCGCGCTCGCCGGGCGACCGGCCATGTCGCAAGGAGGAGGATGAGGGTCGCGCCGAGCGCCACGACCATCGCCCCGAGCGACGACAGCGCGCTCGGCCTGGCGGGGACCACCAGGATCGCCATGCCGAGGCCGACCAGCGCCGCCGGGACCGTCACCAGCAGCCCCTCCCAGAGCTGGGTCGCCATCAGCTGCGCGCCGGACGCGCCGCGGCCGCGGGCAAGCGCGAGGGCCGGGCGACGCCGCCGGACGACGAGGATCCCGATCAGGCCGAGCGCCCCGGCAGCGACGATCAGCGGTCCGAGCGCAGCCAGCGACAGGACGGTGGTGGTCGTCGCGCGCTGCTCGACGTAGCGCTGGACCGCCGACAGGAGACCGGTGCGCAGGACCGTGACGCCCGGCTGCTCGACCGTCGCACCGAACCGCTGCTGGAGCCTGCGCAGATCGGCGACCAGCGTGTCGAGATCGCCCGCCTCGAACCTGGCCGGGTCGACGAGCATCCGCCAGCGATACCGTTCGGGCAGCCCGAACGCGAGGATGTCCGCGTAGGCGGCCGGAGCCACGAGGCCGGTCGCGAAGGCGACCGGCTGGTCGGGAGTCCCGCCGATGCCGACCTGCGCGACGCTCGGGTCGCCGAACCAGACGGCCGCGTTCGGATCGCGGACCGAGAAGGTCCCGACGAGGACGACGGCGGCCTGGGCGCTGGGTGTGGGGAAGACGAAGCGCAGCATCGGATCGGCCGGATCGACCAGGGCGTCGAGCCGGTCACCGACCTTCAGGCCGATGCGCTCGGCGGCTCCCTCGGACAGCGCGATCTCGATCGTCTGCGAGCTGCCCGGCTCGGATGGGTCCGCGACGCGGGCCGGCCATCGGCCGTCGACGAGGTCGACCTGGTCGTCGAGGCCGTCGGCCACGCGGAACGTCAGCGACGTCGGCAGGACCGGCGCGTGAGCCAGCTGGAAACGGGGCGAATCGGCGATGAAATGGACGTCACCGATCAGCTCTCGGATCGAGGGCGCGAGTCCGTCGCGCCGCACCTCTCCGAGGGCGGCCACGTGCTGGAGCGGATCGCCGGCGGGGCCGGCCGGCACCGGATCGACGCTGCTGAACTCGAGGTTGCGCTGGACCGCGGTCCCCTGGGTCACCGCGAACCGGAGGCCGTCGTCGGCGACACGATCGAACAGGCGTGGCGCCGCGGCGACCGCGAAGCTGGTCAGGGCGACCAGCACGAACACCAGCGTCATCGTCGCCCGCTCCGCCCGGACCCGGCGGAGGAGTGCCGCCACGGCCCCCACGAGGCGCATCGATCAGTCCTCGCTCATCCGCAGGACCGATCCGAGTCCGATGCGCGGCAGCGACCAGCCGAGCGCGACGACCGTCGCCCCGAGCGCGATGGCCCCGGCCGCCTCCAGCAGGCCGATGACACTCCACGGCACCGCGACCTCGACGGGTGGGTACGGCGTCAGCGCACCCTGGGTGACCGTGATGAACGGCATCACGACCCAGGCGATGGCGAGTCCGAGGAGGGTGCCGCTGATCAGGCTGAACGCGGCCAGCACGGCGTTCTCGAGCGACAGCCAGACCGACAGCTGCCCGGTCGACAGGCCGAGCGCCCGGAGCAGCGCGAACTCGGCGACCCGCTCGCGCGCGGAGACCGCCGCGCTGACCACGAACCCGATGACCGCGAAGATCGCCGCGGCCACGAAGCCGATGCCGAGGGCGCCGATCGCGCCGAGCGCGACCGGGTCCGTCGAGAGCGCCCGGCTGCGACCGGCGAGGCTGACCACGGTCGTGCCGCCGGCCGGCGGTCGGGTCAGGCTGTCGACGATGGCGGGCACGGCCGCTGCGTCCGCCGACAGCCACCATTCGTCCGGTGGCTGGACCGCGGCGTCGCCCTCGAACCGCAGCAGCGACAGCGTGGCCAGGTCGATGATCGCGGTCGGCACGGTCGGGTCGCCGGTCGGGAAGGCGTGGACGGACCCGCTGATCCGAACGGGTCGGTCGAGGCCGCCGATGGGCAGCGTCATCGTGTCGCCCACGTGGCTTCCGGTCGCGGTGAGGAACGCGTCGCTCGCGATGATCGGTGCGGGCGAGATGCCCGCGTCGCCCACGGCGGTCGGGGCGAAGGTCAGGGCCAGCGCGCGGCCGTTGCGATCGATCCCGGGCAGCGCGTCGAGATGCGGTTGCCCGACCGCCGCGACCAGCTCGGGGCCGGTCGCCCGAGGTGTGACGATCTGCGCCTCGCGGCCGTAGATCGACGCCGTCGTCCGCCAGCCATCGGCCAGGTCGAGCGGGACCGCTCGCCATGCCGCATCCGGCCCGGCGACGGCGACGTCGTGGACGGTGACGGTGGCGTCGGTCGCCTGGTAGCCCTCCGGAAGGCTCACGCCCAGATCGACGGCGAACAGCTCGAGCGGGTCGGCGAGCGACGCCCCCGCGACGGACCCGCCGCCGAGCGGGATGACCAGCTCGTGCGGCCCGCCGTCGATGGTGACCTGCGGAGCGGTGAACCGGTGGAGGAGACCGACGGCGTCGCGGACGACGATCGAGGCGCCCAGCCCCTTCCAGTCGCCGACCTCGGCCGTGTCGGCCTCGACGGCGGCGTCCTCCCCGGTCGCTTCGTCGAACTGCGAGTGCTCGATCGTTCGGAGGTCGATGTCGACGGTCAGGCGCAGCTGCTCCGGGGACCCGGGGAGCGGCACGGCAGTGACCGTCGGGCGCCCCGCCGCCAGGGGCGCCATCAGCTCGGCGAGCGACGTCCCCGATACGTCGGGCCGCATGACCACGACCGCCGGGGCGACGGCGGCATCGAGGGCGACGATCCGGCCTGTCCGCGAGCCGACCGGAAGCGTCGCCGACTCGCGCTCGACGGGGAGCACGGCGGTCACGCCCGGGATGGCGGCCAGGCGCCGGTCCATCGCCCACTCGGGGCTGGATCCGAGGCCACGACCGGGCTGGACGCGCACGGCGGCACCGACCTGGTAGGTCGCCTGGTCGCGTTGCGAGGCCGTCCAGGTGAACGCGTACGACGCCGCGAAGACGCCCATCGCCATCGCCAGGATCAGCAGGGCGGCAGCGCGCGTATAGCGCAAAGGGCGACGTGACAGCTGGCGCGCCCCGAGCGCGGGGACGAGACCGCGCGCCCGCGCCGCGACGGACTCGATCAGGCGTGCGACGAGTGGCACGATCCGGAGGGCAAGGATGGCGCCGGCAACGAGCCCGATCGTCGGGGTCACGACCAGCAGCGGATCGACCCCGAGCGAGCCCTGCAGCGACCGGGTCAGCGGGGCGCCGTACGACCGGAGCTGCCACAGCCCGATGCCGGCGACCACCAGCAGCGCGATGTCGAGACCGAGACGCTGCCCGACGCCCTGGGTCTCGCCCCGTGCGAGGCTGCCGCGGACGGCGCTCAGCGATCGTTCCGCCCGGGCGACCGGCAGGACCAGGGCCACGAGACACAGGCCCGCGGCGGCGGCGGCCGCGACGTAGGCATCGGCGGTGACCTGCGGCGCGATGGCCATGCCGATGTCGGCGAGCGGGCCGATGACGTTGAACGCCTGGAGGGTCAGAGTCGCGAGCCACGGCGCGACGAGCGCCGCCGGGACCGTCAGGAGCAGGGCCTCGATGACCGCCAGGGCGACGATGCCTCGCCGGCCCGCTCCACGCGAGCGGAGCATCGCCGTGTCGATCCGGCGGTGCTCGGTCAGCAATGAGGCGCTGAGCAGGACCGCGAACAGCGCCAGGGCCACGAGCTGGACGGTCAGCACCAGCACGCCGGTCCGGGCGACGAGAAGCGACGGGGCGATCCGGGCCAGGGTCGCGGGGAGGTCGGTCTGGACGATGGCCACATGGCCGATCGCGGCGTCGAGCCGTCCGGGCAGCGCAGCCGCCCGTGCCTGCAGGCCCGCGAGATCGGGCAGCCCGACCGCGGAAACATCGGGAAACGCGTGCCAGCCGAGCTGGACGGTCGCCGGAGCCGCACGTGTCAGCAGCTGGCGCTCGGTGGTGAAGAACGGGCCGTGGATGACATACGGCTCGCGGACGAGCTGCCCCGCGAGGGTCTGCTCGTCGGCGAACCAGGCCTTGGCCGTCGGGTCCGTGATCCGGACGATGCCCGTGACCTCGACATCGGCGAAGAACCCGGCCTGCGTCCGGTTCTCGAGCCGCAGCCGCTCGCCGACCGTCAGCCCGAGTGACGCCGCGACGTCCTCGGTCACCGCGACCGGGATCGCATCGGTCACGGCCCCGCCGTCCGCGGGCCAGGCGCCCGCGACGAGGGTCGCGCGGTCGGCCAGGCCCTCGGCGTAGTCGAGCACCGCGAGGTCGCGGACGGAATCGGGCGGCTGTCCCGGCAGGGCGAACGAGCCGGACCGGACCTCGCGCAGGATCGTCCCGCCGGTCGGCCCGAACACGGTCCGGAGCTCGGCGCCGACGGCCTGGTCGAGCCGGTCGGCGTCCGCGGGCTCCGCCTGGCTGGTGACCGCGATGTTGGCGGCGCTCACGGGCGCGTCCTCGAGCGCGCGGCGAAGACCGGCGGCCGACACCGCTCCGCCGTAGATGACCCCGGCCGCCAGGAGCGTCGAGGCCACGAGGCAGATCAGCCCGGCGGAGACGACGATCGGCCAGTCGGCCCGCGAGCGGCGAAGGCTGATCCGCAGCAGGGCGCCGATCGACGAGATCAAGGCACGGTCTCCGGGGTCTCGCACGGCCGGGCTCCGGACCGGGCGGTGGGGTTGGGGTCGGCGCCGGCCCGATGGCGAGCGGGCTGCATCCGGCCGTTGGCGCCACGAGCCGGGCGAGTATAGCGCCCGGTGCCCTGACCTCCCGGCGTGGCCGGCTCCCGGCGCGGCCGGCCGTCGTGGCCGGCTCCCGGCGCGGCCGCCCGGCCCGACCCGGCATACTGGCGCCCTCATCCGCACGGAGGCCAGCCGGCACGTGAGCGTCGGGACGCCGTTCCATCCACGCACCTCGCCGCTCAACCGCAAGATGCAGTGGCGCGAGTGGTCGGGCTACTACGCGTCGAGCGTCTACGCCGACGCGCACGATATCGAGTACAACGCGATCCGCGAGGCGGCGGCGCTCATCGACGTGTCGCCGCTGTACAAGTACCAGGTGTCGGGGCCCGACGCCCTCCGCCTCGTCGACCGGGTCGTCACCCGCGACGCGACGAAGCTGGCGGTCGGCGGCGTCATCTACACGCCCTGGTGCGACGAGCACGGCAAGGTCGTCGACGACGGCACGGTCCACCGGCTCGATGAGCAGCGGTTCCGCTGGACCGCGGCGGACCCGCAGCTCCGCTGGCTGCGCCAGAACAGCGCCGGGCTCGACGTCACGATCGACGAGGAGACCGAGGCGACCGCCGCCCTCGCCCTCCAGGGACCCCTGTCCCGCGCGATCCTCGAGGACGCGACCGGCGAGTCCTTCGCGGACCTGCGCTACTTCCGGCGGCGCCCCTCGAAGATCGGCAAGGTCGCGGTCGACGTCTCGCGGACCGGCTATACCGGCGATCTCGGCTACGAGCTGTGGATCCCCGCGGCGTCGGCGGTCAAGGTGTGGGACGCGCTGATCGCGGCCGGCGACGCGTACGCGATCCGCCCCGCCGGCATGCTCGCCCTCGACGTCGTGCGTCTCGAGGCCGGGCTCATCCTGCTCGAGGTCGACTACACCTCGGCCCGGCACGCGATGAACCCGGAACAGAACTACTCACCCGCCGAGATCGGGCTCGGACGCCTCGTCAGCTTCGACAAGGGCGACTTCGTCGGGCGGCTGGCCCTCGAGCGCGAGGCGCGTGCCGGCGGTCCGGCCCGCCGGCTGGTCGGGCTGCAGCTCGACTGGTATGACATCGAGGGGCTGTACGACGCGCAGGGGTTGCCGCCGGCCATCAGCCCGAGCGTGGACCGGTCGCCGGTGCCGGTCTTCGCCGCGGGCCGGCAGGTCGGTCGGGCGACCAGCCACGGCTGGAGCCCGATCCTCAAGCAGGCCATCGCCCTCGCGTCGGTGCCGGCCCAGTACGAAGCGCTCGGGACGCCCCTCTCGGTCGAGTGGACGGTCGAGGGCCGTCGTGGCCGGGTCGGAGCGACGGTCGTCGGGCTGCCATTCCTGGACCTGGACCGCAAGCGCAGCTAGTCGCACGAGGGCTGTCATGGCCCTGTCACCCCCCTGCAAGGTACCGGACCCCTCCGTACCGCCCACCTGTGACCCCGCCGCGGCGACCATCGTGCGTCTGATGCCCAACACCGCGCGCCGGCGTCCCGACGTCCTGATCGTCGTGGGCGCCCCTAGCTGACGCGTCGGCGAGCGGTCGCACTGGCCCTCTTCTGCCTGAACGCGACCTTCTTTGCCGCGAATGTCGCGACCGCTCGACCGCCAAGTCCGCCCAGGGTCCTCACATCCGCCGACTTCCATCCGATCGTGCTGGCGCCTGCCCCGAGCGCGGCACCGTCGTTGGCGAGCGCCGCGGACGCGGCGCTGCGTCCGCCTCCTGGCGACCCGATCGCCGACTTCACGCGCGCCACGGCGCCCCGGACGACCCGCCCGACCCCGCGCGCGACCGCGATCGCCCGGGTGCTGGCCAGGGTCCAGCAGTTCCGGGCCAGCTCGACCGGCCACAGCCGCTCCGGTCCGGCGACCTGGTACTGCAAGACGGGCAGCAGCCCATGCGCCTCGGGCTATCCGGGCGGCATGTACGCGGCGGCCGGACCGGGGCTGCGCATCGGGGCGTGGCGCGGCCGGGTCGTCCGCGTCTGCGGTGGCGGGTCATGCATCACGGTCAAGCTCATCGACTGGTGCGCCTGCGGCAACGGACATCTGATCGACCTGTACAGCGACGCGTTCCGTCGCCTGGCCCCGTTATCGAGCGGCGCCATCCACGTGACCGTCAGCTGGTGACGGCCGACGCTCAGCGCAGCGTCTTCTCCGCGTACGCCTCGAGCCGGTCGAGCGCCTCGGGCAGGTCGGTCCGCCCGAAGCCCAGCCGGAAGTGGTTGCCCGGGAACGAGAACTGCGACCCCGGCAGGAGCAGGACACCGGTCTTCTCGACCAGCCCGGCCGCCCAGTCGTCGATCCAGATGCCGGGCACGGTCAGCCGCGGGAAGCCGATCGAGCCGGCCTGCGGGCGGACCCAGCTGAACCGGTCGGCCCAATCCTCGAAGAACGCGTCGACCCGCTCGAGGTTCGCGGCGATGATCCCGCGCGAGCGCGCCAGCACCCGGTCGCGGGCACGCAGGGCGATGATCGCCAGGATCTCCGAAGGGGCCGACGAGCAGATCGTGGTGTAGTCCTTGAACGCGGCCAGCCGCCGCAGCAGGTCTCGATCGCGGGTCGCCAGCCAGCCGATCCGGAGACCCGCCAGGGCATACGCCTTGGACATCACGCCGAGCGAGATACCCCTCGGCAGGGCGTCGGCGCCGGCCGGCAGGCGGTCCGCCTCCTCGAGCTCGAGGCCGCGGTAGACCTCATCGACCAGCAGCAGCGCCCCGGACTCGGCGGCGATCGCCACCAGGCCATCGAATGTCGCGCGGTCCGGCAGCATCCCGGTCGGGTTGTGCGGGGCGTTGACCACGATCAGCCGGGTCGCCGGCCCGACCTGCCTGCGCAGGAGGTCGAGGTCGAGCGCCCAGCCGGCCGGTTCGCGCAGCTCGTGGAGCGTCACCTCCGCGCCCGCCGCCCGACCGACCTCGTACAGGCTCTGGTAGCCCGGCCAGGTCACGACCGCGTGATCGCCCGGCCCGAGCAGGACGTTCATCAGGCAGAAGACGGCTTCCTCGGCGCCGGCGAAGGTCAGCACGTCGTCGGGTCCGATCGAGTCGTAATGGGACGCGATCTCGGCCCGCAGGAGCGGGTGGCCGGTCGATTCGGTGTAGCCGAGCCGGAGCCCGTCCCACAGACCGCGGCACTCGTCGTCGGCCAGCGCAAGGAGGTCGGCCATCGGATAGCCCTCGACGTCCGACGCACAGAGCAGGTGGTCGACGGCGAACTCCCAGCGGGCGAAGTAGCGCTCCAGGGCGAACTCGTCGATGCGCATCGCCCCATGATGCGACACCATGCCTCCGATGCATCGACCCATCGCGATCGTCGGAGTCCCCACCGCGCTCGGCGGCTCGGAGCCGGGGATGGAACGGACGCCGGCCCGGCTGCGTGGCCAGGGCCTGCTCGATCGGCTGCGCGAGCAAGCGGGGCTGGCCGGCGCCGAGCTGCGCGACGCCGGGGACCTGTCGATCGAGCCCGGCTTCGCGGTCGACGACGACAGGCGGGCGAAGAACCGCGCCAGGATCTGCGAGTTCCTGCCGCGCGAACGCGACCTCGTCGCGGCGGCGCTCGGCGCGACCGGGGCGGCAGCCGATGACGCCCGGCTCCTGATCCTCGGCGGCGACTGCACGGCGAACGCCGGTGCGATGGCGGGCCTCAGGGCCGCCCGACCGACCGCCCGGCTGGCGATCGCCTGGTTCGATGCGCATGGGGACTTCAACACGCCCGACACGACGCCGACGGGTCACGTGTTCGGGATGCCCTTCGCGATGCTGTGCGGGCGCGGTGACGCCGATCTGGTCGCGGCGGTCGACGGACCGACGGTCATGGAGCAGGACGCCGCCCTGTTCGGTGGGCAGGTCCTCGACCAGACCGAATCGCGGATGCTGGCCGCGTCGCGCATCGCGCATTTCGGCGCCGGGATGCTGGGGACCGACGCGGGGCGGGCCGCCGTCGCCGGCTGGGCGGGCGCGGTCGCGAGGCGCGTCGATGGGCTCTACATCGCGTTCGACCTGGACTGCCTCGACGCGGCCGCGGGCTGGGCGTTGACGATGCCAGAGCCCGACGGGCTGGCGCTCGAGACGGCTCTGGCGGTGGTCGGGAGCCTGGCATCGCTGATCCCCGTCGCCGGCTTCGGGGCGACGGCGGTCAACCTCGACAAGGGCGACGGGCCGGCGACGGTCGACGCCATCGCGCGTCTCGTCGAGGCCGCGTTCAGCGCCGGCTGATCTCGCTCGGGCGGGCGGGCGGACCGCCGCCGTCGACCTCGAGGAAGACGGCCTCGGCCGTGCCCGGGAACGGCACGTCCATCGCCGGCAGGCCTGTCGCGAGCGCTCGCGCGATGCGCAGGGTCCCGGCGTGGGAGACGACGATCGTCGGGACAGCGTCGGTGAGCAGGGCGGCCCACGCGCCGGCGACCCGCTCGGCGAGTGCCGACCCGGTCTCGCCGCCCGGCCAGTCGATCTCGGCGTCACCTGCCACCAGCCGGTCCGCGAGCTCCGGGTATCGGGCGGCCACCTCGTCGAAGGTCAGGCCCTCGACCTCGCCGACGTCCGTCTCCAGCCAGCGTTCGTCGACGTCGATGACCGCCGGGGCCAGGCGGGTGGCCAGGATGGTGGCCGTGTCGTGGGCGCGCCGGCTCGGGCTGGTGACGATCCGGACGCCGGCCGGCAACCGCGTCTCGAGCTGCCGGGCGAGGACCTCGGCCTCGCGCCGGCCGTCCGCCGACAGCGGCGGATCGCCGCGGCCGCTGTAGCGCTTCCCCGACAGGTCCGTCGAGGCGTGCCGGACGAGGACGATGGTCGTCATGCCGGCCCGTCGACCCCGGCCGAATCGAACGTCGCCATCTCGTCGCGGATCGCCGCCGCGGCCACGATGACGCCCATCGCCAGAGCCGCGCCCGAGGCCTCGCCGAGGCGCAGGTCGAGCTCGAGGATCGGCGTCAGGCCGAGGTGGTCGAGGACGATCCGGTGGCCGGGCTCGGTCGAGCGGTGGCCGGCGATGAGGCGCGGACCGAGGCGCGGCTCGAGAGTGACCGCGACGAGCGCCGCGGTCGTGCTGATGAACCCGTCGAGCACGATCGGGATCCCGGCCAGCGCCGCCTCGACGACGACCCCGACGAGCACCGCGATCTCGAGCCCGCCGACCGCGGCGAGCACGCCGATCGGATCGGCCGGGTCGGGGGCGTTCCGGGCGAGGGCGGTCTCGATGGCGGAAACCTTGCGCGCGCGCCCGGCATCGTCGACGCCGGTCCCGCGGCCGGTGACCGCATCGACGGGTGCGCCGGTGAAGACGGCCGCCAGGGCGCTCGCGGCGGTGGTGTTGCCGATGCCCATCTCGCCGATCCCGAGCAGGTCGAGGCCCGTCGCATCGGAGCGCAGCTCGGCGACCACCCGCCGGCCCGTGGCGATCGCCCTGATTGCCTCGTCACGCGTCATGGCCGGGCCCTCGGTCATGTCGGCCGTGCCTGGGCGCACGCGATCGCTGATGAGCCGGCCGCCGCGCTGCGGATCGGGCGGGACGTCCGGGATCGGTCCGGCCACACCCGCGTCGACGACGACCACCCGGGCGCCGACCGACGCTGCGAGGACGTTGATCGCCGCGCCACCGGCGACGAAGTTGGCGACCATCTGGGCCGTCACCTCGGCCGGGTAGGCCGACACGCCGCGGCGGGCGACCCCGTGGTCCGCGGCGGCCACGACGATCGCGCGGGCAGCGACCGCGGCGTCCGGGCGGCCCGAGATCCCGGCCAGCTGGATGGCGAGGATCTCCAGTCGCCCGAGGCTCCCCGGCGGTTTCGTCAGTCGGTCGAGATGCGCGGCGCAGGCCGCCATCGCATCCGCGTCGAGCGGTCGGATCGTCGCCAGATCGGCGAGCAGGGTCGTCTCCGCGGCGGTGCCGCCGACTGCCGGCCGCCCGGTCATCGATCGCTGCCCTTGAGCGTGACCGGCAGCCCGGCCACCAGCAGGTAGACCTCGTCGGCCAGCTCGGCCAGCCGTTGATGTGCGATCCCGACGAGGTCGCGGTAGGCGCGCGCACCCGCATGCATCGGCACGATGCCCGAGCCGATCTCGTCGCTGACCACGACGACCGGTCCAGGTCGGTCGGCGATGGCCCCGAGCGCGGCGGCGACGGGTCCGTCGAGGATCGGGTCGATCGCCGGGGGGTCATCCCCGAGCAGGGTGCTCAGCCAGAGCGTGAAGCCATCGATCAGCACCGGCTCGTCGGACGCGGTCTGCGCGAGTCCACCGACCAGGTCCGCGCCCACCTCGATGGTCGGCCAGGCCGCCGGACGGGCGGCCCGATGGCGGGCGATCCGGTCGTCGAGCTCAGGGTCGCCCGGCCAGGCCGTCGCGAGGAACCAGGCCCGTCCGCCGTCCCCGGCCAGCCGCGCGGTCGCCGCCAGGCCGAACCGGCTCTTGCCGCTGCGGGTACCGCCGAGCGCGAGGATCAGGGGCTCAGCCATGGTGCCGCCCGCTCATGCGGCGAGGCCCGCGGCGGCGAACGCAGAAGCCGCGATGACGGCGGCCACGGTCAGCTCGATGATCGCGCCCAGCCCATCGCCATCGAGCTGTCGGCGGCCGCTGACGACGGCACCGGCGATGACCAGCGCGGCCCCCGCGCCGATCAGCCCGCCGGCCACGACCGCGGGCGACGAGGTGACCGCGGCGAGGACCGCGATCACCAGCATCGCGAGCACGACCGCGACGACCACGTCCCATGTCCCGACGCGGGCCGCGAACCAGCCACCGAACCCGCCGCCCTCCGCGCGGTCGCCGGCCAGCACGACCACGACGACGGGTAGCGTCCGGCCGACGACCGCGGCCACGACCAGGACCGCGGCCGCGATCGGCCGGCCACCGGTCGTCACCAGGCTCGCGAGGGCGGCGATCTCGAGACCGAGCACCAGGATGAGCGCCACGGCGCCGCCGGGCCCGATCGACGGATCCTTGCGGGCCCGCTCGGCGGTCGTCGGGTCCGGAGCGAGCAGCGCGTCGGCCGTGTCGGCCAGGCCGTCGAGATGGAGGGCACCGGTCAGCACGGTCATCGCGGCGATCGCCAGCACGCTCGCGACGACCGGCTCGAGGCTGCCGCCGAGCAGGACCGGGACGGCACCGACGGCCCCGACCAGCAGCCCGACGATCGGGAACGCGGCCGCGCCGCTGGCCATCTCGTCGCCCGGGCGGACGGGCAGCCTGGTCAGCAACGCGAAGGCGGCCTGGATCGTCCCGCCGACGCGGACCGTGGCCGGAGCACCCGCGCCGGGTCGGGGCGGGAGACGGCGGACGTTCATGTCAGCCGACTCCGAGGGGCAGTCGGACGAGCGCGGGATCGACCCCGAACACGCCGCGGATGTGGCCGGCGTCGAGGGTATCCGCGGGTGGCCCGTCGGCGACGATCCGGCCGGCCCGCATCAGGGCGACGCGCGGGAAGAAGTTGGCCGCCAGGGCGAGGTCATGGAGGACCGCCACGATCGTGGCTCCGTCGCGCTCATTGAGGTCGACCAGCAGCTGCATGACGTCGACCTGGTGGCGGATGTCGAGGTGGGCCGTCGGCTCGTCGAGCACGAGGATCGGTGCCGCCTGCGCCAGCGCGATCGCGACGAACACGAGCTGGCGCTCCCCCATCGACAGGCGTCGTGCGTCGCGGTCGGCCAGGTGGGAGACGCCGACCCGCTCGATCGCTGCGTCGACGGCGTCCTCGTCCACCTGTCGCGGGCCACTGAGTGGCGGATCGTGCGGCAGACGCCCGAGCCCGACGACCTCGCGGACCGTCATCGCGAACGGCAGCTGGGCGAGCTCGGGCACGACCGCGATGGACCGGGCGATCCGCTTCCGGTCGAGCGTGCGGATCGGCTGACCGTCAAGCGACACGCTTCCGTCGCGTGGCTCGAGGACCCCGGTCAGGACACGCAGCAGGGTCGACTTGCCCGCGCCGTTCGGCCCGACCAGGGCGACCCGTTCGCCGGCCCGGAGCGACAGGCTGGCCTCGCTGACGATGGTCCGCCCCCCGAACGCGACGGTGACCGCCTCGGCGGCGAGGATCGCGCTCACAGCTCGTACCCCGTGCGGGTCTGGCGCAGCAGCACCAGGAAGAACGGGGCCCCGAGGATGGCCATGACCACGCCCACCGGGACGTCGCCGAGCAGTCGGGCCACGAGGTCGGCGAGCACCAGCAGGACCGCCCCGACGATGGCCGAGATCGGCACGACCCGGCGCGCCGACGCCCCGACCAGCAGCCGGACGACGTGCGGGACGACCAGGCCGACGAAGCCGATCAGCCCGGTGATCGCGACGGCTGCGGCGGTCGCCATGGTCGCAAGCACGAGCAGGATCCCCCGCTCGCGTCCGACGTCCACGCCGAGATGGCTCGCCGCGGCGTCGCCGAGCAGCAGGCCGTCGAGCGAGCGCGCCCGAAGCCCGATGAGCAGGCACGCCCCCAGGATCAGCGGCGCCGCCAGGGCAAGCCGCTCCCACGACGCGCCCGCCAGACCGCCGAGCAGGAACGAGAAGATCGCCCGCAGGTTCGTCCCCGAGACATACATCGCCATGGTCAGGAGCGCGGCCAGGATCGAGCCGACCGCGTAGCCCGTCAGCAGCAGCCGGGTCATGCCCCCTGCCCCACCCGAGCCACCGAGCCGGAACACCAGCAGCGCGGCGGCCAGCGCACCGACGAACGCCCAGAGGTTGACGAGGCCGAACGTGAACACGGTCAGCCCGATCGGCAGCAGGATCGCCAGGGCCGCCCCGAGCGCCGCGCCGGACGACGTGCCGAGCACGTACGGGTCCGCGAGGGGGTTGCGGACGATGCCCTGGAAGGTGGCCCCCGCGACCGCCAGGCCGGCCCCGACCACCGCGGCCGTGAGCGCGCGCGGCAGCCGCAGCTCCCAGACGATGGTCTCGGTGGCAGCCGTCCAGTGGCCGCCGAGGTCGAGCCCGAGGGCACGCCTGAGGATGACCCCGATGGTGTCCGTCGGGCCGATCTGGGTCGAGCCGATCGTCACGGCAGCCACCAGCGCGACGGCCAGGGCGACGAGGCCGATGACGCCGATGACCACGGGGCGGCCGCGGATACGGCCGGCCAGGCCGACCGACCGGATCTCCGCGGGGACCGTGCGGGTCGCCATCGACGGCGTGCTACGGCGACGCCGTCGGCGCGTCCGACGGGGCCACTGATGGCAGGACGAGGTTCGGGTACATCGTCAGCGCGAGGTTGCGCATCCCGGTCGCCAGGCGCGGACCCGGCCGGGTGATCTCGGTGTCGGCCACCGACCGGATGTCGCCGGTCTTCACCGCGCTCAAGGTCGACCAGCCGGTCCGCTTGGCGACGGTCGCCGGGGTCGGTGTGTAGAACGCGTTGGTGCCCAGGATGATGACCTGCGGGTCGCGTTCGATGAGCGTCTCGAGCGGCACCTCGTATGTCACCGGGTCGCCGGTGATGACGTCGACGCCGAGCATCTCGAGCATCTCGTCGAGGAACGAGCCCTTGGCCGGCCCGTAGATCTGGCCGGTCGTGTCGATGTATCCGACGTCGTAGAAGACGCGCGGCTTCGTGCCCGCCTGCTGGGACGCGGCCTGGGCCGCCGTCCCGATGGCCGTCATGTCAGAGCGCAGCGTGTCGACCAGCGTGGTCGCCGCCGCGCCTTCGCCGGCGGCCGCGCCGACCAGACCGAGGTCGGTGTAGATGTCGTCGAGGGTCGTGCTCGACACGACGAGCACGGGGATCTTCAGCGAGCGAAGCCTGGTGATGGCATCGGCCGCGGTGAACCCGGCGCCGCCGGCGATGACGAGGTCGGGGTCGAGGCTGACGATCTTCTCGACGTCGACCGTCCCGAAATCGACCACATGGGGCAGGGTCTTGGCCGCCGCCGGGTAGTCGCTGGCGTCGTCGCTGGCCACGACGCGATCCCCGGCGCCGACCGCGAACAGCGTCTCGGTCACGGCCGGCGTCAACGACACGATCTTCTGGGGTTCAGCGGCGAGGGTGACCGCCGTGCCCTCGTCATCGGTCAGCGTGACCGGAAAGGCCGCGACGGGCGTCGGCGTCGGGGCGGGCGTCGTGACCGGGGCGACCGTGGCCAACGACACCGACGGGCTGGCAGGCCCGCCGCTCGAGCTGGTGATGCTGCAGGCGCTGAGGACGAGGGCGACCGCTGCCAGCGACGCGGCGACGCGAGAGCGAGCGCGAGCACGCGCGCCGGCGGAACGGGCGGACGGGGACGGCGAGGACACGGACGGGAACCTCCGGAGCGGGATGGGCTCGGAGGGGGCGCGACGAATCGCGAACCCCTCGCTTCGAACGGGGTCGAAGGAGGGGTCTACCCGAAAGAACGCACGGTCTGCCTACCTCTCTCTCGAAGGTTCGAGCATGCACCGTGTCGTCGGCGACCGGACTTGCGCCCGTGATGGGCGTTCACCGTAGCGGGACTGTGTCGGGATCTCACCGACTTCGCGACGACGCGGCGTGACAAGGTGTCATGCGAACCGTAGCACAGCGCATCTCCGGCGCACGGCGGTCTCGACCGCCGTGCCGCACCTGCGGCGACCCGTTCCGGGGCCATCCCCCGATAAGCCGCCGATAAGGGGCGTCTGCGAGGATCGCTGCCTCGCCCTCCTCCCGCCATCAGTCCATCCGCCGGAGGAGGTCAACCTGATGGGGGAGACACGATGGCTACGGTGGTTCGGGCCCGGGCTCATCGCCCTGGCCGCGCTCGGCCTGGTCGGCGCGGCGACGGCCGGTGCCGGGACAGGGGTCACACCGCCCTCGTCGGCTGCGTCCGCCTGCGCGGATCCGCCCACGGGCGCGATCGCGATGTCCGGTGGTCCGGCGACCATCTCGTTGGCGGACGGTTCGGCGACGCCCTGGTTCAGGCTCGATCCGGTCATCGATCGCGACGGCGCGCTCGCGGGCCAGCGGCTGGCGCTCGGGCTCGATGGTGTCGCGAGCGCCCGGACGCTCGACCTTCCGGCCGAGTCGTTCGCGGCCGGGCCGTTCGGTCGGGTGGTGCTCGTCGGCGCCGATGACGGCACCAGCTCCACCGTCCGGCTGCTCGACGTCTCCGCCGGCTGCACCTGGCCGATCGCGACCGAGCAGGACGTCATCCGCCGCGCGACGCTCGATCGTGGCGGGTCGGCGATCTACGAGATGCGGGTCGACCGGCGGACCCGCGCCGACCTCGGCATCTGGTTGCAGCCGATCGGCGGCGGTCTGCCGGCCCGGCAGGTCCTCGGCGCACCGCCGGCCGACGGCCGCTTCGGGCGGACGTGGTCGACCGAGCTCAGCTGGGATCTCAGGGGCGACAGGCTGGCCGTCCAGTCGTGCGGCGACGTCGCCTGTCGGACACGCGTCGTCGACCCGTCGGGCGGGCCGACCGGGACGCTGGATGCGCCCGATCTCGGCGGCCTCATCGGCCTCGACGGCGACCGACTCGTGACGTACGCCGCGTGCCGGGGACTCCCCTGCCCCATCGTCTCCACCGACCTCGGGACCGGCGCACGGACGATGCTGGTCCCCGAAGCCGGGCCCGCGGTCGTCGTCGCCACCGACGACGGCGCACGCCTCGTCGCCGAGACCGGGTTCGGGGACGCGCGCGCGCTGCGGTCCGTCACGCTCGACGGCGGGGGTGCCGACGATCTCGGTCGGATCCCCGACGACCTCGCCCTTCAGGCCGGGGCCGCCGTCGCCGGCTCCGCGACCGAGCTGCCGCCCGGCTGGGTCCTGCTGGCGCCCTACGGCAGGATGCCGGCCGACGGATCGACCGCCGGGTCACGACTCCGCCATCTCCCCGACGGCGCGACCGTCCCGCTGGCAGAGGCAGCACGATGAGCCCGACACGACCGATCCCTCGAGCGCGGCCCCGGCGGGCGCTCGCAGTCATCACGGCGCTGACCCTGCTGGTCCTGACGGCCGGCGGCGCGGCGGCGCACGGACCGGACCCGAAGCTGTCGGGCGGCCCGTTCAACCAGGACCAGGTGCTGCGCTTCCGCTGGCGCGCGGGGTCGGAGCCGACCTCCGTGATCAAGACGGCGATCACCAGGGCCGTCGCCGACGCCAACGGCTCGCGGGCATCGCGGGCTGCCACGTACGCCTATGACTCCGCCGGTCCGAACCCGATCGGGTACGGCGCCGGCGCGACCTGCGGGGTCAACGGCCTTGCCTGCTTCACGCGGACCGTCCCGACCGGCTTCACGATGTGGCTCCGCGAGCAGGGTCACGTCTTCGATTGGGGCACCCTCAAGTGGTGCCAGGCGTACAGCACGCCCCCGAACGGCTGCTACGACGCCGAGACCATCACGCTCGATGAGCTCGGCCACGTCGAAGGGCTGGACCACCACGTCAACTACTCGAACGATTCCGACTACGACGATGCGGTCGTCCAGACGTTCTCCCGGACCAAGCCGTCGACCGGCTGGAACCGTCATGCGTTCGGACGCTGCGACGTCGCCACGCTCGAGGTGATGTACGACCTGACAGCGTCGGTGGCCAAGTACTCCACCTGCCTCTCCCTGGCGACGGTCCTGACCCTGACTGCGTCGCCGAGCGGGATCCTGGTCGGTGGCACGAGCACGCTCACGGCCACGCTCAAGGTCGTCGACGCCGACTCCTATGGGATGCTCGGTGGCAACCCCGTGTCGGGCCGCTCGGTGACCCTCCAGCGGCGAGCCCCCGGCGCGGCGACGTGGACGACGGTCGGGTCGATGACGGTGGCGTCCACGACCGCGGGCACGTACACGCTCCCGCAGCGACTGACGGCCGACACCGAGTTTCGCGCCATCTTCGCGACCCAGACCACCGAGGGGCTCGACGGCGACACCAGCCCGACAGTCCACGTCTACGTCAGCACCTGCACCGGATCCGCGACGCGGTTCGATTCGCCATGCCTGTGACACGACGTGAAGGAGATCCCATGGCCCGCATGCCCGCCATCCGACCCGGACGAGTCTTCGCGCCGATCGCGCCGATCGCGCTGCTCGTCGTCGCGTGCACATCGACCGGCCTGGCCGGCTCCGGGAGTCCCGGGCCGGGAACGTCATCCTCGCCTGCGGCGGCCGCCTCCGCCTCTGTGCCGGGGTCGCCCGTCGCGACGGTGGTGCCCGAGACGGCGAGTCCCTCGGTCGCCGTCGGGCCACCGGCGGCGACGCTGGCCGTCGACGGCGGCGACCCGGTCGCGGGGCAGCTCGGCTCGTACACCTGGAGCGGGAACGGCTCGGACAGCCCGTGGCTGCCCGGCGCGCCGATCACCGTCGGTGCCGGCGAGCTCCTGACCGCGAGGCTCGATCCGGATGCCGAGGTCGCCTCCTGGTCCGCCCGGCGGGTCGCCGCCGGGACGTCGGACGGGGCGGGTGCGGTCGAGCTCGGCGAGGGCGCCGCCCCGATCGCCTTCGCGGCGCCGGCCACGGGTCACTGGTCGGTGCAGCTGACGGTCGGCTTCGCCGGCGAGCTCGGTTCGGCGAGCTATTACTGGGATGTCACGGTGCGATGACCAGTGCCGTGGGCATGGCACACTTCGCTCGGCGATGCCAACCACGATCCGGACCGGCCTCCTCGCGGCTCGCGCGCGCGGCGCCCTCCGTCCAGCGCTCGCGCTCGCGGGCCTGGTCGCGATCGCGGCGGCCTGCTCGAGCACCGGCCCGAGCGCCTCCGCCACCGTCGCCCCCGATGGCCTGGTGGCCCTCGTCGCGACCGCCGATTCGACCTCGCTCCTGGGCTGGAGCGCAACGTCGGCGAAGCCGGTCCCGATCAAGCTGCCGAACGGCGACACGACATGGGTCGCGACGGGTCGCGCCGACGTCCTCGCGGCCGCGCTGGCCAACGGGACGACCGCCACCAGCGACCCGATCCATCTCGGCAAGTCGCTCGCCTGGCGCACGGTCAAGGCCAAGGACGCGAGCGGCGACCCTGTGACGGGCCACCAGGACTACGTCGCCTGGGATCCCGAAGGTGGGCGGTTCGCGACCCTGCTCGGCGACCTCCTGTCGGGTGATGGCATCTCGGTCGTGCTCGTCGACCCGTCCGCGCGAAGCGCGTTCGCGATCCCGGTCGATCGTTCCGTGGTCGCCGCGCCGCCGGTCTGGATCGGACCGGACCGGCTGGTCGTCGTCACCGGTGACGCGTCGTCGCCGGGTGCGACCATCGTCGACACGGAGACCGGCGACCTGTCCGACGGGCCGGTTGGGGCCCGCCTGCTCGCGGCCTCGGCGGACGGACGTCGCGTGGCGACCATGGACGCCCCGGGCGATCCCGTCGTCATCCGCGAGACCGACGCCTGGCTCGGCGGCGACGGCTCGTCGATCGCCTCGATCTCGCCGCCGACGGGTTCGACCAGCTCGATCGCGTTCGCCCTCGACGCGAACGGTCAGCGGCTCGTCGTCGCCTGGCAGGCGAAGGACGGCAGCGTGACGCTCGACGTGTACGACGGCAGGTCGGCCTGGAAGCGCGTCTCGAAACCGGCGGTCGGCGCCGCCAGGGGCGCGGTCGTCGCCTGGCGCCGCTAGGTCGCTGACCCGCGGCGCCTCGGGTCAGGCGGTGACCGGTTCCGCCGCGGCGAAGATGGAAACCTGGGCGTCCTCGGGCAGCATCACGCCGAACACCTTCTGGAGGGTGAGAAGGTGGACGCACGAACCCCAACTCTCGAAATAGTGGCAGGTGCATCGCCACTGACCGGCGTCGAGCCCGATGTGATGGGTGTCGTTGTCGCCACGGAACGTGAGCGAAAGCCGTTCGATCGTGATGCGATCGAGCTCGCGCGCGTAGCGATTCGCCTTCTCGACCTTGCCGATCAGGGAGCTGTGCATCGCGGTGCTACCTCCGTCGCCCGAGGGCGCTCACGGGGCCGCCGTCCGGTCATGCACCTCGACCGGTGATGGCGGTCGCGTCTGGCCAAAGGGTACACCCGTCGGGCCGGCGGACCAGCCCCGAAATCATCCCATCCGGGTCACGGGGCACTGGTACCTTCGCGCCCGAAGTCGTCTTCGAGCCGGACGACATCATCGAGCTCCGGGGTGGACACCTCCATCAGCTCGGTCCGCTCGATGGCCTCGTAGCGGTGGATCCGACCGGTCGGGACGTGCCGGTGGTCGCCCGCGACCAGCTCCTCGACCTGGACCGTGCCGGCATCGTCCTCGAGGTACAGGCGAAGTCGGCCGGTCGTCACCAGGATCGATTCGTCCTTGACCAGGTGGCGCTGGAGCGACAGCCGGCGGCCGGCCTCGATGACCAGGACCTTGCCGACATAGCGGTCGGTGACGGCCCAGATGAGCTCATGGCCCCACGGCTTGTCGACCCGCCGGGCGGCCTCCGCCCCGTCGCCCGCCGCGGTCGCCTCGTCGTCGCTCACGAGCCGCGCACCAGGCGCTCGCCGGCGACCAGCAGGGCATCACGCAGGCCGGACGAGGTCGCCTCCGTGTAGACCCGGACGAGCGGCTCGGTCCCGGACGCCCGGACGAGCAGCCACGACCCATCGGCGAGGAAGAACTTGAAGCCGTCACCGGTGTCGAGCTGCATGGTCCGGACGACCGGCTCGCCCGCCAGCTCGGCCGGCGTGTCGGCCGCGATGTCGACCAGCAGTCGTCGCTTCGTCTCCGGGTACGCAGCCCGCTCGACATGGACGTCGATGCGCAGGTAGAACGACGGCCCGGCCAGCTCGTGGAACCGCGCGATCGCGCGCGATGCGGGCCAGCGCCCGGCCGCCTTCTCGCGCAGGAACAGGTCGAGCAGCATCAGGTCCGCGTACACGCCGTCGCGCTCGGGCAGGTGCATGCCGAACCCGAACCCGCCAGATTCCTCGGCGCCGAGCATCGCGCCGGTCTCGATCATCGTCGGCCCGATGAACTTGAAGCCGACCGGGGTCTCGTGGGTGGCGATCCCGTAGTGTTCGCCGAGCCGCGCCGCCATGGACGTGTTATTGACGCTCACGACCACCGGCTCGCGGAGGCCGCGGTGCTCGGCGAGGTAGTACATCAGCAGGCCCGTCACCTGGAGCTGGTGGACGAACGTGCCCCGCTCGTCGGCCGCGCCGGCGCGATCCGCGTCGCCGTCGAGGAACAGCCCGAGGTCGTAGCCGCCGCCGGCGAGGATGCCGAGCGCCTCGTCGATGTTCGGTCGGATGGGCTCGGGATTGACGCCCCCGAAGTACGGGTTGCGTTCCTGGTGGATCTCGTGGACCCGGACGCGACCGCCGCCCAGCAGCCGCGACAGCCAGCCGCTGCCGGCTCCCCACATCGGGTCGATGAGGACCGACAGGTCGGCGGCCTTGAGGGCGTCGAGATCGATGGTCGTGCGGACGAACCGCTCGTAGCCGGCGTACGGGTCGAACCGCTCGACCAGCCCGGCCGCCTCGGCGTCGGCGAACCCGCGCCGGTCGATGCCGAGCCCGCCATTCTGCGCGAGCCGCGCCTCGATCACGCCGAGCAGGTCCGCGCCCGCCGCGGCACCGGTCGGGGCCTTGACCTTGAAGCCGTTGTCGACCCACGGATTGTGGCTGGCGGTGATGACGATGCCGGCCGCTGCGCCGCGCTCGATCACCTCGAACGAGCTCATCTGGGTCGGGACCGCGTGGACCGCATAGGCGACCGGGATGTCGTGCGCCAGCAGCACCTCGGCCGCGGCCAGGGCGAAGTGCTCCGACGAGAAGCGCCGGTCGTAGGCGATGACCACGCCCTTCGCGGTCTCGCCTCGGCCGACCACGTAGGCGGCCACGCCGTCCGCGCAGCGCCGGACGTTGTCGTAGGTGAACTCGTCGGCGATCCGGGCGCGCCAGCCGTCCGTGCCGAACACGATCGTCGCGGGGCCCGGTGCCTGACCGGCCAGGGTCACGTCAGTCCTCCGCTTGGGTGCAGCGCTCGAGGAGCCGCTCG
Source organism: Candidatus Limnocylindrales bacterium (assembly GCA_036003325.1). Lineage (GTDB taxonomy): Bacteria > Chloroflexota > Limnocylindria > Limnocylindrales > CSP1-4 > SPCO01. Next base: position 27,844 of record DASYSM010000062.1, read on the forward strand.
ACGGTCGTCCGGTCCGGGCCCGAGCCGCGCAGGACGGCGATGGGCTGCGCGGCGGTCATCCTACCGCGCTCGGGTGGCGCGATGACGCCCAGCCGGCCCTTGATCCGGCGCACGACCAGGTCGTCCCGCTCGACCTCGACCGTCTCGCCCGCCTGCACGACCGCGCCCGTGCCG
>DASYSM010000063.1:0-22526 GCA_036003325.1 Candidatus Limnocylindrales bacterium
AAGGCTCACGGCGGCATTGTCGTCGCTGACGATGACCGACGAGCGTTCAGGTCGCCGCGATCCGGTAGATCGTGCCCGTTCCCCAGTCCCCGACGAGGACCGCGCCGTCTGGGGCCGAGATGACCGGCACCGGCTGGGTCAGACCGGCCAGGAACGGCTCGACGGTGCCGGTCCAGATCGAACCTTCGCGGGTGAGCGCAACGCGGAGGATCACCCCGGTCGCCCATTCGGCCACCAGCGCCGACGGCGAGAAGGACCCACCGAGGCCGTCGGTGACGATGGCGACGCCACTGACCGCAGCGTGCTTGTCCAGGACCGCGACCGGCGACGGCCCGCCCTCGCAGGCCGAGCCGCCCTGGCCGTAGCAGTCGGGGAAGCCCCAGGCTTGGCCGGCCCGCACGACCGACAGCCAGTCGCCGGGCGTCGCGTCGCCGAGATCGTCGCGCTGGTTCATCGTCACGAACAGGTCGTCGGTGCCCGGGAAGGAGGCCAGCCCGACCGGTGCGCGGATCCCGCTCGCGACGACCTGGAGATCGCTGCCGTCGGGGAGGAACGACAGCACGGCCGCGGCGTCCTCGGTCGTCGGCGTGCACGCGTCGCAGGGCGCCGAGACGCCGAGCACGAGACGCCCGGCACTCGACAGGACAAGCCCGTTGACCTCGCCGACGCCCGTCGGGAGCGTCAGCACCACCGAATGACTCGCGAAGGCACCGCCCGAGAAGCCGCGGTAGGCGTCGACCCGGCCGGATGACGCGACGAACAGCGTCTCGCCCGACCAGACGAGCCCGAGCGGCGTGTGGAGCGCGGTGATGACCTTGACCGGTGTCGAGCCCGCACCAGGGATCAGGTAGACGGCATCGGTGCCATCGTCGGTGTAGGCGGCGGTGGCGACCCAGAGTCGCCCTCCGGTGTCGAAGGCGAACGCGGACACGTGGGACAGGCCCGTCGCGTAGACGGTCGCGGCGAGGCCGGCCGGACCCTGGAGCCCGGCCCCGATCGCCGTCAGGCCGGCCGCATCAGGCGTCGCGGATGGGCTCGCCGGCACGCCCGTGCCGCCGGCTGTCGCCGACGAACACCCGGCCGCGACCAGGGCCAGGAGAAGGGCTGCGAAACGTCGCATGTCAGGAGGGGCGTCCCCGACGGCGACCGTGGCCGACCGTCGGGGACAGAGACACTAGGTCGCCGGGGTCGCCGCAGGCGCCGAGCTGCCGGAGCTACCCGAGCTGCCCGAGCCTGAGCCGCCCGAACCGCCCATGTTCGGGCAGTTCGCCGACGATCCGTTGTGGGGACCCGCGCCACCGGGCGTGCCCGACGGTGCGGTCGTGCCTGGCGCGGTCGACGGTGCGGGACTGGCCGCCGAAACGGCCGCCACGCCACCGCCGACGAGGAGCAGCGCCGAGATGGCGCCGGTCAGGACGACCCGGCGAAGGCCGGTCGACCGGGGTTCCACGGCGGGAGTGACCGCCGGCGCGGGTGTCGCCGGCGGGGCCGGCGAGTGTGCCGGTACCAGCGGCTGGAAGGCCTGGTCCATATGCGACTCCTTTCATGTGTCGGGATGCGCCGCCTGATCACTGCGAACGCGTCCTCGGGACGGGCTCTCTCGAGTCGAGCCTCACCCGCAGCCTCGCGGCGACACCTGAGAGACACATGAGGGTGGCGGGCAGGCCGTCCCGCCGCCGGGGCGCGTCAGCGGGGGACGACGACCACCGGGACGTGGGCATCGCGCACGACGCGATGCGACACGCTCCCCCGCAGGAGACGACCGATCCGTCCACGGGCGTGGCTGCCCAGAACGATGACCTCGGCCCCCTCGGCGGCCGCAGCCTCGAGGATCGATTCCGCCGGGTCGCCCTCCCACACGAGCGATGTCACCCGGAGGCCGTCACGCCGGCCACGCTGGACGAGGCTCCGCAGGACCGCCTCGCGCTCATCACGCACCTGGTCGACCCGCGTCGGGAAACGCCCGCTCGGCAGTCGCAGCGCCGTCGGGTCGATGACGCTGACGATCAGCAGCTCTGCCTGGAGGCGTCGGGCCATCTCGAACGCCTCGTTCGTCGCCGGCGACGACGTCGCCGCCAGGTCGGTGGCGAGCAGGATCTTGCGCGGCTGCCCGCCGGGCGCCGCGTTCATCCGGCGCCCGGGATGGGGCAGACGAACGGGATCGCGCTGGTCGACGCCGATACCGCGGAGGTGGTGGCGGCGGCCGACGGGTCGACGACGACGAGCGCCGTGACCATCCCGAACATCCCGTCCATCCCCTCGGCGTGCGGGAGGATGTGGCAGTGGAATGCCCACGCCCCCGGCGCGTCGCAGGTGATCACGACGTCCCAGCGCTCGCCCGGGTTGACACCGAGCGTGTCGCAGGTGAACGCGGCCGAGCCGAGCGGATGCCCATCGCGCGCGACGACCCGCATGGGCATCCCGTGCAGGTGCCAGGGATGAGTCATCGTCCCCTCGTTCATGAACCGGATGACGATGGTCTCGCCCAGCTTGGCGACGATCGGCGCGGTGGCCGGGAAGCCGCGGCCGTTGATGGTGAACCCGCCCAGGACGTCGTTGCTGATCCAGACGATGTCCTGGGTGGCCCCGTACGCCTTCTCGTACCGGTCGGCCTCGGACTTCGGCTGGACGATGAACGCGCCGAGCAGGCCGCGGCCGACCTGGTCGGTGGCGTTGTGGTGCGAGTGATACATGTGCGAGCCCGACGGCTTGGCCACGAACTCGTAGGTGAAGCTCTGGCCGGGCTGGATCGGCGCCTGGGTGATGTGCGGGACGCCGTCCATCGCGTTCGGGAGTCGCTGGCCGTGGAAGTGGATCCCGGTCGATTCGGGCAGGTTGTTCTTGAAGATCGCGCGGACCTTGTCGCCTTCGACGACGGTCAGCCGCGGACCCGGCCATGTGCCGTTGAACCCGAGCGCCGCGATGGGGTCCTTCTGCGCATCGATCCTGTGCTGGATCGGATCGATGGTGAGCTCGAACACCTTCGTGTCCCCGTCCATCGTCGGTTCGAGCGGCTGGTTCCCCTGCGGCAGCGTCGCGCCTTCGCCATCGAGGAATCGCTTGACGACGGCGGCCGCGTTCGCATCGTGGTCCGCGGTCGGCGTGGCCGCCGGGCTGGCCGATGCGGCCGCCGGGTGGTCCATCGACGCCGACGGAGCCGCCACGGCCGACGGCGACGATGCGGCTGCACCGCTCGGCGATGGGCCCGGGCCCGACGCGAGCTGCGGACCGAACGTCCAGTGTTGGGCAGACGCCGGGGCACAGGCCGCGAGGCCGACGGCGAGCAGTCCCCCGCCCGCGACGGCGGCGGTTCGCAGGAAACCGCGTCGTGAGACGGAGGGGTCCACGGTCGGACGATCGGGAGTGTCGGGGCCGGAGGGGTCGATGGTTGTCATGGACCGGAGTGTCGCCAGTCGGGTGAGAGCCCGTGATGGGCCGTCTGGCCCATTCCCGGCGGGCCACCTGTCGCCCGGACTTGGTACCGTCTTCGGGTGAACGACATGGGCAGCGGCCGACCGCGCTCCGAGATCGAGGCCCTGAGCGACGCCGTCGGCGCCGTCGGCGGGATCCTCGACGTGGAGGCCGTGCTGCAGGTCATCGTCGACACCGCCCGCGAGTTGGTCAGCGCCCGCTACGCGGCGCTCGGGATCTTCGATGACCAGCGACGCATCGAACAGTTCATCACGAGCGGCATCACGGCGCAGCAGCGGGCCGAGCTCGGCCCGCTGCCCGAGGGCCACGGGCTGCTCGGCCTGATCGTCGAGGAAGGTCGGTCCATCCGGATCCCGGAGATCGCGGCGCACCCGGCCAGCTACGGGTTCCCGCCCGGCCACCCGCCGATGCATTCGCTCCTCGGCGTGCCGGTCCGCAACAAGAACCGGACGCTCGGGAACTTCTACCTGACCGACAAGCTCGGAGCCAGGGACTTCACCGACGACGACCAGCGGCTGGTCGAGCTGTTCGCCCTCCATGCGGGTATCGCGATGGACAACGCCCGTCTCCACGAGGCCACCGGACGGCTGGCGGTCCTGGAGGAGCGCGATCGCATCGGCAAGGACCTCCACGACGGGATCATCCAGAGCATCTATGGCGTCTCGCTCTCGCTCGAGGACGTCCCCGAGCTGATGGATGTCGATCGCGACGAAGCACGCGCACGCGTCGACCGCGCGATCGACGCGCTCCACGGCACCATCCGCGACCTCCGCGGCTTCATCTTCGGGCTGCGCCCCGAGCTGGTCGACCAGACCGACCTGGTCGGCCTGCTGGTCGCCCTGACCGAACAGCTCCGTCAGAACAGCCTGGTCGAGGTGACCGTCCACCTGCCGGAGCAGCGCGTCACTGCCTCGCCACACGTCCGGACCGAGCTCCTGCAGGTCGCGCGCGAGGCGCTGTCGAACGTGGCTCGCCATTCCGGCGCGTCCGAGGTCGATGTCGCATTGACCGTCGACGAGATCACGCTGGTGCTCGAGGTGACCGACAACGGCCGAGGATTCGACCCCGACACGGCGGTCCACGATGGTCATTTCGGGCTGGCCAACATGCGCGACCGCGTGACCGCTCTCGGGGGCGATCTGGCCATCTCCAGCGCCGCTGGGTCCGGGACCCATATCATCGTCAGGATCCCCACGGCCAGCGAGCACGAGGCACGAGCGGACGATGACTGACGACACCACGGTCGGGACCACGCGCCGACCGCTTCGACTGCTGGTCGTGGACGACCATGAGGTGGTCCGCCAGGGGCTGGTCTCGGTGCTCGACCGGCGCGAGGGCTTCGAGGTCGTCGCGCAGGCCGATACCGCGGCGGAGGCCGTCGCCCAGGCTCGCCGACATGTGCCCGACATCGTCGTCATGGACGTGCGCCTGCCCGATGGGTCCGGGATCGAGGCCTGCCGGGAGATCAGGGCCGAGCTGGCCGACACCCGCGTCGTGATGTTGACGTCGTACCCGGACGAGCAGGCCGTCTTCTCGGCGATCATCGCGGGGGCGTCGGGCTATCTGCTCAAGCAGATCCGTGCGCGCGACCTGGTCGCCGCGCTCGAGGCCGTCGGTCGGGGCGAATCGCTGCTCGACCCGGTGGTCACCGAGAAGGTGCTCCAACGCGTCCGACGGATGGCGTCAGGCGGGATGGACGACGAGCTGTCCGGGTTGACCGCCCAGGAACGGAAGATCCTGGCGCTCGTGGCCGACGGCAAGACCAACAAGGAGATCGCGGCCGAGGTCTACCTGTCGGACAAGACCGTCAAGAACTACGTGAGCTCGATCCTCTCGAAGCTGAACCTCGAGCGGCGCGCCCAGGTCGCGGCCTTCGTGGCCAAGCACCAGAACGAGGGACCCGGGCCGGGGACCTGACAGCCGGCCGGCGCGGTCGAGGCAGTCAGGCCGTCCTGCTCTCGGCCGAGTAGATGCCGCCGAGGAAGCGGCTGGCGACGCGGCCGATGGGTCGCGTGTCGCGCAGCCCGGCCGACGCCGCGAGGCGCTCCCACGAACCGTAGCTGAACGGGTGCGGCACCCACGGGTTGCCGTGGTCCGCGTCGTACTCGACGACCACGAAACGCCCGCCCGGCGCGAGGCAGGCGGCCAGCGCGGCCACGACCTCGACCTGCTGCGCCCGTGCCACGAAATGAAGGCTGTTGGCGGCGACCAGACCGTCGAGTGGCGGCAGTGCGAGCGGCCGCCGGAAGTCGGCGACGAGGGTCTCGATCGCGACCTGGGCGAACCGCGTTCGGACGGCCTCGGTGTTGCGCGCGAGCGCGCTCCCGTCTCGGTCGACCGCGACGATCCGCCCAGCCGGACCGAGCAGGTCGGCCAGGGCCAGAGTGAAGGCGCCCTCGCCGGCGCCGATGTCGGCCCAGGTCCCGCCGGGTCGGACGGCCGGCCGGAGGAGCGCGACGTGGTCGGAGTGGTCCATGCCGCTAGCCCGTGCTCTGGAGACCCGCCGCCACGCCGTTGACGGTCAGCTGCACGAGCCGCAGCACGTGCTGGCGCTCGCGGTCGCCGGCTCCGAGGGCTCGCAGCCGGGCCAGGAGCCGGACCTGGAGCTCCGAGAGCGAGTCGACGTACGGGTTCCGCAGGGCGACCGAGCGCTGGAGCACGGGCGAGCCGTCGAGGAGGCGCGTTCGCCCGGTCACCCGACCGAGCAGGGAGACGGTCCGCCGGTACTCGGTCTCGATGGCGTCCCAGCGCCGGTCGTCACCAGGGCCCGTGGCGAGCGCCGCGTACAGCCGCGCGACGCCCATGTCGGCCTTGGCAAGGCTCATCTCGGCGTTGTCGAGCAGGCTCGACAGGAACGGCCACTCGCGAGCCAGCCGCGCCAGCGCGTCCAGCCCGGCCTCGCCGTGGGCCGCCCGGTACGCCTCGAGCGCATGACCGAGTCCGTACCAGCCGGGCAGGTTGATGCGTGCCTGTGACCAGGCGAAGGTCCACGGGATGGCCCGCAGCGAATCGATCGTCGGCGCCTCGTCGCGTCTGCCGCGCGCCGCGGGACGCGATCCGAGCCGCAGGTCCGACAGCTCGCGGATCGGGGTGATGTCGCGGAAGAACGAGGCGAACGCGGGATCGTCGTGGACGAGCGCCCGGTACGCCGTCCGCGCGGTCGCCGCGAGCTCGTCCATGACCGGTCTCGCGACCTCGAGCGCGCGCTCCAGGCGGGCGTCGTGCTCGGGCGTCGAGGCCAGCAGGATCGCCCCCGTCATCTGCTCGAGGTGACGCTGGGCGATCGTCGGGTCAGAGTAGTTGGCGGCGATCACCTCGCCCTGCTCGGTCAGCCGCAGCCGACCGTCGACCGAGCCCGGAGCCTGGCCGAGGATGGCCCGATTGGTCGGGCCCCCGCCACGGCCGAGCGCCCCGCCACGACCGTGGAACAGGGTCAGCTCGACGCCGCGTGCCCGGGCGGTCGCCACGAGCGCGGATTGGGCCTGGTGAAGCGACCAGGCGGCCGCCAGGAACCCGGATTCCTTGTTCGAATCCGAGTAGCCGAGCATCACCTCCTGGCGGTCGCCGCGGGCCGCCAGACCCGCGCGATAGCCCGGGTCATCGAGCAGGGCGCCCAGGATCGCACCGGCGCCGGTCAGCGCGTCACTCGATTCGAAGAGCGGGACGACATCGAGGCTCGGCGGTTCGGCGCCGGTGCCCTCGACGGCGCGGCGTGCGAGCTCGAGCACATCGGTCACGTCCGACGCGGCGGCCGTGAAGCTGACGACATAGCGGTGCGAGACGTCGCGTCCGAACCGCTCCTGGGCCGCGGCGATCGCCCGGAACGTGCCGAGGACCTCGTCGAGCGTCACGCCGGGGACCAGTTCCGTGTCACCCGCGGCGCCCCTGCCGATCGCGGACAGCGCTGCTGCGTGGACCGCGGAGTGCTGGCGAACCTCGAGCGAGGCGAGGTGGAACCCGAACGTGCCGACCTGCCAGCGGAGCTCGGCGACCTCGCCCCACGCGATCCGCTCGAGGCCGTCGGCGACGAGCGCCTCGGAGATCTCGACCAGCTCGGCGTCGAGGTCGGCGGCCGAGGCGTAGCGTCCGGTCAGCGGCGCCGGCTCGCCGACCAGCGCGGCGCGCGTCCGGCGCAGCCGCTCGGCGATGAACCCGAAGCGCTGGCGGTACGGCTCGTCCGGGAAGCGCCGGCGGAGCTGGCGGTCCGTCTCGGGCAGGTCCTCGGCGTCGCGCGCGAGGCGCGAGGCGAGGCTGCGCGCGACATGCTCGCCCGTGATCGACACCGCGATGGTCTGCATCAGGCGGGTCGCCACGGCCTCGTAGCCGCGCAGGACGTGATCGGCCTGGATGCGCAGGGTCCTGGTCGTGATCTCGGCGGTCACGCCCGGGTTGCCGTCGCGGTCCCCGCCGATCCAGCTCCCCGGTCGCAGGAAGGGGCCGACCCGCGGCGGCCGGGTCCCGGTGCGGCCGGTGTCCGCCGCCGGACCGGGAGCCCGACCGGATGGCGGATCGAGGGCGCCATCGAGCGCGCGGTACAGCCGGGGCACCACCGTGAACAGCGTGGCGTCGAAGAAGGCCATCGCGCTCCGGACCTCGTCGAGCGGGTTCGGGCTGACGATGCGCAGGTTCGAGGTGCGCCACAGGATCGTGATCTCCTCGCGCAGCCGGCGGCGGACCTCACGATCCTCCGAGGGCGTGAGCCTCGGGTCGTCGAGCCGGGCGAGCAGGACCGCGCAGCGACGCAGGGCCACCAGCGTCGTCCGGCGACGCGCCTCGGTCGGATGCGCCGTCAGGACGGGCCCGACCGCGAGCCGGGCGATCAGCGCGTCGAGCTCGGCGTCCGTGCGGCCCTGCTTGCGCAGCCCCGCCACCGCATCCGCGACCGAATCGTCGAGGATCCCCTCTCGGGCCGCGCGCTCGCGCCGGCGCAGCGTCCGGACCCGCCCGCGCGCCTCGGCCAGGTTCACCAGCCCGAAATAGAGGGCGAACGCGGTGATCACCGCCTCGGCCGCCCCGAGATCGAGCCCGCGCAGCTCCTCGTCGAGGCGGGCCCGCTCGGTCGGATCGTCGTCGCGACGGAGCGCGATCGTCCGCTTCCGGATGCGCTCGACCGTGGCGAACAGCTCTGGCCCGGCCTGTTCCGAGATGACCTGGCCGAGCAGCGCGCCCAGGAGCCGGACCTCGGCGGCCAGCGGATCGCGCGCGCCCGCCGACCCGATGCCGAGCGGCTCCGCGGCGACGGCGGCCGAGACGCGCGGGGAGGCCGGCGCCGATCGGGCCGCCGCTGTCGAGGCCTTCCGTGGACCCGTCGGTGTCGTCACGCCCACCTCGCGCGGTGCCCATTCCGCGCCCCAGCGACCACCGGGCCGCAACCTTCCGGGCCGCAACCTTTCTCTAGGCTTGTATGGTGATGCCGATGACGAGCGTCCCGTCCGCGTCTCCATCGACCCGCGCGCCCGCTTCGGGAGGTCGTCTCGTGCCGTCCGACACCCAGACTGCCGCCGCAGACCAGCTCGAGCAGCTGACCTTCCTGCACGAGGTCGCCCGCCTCGCCACGACGGCCCGGACATGGGACGAGTTGCTCGAGACCGTCGTCGACCGGACGCGCGACGTGCTCCACGCGGATGTCTCCTCGCTCTACCTGCTCGACCGCGACGGAGCGTACCTGACGCTGGCGGCGACCAACGGCCTCGACCGCTACCAGATCGGCCGTGCTCGCGTGCCGTTCGGCGAGGGCGTGACCGGGAGCGTGGCCGCCGACCGCAGGCCGCAGGCGATCCCGGATGTCAAGGCCGATGCCCGCTTCCTGTGGGTCCGCGGCATCGACCAGCGCCGGTTCGTCGCCTCGATGCTGTCTGTGCCGCTGACCTGGCACGACCAGACCGTCGGCGTCCTCAACGTCCAGACCGAGCGCCGCCGGACGTTCAGCGACCACGACGTCGCGCAGCTGGGCGCCGTCGCGGACCTGCTGGCCGGGATCATCGAGAAGGGTCGCCAGCAGTCCGAGGCCGAGGCGCGGGTCGAGGCGCTCAAGGCGATCGATGAAGCCCGCAGCGAGCTGATCGCTCTCGTCACCCACGAGCTGCGCACGCCGCTGGCCATCGTCCGCGCCTACGCCGACCTGCTGGCCGACGAGCCGCCGTTGCGCGGCCGCGAATCGCGCGACATCGCGCGCCGCCAGACGCGCGCCGCGTGGCACCGCGCGACGCTCGAGCAGATCGAGCGGCTCGATCGGCTGGTCGACTCGATCCTCGCCTCGGTCCGCGTCGTCCCGGAAGGCCCGGCGTCGGTCACGCCGGTCGATCTGAGCCTCCTCGTCGACGAGGTCGTGACCTCCCTGCGGCCGATCCTCGAGAGCCATCGGGTCGAGATCGTGCCGGGCATCCGGCTGCATGCCCTGGCCGACCCGCCACGGCTCCGCCAGATCGTCGAGCACCTCGTCGAGAACGCGGTCAAGTACGCGCCACCGGCGACGGCCATCAGGATCGACTGGTCGCTCCAGGAGGGCGTGGTCCTGCTCGGCATCTCCGACGAGGGTCCAGGCATCCCCGACGAGTGGCGCGAGCGGATCTTCGAGCCATATGCGCGCCGTGACACGCATACCGCCCGGGGCTCCGGGATCGGTCTGTACGCCGCCAAGCGGCTCGGCGAATCCATGGGCGCCCACCTGTGGTGCGAACCGGCCCGACCCCACGGCGCCCGGTTCGTCGTTGCGCTCCCGGCCGCCGTGGCCATCTGACCCAGGAGAGCGAGGAGCATGATCAACATGAGCAGCCGCCCACTCCGGATCCTGGTCGTCGACGACGACCCGGCGATGGTGGGCGCGATCACCGCGCTGGTCGGTACCGAGGGCCACCAGGTGATCACCGCCTATGACGGGCTGACCGCGGTGAAGCGGTTCCGTGAGGAGCATCCAGACCTCGTCCTGCTCGACCTGGCGATGCCCGGGCCGGACGGGTTCAACGTCGCCGGCCAGATGCGGGCCGTCGGTCCGGCCCCCATCCTGATCGTGTCGGGCGAGAGCGGAGAGGCGGCCAAGGTCCGGGCGTTGGGCCTCGGAGCGGACGACTACCTGACCAAGCCATTCGGCAAGGCCGAGCTGCTGGCGCGGATCGCCGCGGTCATGCGCCGGGTCGACCGGTCGGCGGGGCCGGGCGGTGGTGGCGGGCCGCTGACGGCCGGTGACCTGGTCCTGGAACCCGGTCGTCACGAAGCGCGGGTCGGCGACGCGGTGCTGGCCCTGACGCCGACCGAGTTCCGGCTGCTCGAGGCGCTCGTCCGGGCCGGCGGTGACATCGTCCCCCACCTCCAGCTGGCACGGGCCGGCTGGCCGGCCGAGACCGATCCCGACCTCCTCTGGCTCAAGCCGCATCTGGCCCGGCTGCGCTCGAAGGTCGCGGCCGCCGGCGGGCCGCAGGTCGTGGCCGTCCGCGGCGTCGGCTATCGGATCCTCGTCGAGGGCGACACGGGCGGCTGACGGGCAGGCCGGCCGGGCTGCCGGAGAGGCGGGCCGAGCCCTAGACCGCGACGGCGATCGCCCGACCCGTCGCGTCATGCGCGGCGTCGGCGCAGGCGACCCGGCACCCGCGGGCGTCGCGCCCACCGAGCGGGTTGAAATGGAAGTACGCCTCGCCCGATGGCGTCAGCCGACAGCCGCAGGCCGCGCAGGTGACCGGCGCGTCGCGACCGTCACGGACCGCGGAGACCGGTCGGACGTCGGAGTCGGAGGGGTGGATCATCGGCGGGCACCTTCCGGGGTCTGGGCTGGGGTCGAGGCCGCGCTCACCTCGGGGTGACGCTGCCCCATGTTGCGTCGAGGCTAGGCACGCCGACGTCGTGCGTCGAGGCCGAAACGGGGACGGTCGGGTTGCGGTCAGGTTGCGAGGCGTGCCGCTCCGCCGTCGCCACCGGCTCGGCGGCGACCGGGACGGCGGCGATCGGCTCGACGAGCCAGAAGCGACCCGCGAGCTCGGCCTCGGCGAGGAGGCGGCCGGCGAGATCGGAGCCTGCGGCGCGGTGGGCTTCGAGCAGGCGGATGAGCTCGATCACACGAGCCTGGCCGTCGGCGCGCTCGGCAAGGACGGTGGCCAGCCGGACGGCGCCCACGCTCCGCTCGTCCAGCGCCGCCGTGTGGCGCCCGCTCGGGTCGTACAGGTAGGCGCGTCCGCCGGTCATCCCCGCGCCGAAGTTGGCGCCGACGGGACCCAGGACGACGACCGTCCCGCCGGTCATGTACTCGCAGCCGTGCGGGCCGATGCCCTCGACCACGGCCTCCGCTCCGGAGTTGCGGACGGCGAAGCGCATCCCGGCCCGGCCGACGAGGTGCAGTCGACCCGACGTCGCGCCGTACAGCACGGTGTTGCCGGCGATCGCCTCCGACGCGGCATCCGCGGCGAGGTCCGGCTCGGGAGTGACGGTGATCGTGCCGCCCGACAGGCCCTTGCCGACGTAGTCGTTGGCCTGCCCGACCAGCCGCAGCTCGACGCCGGGCCCGGCGAACGCCCCGAACGACTGGCCTGCGGCCCCGCGCAGGTCGAGCCTGACCGGACCGTGCAGCTCGCCGCGCTCGAGGGCGCCGGTCAGGCCGGCCCCGAACGAACGATCGGCCGTGGTCAGGCGGAGACCGGACGCGGTGACCGGACCCTGGCCGCGGAACGCGGCCGCGATGCCGACCTCGAGCGAGGACGCCGGCGCATGACCGATGTCGCGCCCCGCTCCGGCGGGGTTCGCGCGACGGGCAGCCGAGGCCGGCCACGCGCCCGCCCCGATGACCGGCGCCAGCTCGGTCCGTGCGGCGGCGATGGGTCGGAGGAGTCGCCTCCCCTCCCCGACGATCTCGCCGACCGACCGCGCGCCCACCGCGGCCAGCTCGCGCCGGACATCCTCGGCGATGGCCGTGAAGAACCGGACGACATCGTCGGGCGTGCCCGCGAACTTGGCCCGCAGGTCCTCACGCTGCGTGGCGATGCCGGTCGGACAGGTGTCGAGGTGGCATTGGCGGGCCATGTCGCAGCCGATGGCCACGAGGGCCGCGGTCCCGAACGCGAACTCCTCGGCGCCGAGCAGCGCTGCGACGAGCAGGTCGCGCCCGGTCTGGAGCCCGCCGTCGGTGCGCAGCGCGACCCGGTCGCGCAGGTCGTTGCGGAGCAGGACCTGGTGGACCTCGGCAAGCCCGAGCTCCCACGGCGCGCCGACGTGCTTGATCGACGACAGTGGCGACGCCCCGGTCCCGCCGGCGTGGCCGGACAGGTGGATGTAGGAGGCCCCGGCCTTGGCCACCCCCGCCGCGATCGTCCCCACGCCGCGTCCGGCGACGAGCTTGACGCCGATCCGCGCCCCCGGGTTGATCGCCCGCAGATCGGCGATGAGCTGGGCGAGATCCTCGATCGAGTAGATGTCGTGGTGCGGCGGCGGGCTGATATAGCTCTGGCCGGGCTGGCCGCGCCGGAGGGCCGCGATGTAGGCGGTCGCCTTGCGACCCGGGAGCTGGCCGCCCTCACCCGGTTTCGAGCCCTGGGCGATCTTGATCTCGAGCTGGTCTGCGCGCGCGAGGTAGGTCGCCGTGACCCCGAACCGGGCCGAGGCGACCTGCTTGATCCGCGCGTCGTGACGGCGGCCGTCGGGGCCGGGCTCGTACCACGCCGGGTCCTCGCCACCTTCGCCCGTGTTGGCCGAGCCGCCGGCCCGCTGGATGCCGATGGTCAGCGCCTGGTGGGCCTCCGGGCTGAGCGCGCCGACGCTCATCGCCGAGACCACGAACCGGCGCACGATCGAGCGCGCGTCCTCGACCTCGTGGAGCGGCGCCGGCGTCGGCGAGCGGCGCACGACCAGCTCGTCGCGCGGGACGGAGCGATCGGAGGTGCCGCGGGCGAGCGACGTGCGATAGCGGGCCAGGGCCGCATCGATGCCGGCCGGGTCGTCGGTCACGGCCAGGGCCGTGATCTCCCTGGCGATCGTCGGCGAGAAGAGATGGGTCTCCCCGTCGGCCCGGAAGCGTGCGAAGCCGGGGTCGGGGAGGCGCGGCTCGCGCCCGGACTGTGGCTCCGGGATGGCCAGCGCGGCCGCCCGTCGGCGAAGCTGCCGGGCGGCCAGGTCGGCGACGGTCGTCCGGCCGGGCCACGCGGCCGCCGTCGGGAAGCAGCGCGCGACGACCGAGGCATCGAGATCGACGACGTCGATGAGCGCGCCGCCGATGTACGAGGCGACCGCGCTGATGCCCATCCGTGCCAGCGTCTTGCGCAGGCCGGCCTCGAACGAGGCGATGATGTTCCGGATGGCGTCCGACCGGGTGAGCGACTCGGCGCCGCGCGTGCCGGCCAGCTCGGCGGCGAGCTCGATGGCCAGCCGTGGCTGGACGACGGTGGCGCCCACCGCGAGGACCATCGCCATGGCGTGGACGTCGAGGACATCGGAGGCGCTCACCGCGAGGTCGGTCCGGCCGCGCAGCCCGGCCGCGGTCAGGGAGGTGTGGACCGCTCCGGTGGCGAGGATGGAGGGGACCGGCAGGCGATCGAGCGAGGCGGCCGCGTCGGTCAGGACGAGGACCGCGGCGCCACGACGGGCGGCAAGGACCGCCTCGCGAGCCAGCCGCCCGAGCGCGAGCTCGAGGCCGGCGCTCCCCTCCTCCGCCGACCAGGTCGCATCCAGTGTCCGGACCGTGCCGCCGTCGGCACGGACGGCCTCCAGGAGGCCGTCGAGGCCCACGACGATCGGCCGCTCGAGGCGGACGGTCCGCGGGCCGCGTGGCAGACCGCCGAGGAGCGCCGGCCGCCGGCCGAGCTCGACGCGGAGGTCCATCACGACGCGTTCGCGCTCCGGGTCGATGGCCGGGTTGGTCACCTGCGCGAACGCCTGCCGGAGGTGGTCGGCGACGGGCCGGTCGAGGCGACCGCGGCCAGGGGTGGGCGTGTCGTCGCCCATGCTCCAGAGCGGCTCGTGGCCCTCGAGGGCCATGGTCTTGATGTCGAGACGAGCGCGCTCGGCGTCGAGCCCCGCGATGTAGCGCAGCGCGTGCTGGGTGGTCGTGACGTGGGCCGGAGCCGCGCCCGGCCCGACCGACGGATCGATCCGGTCATCGTGGACCGGGCGTGCTGCGTCGTGGATCGGCAATGCGCGCAGGGCGCGCGTCTTGGCCTCGGCATCCTCGAGGATGGACCGCCGACCGGGCTCCACCAGCAGGAGCTCGCCCGGTCCGAGACGTCCGCGGCGCACGGTCTCGGCGGCCGCGAACGGCACCGCGCCGGCCTCGGACGCGACCGCCACCAGCCGGTCACGGGTCACCGCGAAGGCGGCGGGCCGCAATCCGTTCCGGTCGACCAGCACGCCGACGTGCCGGCCGTCGGCGAAGACGATGGCGGCCGGGCCATCCCAGGGCGCCAGGAAGCCGGCGGTCCGGCGGCGGAGCGTCGCCACGTGCGGATGCGGCGCGCGGCGCAGCCCGAGCGCCTCGGGGATCGCGGTCAGCAGCGCGGGCGTCAGGTCCCAGCCGGTCGTCGTCAGCAGCTCGAGCGCCTCGTCGAGCGACAGCGAATCGGAGCCGTCCTCAGACAGCAGCGGACCGGCGGCACGCAGGGCGGCCGCGATCCCGGAGCCGGCGGCATCGGCGGCCCGGCCCCGGACCTGTTCGCGATTGCCGCGGACCGTGTTGATCTCGCCGTTGTGGGCGATCGACCGGAACGGCTGGGCGAGCCGCCAGACCGGGTGGGTGTTGGTGGCGTAGCGCTGATGGAAGACGGTGTAGCCGAGGGCCAGCGGTTCCCGCAGGTCCGGGTAGAGGTCGGGCAGTCGGCTGCCGATGACGAGGCCCTTGTAGACGATCGTCCGCGCCGATGCGGACGGGACGGACAGGGTCGCGACGGCCCCGCCGGCCGCCCGGGCGGCCGTCTCCAGCCGCCGCCGGGCGACGACCAGCCGACGTTCGAAGGCGCTGTCGGAGATGGGCCGCGCGTCGCCCTCGCTCCTCGAGGGTCGGGCGATGACGGCCTGCGCGAAGGCCGGGCGCGAGGCGGCGGCAGAGGCGCCGAGAGCCGCGACGTCGACCGGGACCGGCCGCCACGCGACGACCGGCAGATCCGCCTCGGCGAAGGTCGCCTCGACGAGGGCACGGGCCTCCCGCTCGGCCGCCCGCCCGCGTGGGAGGAACAGCGATACGACCGCCGGTCGCTCGGCGGCAAGGGCCTCCCCGGCGATCAGGCGCACGATCGAGCGGTCGAGCGGCAGCGCGACCCCGGCACCATCACTCGACTCGCCGTCCGCCCCGAACGCCCCGCGGTGACCCAGCGCGGCCAGCCCGGCCAGCGCCAACGGCAGCACCCGGTCGCGCGAGCGCCCACCCGCGTCCGCGACGAACCCGACGCCGCAGGCGTCATGCTCGAACCGCTCCTCGTACAACGGGGCGGCGGAGCGACGGTTCCGGTCTGGACGCTGTGGTGGTTCCATGCCTGTCTCCGGATGGGGGGACGGACCGGCCGCCATCGATGGGGATCGACGGCGGCCGATGGTCGCGATGGGCGGGCCAGGAAGGCGGCCCGCTCGATCACACCTGATAGGCGACCTCGCCGTGGACGGAGCGGTCGAGGCCCATCGCCTCCGCCTCGGGCTTGACCCGGATGCCGAGCAGGACGTCGACGACCTTGACGATCACGAACGTGCCGACGACCGCGTAGCCGATGGTCGCGCCGACGGCCACCAGCTGGATGCCGACCTGGGACGGATTGCCGTCGAGCAGCCCGGAGTACGCGGCCTGGACCGTCGACGACGCGAAGATGCCCGTGGCGACGGCCCCGAACATCCCGCCGATGCCGTGGACCGCGAACACGTCGAGCGCGTCGTCCACCTTCGAGCGGGCCCGCAGGAGCGTGGCGCTGTAGCACAGGCCGCCGGCGACCAGGCCGATGATCAGCGCGCCGCCCGGCGTCACGAAGCCCGATGCCGGGGTGATCGCCACGAGGCCCGCGACCGCGCCGCAGGCGGCGCCGACCACGCTGACCTTGCGGTTGTGGGCATAGCTGGCCAGGACCCAGGTGACGGTCGCGGCCGCGGCCGCGATGTTGGTCACGGTGAACGCGCTGGCGGCCAGTCCGCCGGCGGTGAGTGCGGAACCGGCGTTGAACCCGAACCAGCCGAACCACAGCAGCCCGGCGCCAAGCACGGTCATCGGTACGTCGTGGGGCTCCGCGCCTTCGCCGTTCATCGCCCGCCGTCCGATGAGCAGCGCCACGACCAGGGCCGACACGCCCGAGCTGATGTGGACGACGGTGCCGCCTGCGAAGTCGAGAGCGCCGAGCTTGTACAGCCAGCCGTCGGTCGACCACACCCAATGGGCGATCGGCGAGTAGATCAGGATCGACCACAGGATCGTGAACAGCACGAACGAACCGAACCGCTTGCGCTCGGCGAAGGCGCCGGTGATGAGCGCCGGCGTGATCGCCGCGAACATCAGCTGGAACATCGCGAACAGCAGGAACGGGATGGTCACGGCGTAGACCGCCGACGGCTCCTGGCCGACACCGTTGAACATCGCGAAGTCGAGGTTGCCGATGAGCCCCATGCCGTTGACGTCGGGGCCGAAGGCGAGGGTGAAGCCGACGACGACCCAGACGATGCTGACCAGCGCCAGGCCGAAGAAGCTGTGCATGACCGTCGACAGGACGTTCTTGCTGCGCACAAGCCCGCCGTAGAACAAGGCCAGGCCGGGCAGCATGATCATGACCAGGGCCGTGGACATCAACATCCAGGCGGTGTCGCCAGTGTCCATCCGATCGGAACCTCCCTGCGGCGGGTCGTCCGGAGGCACGTCCGGACTTGGCGGCTACGCTAGGAGGTGGCGCCCGACCAGCGCGCCTCCGCAGCAGGGCCGACAAGGTGTCCGTTCGGTGCCGAGCGTCGGGCGGCGAGCGTGCGAGGTTGCGGCTCGGGACCCTGCGTCCCGGCCTCCCTAGAATGGGATCGTGACCACCGCGCCGACTCGCCCTGCAACGCATCGCGCCGACAGCCACGAGCTCATCCGCGTCCAGGGCGCGCGCGAGAACAACCTGAAGGACGTCAGCATCGAGATCCCGAAGCGCCGGCTGACCGTGTTCACCGGCGTCTCGGGCTCGGGCAAGAGCTCGCTCGTGTTCGACACCATCGCCGCGGAGTCGCGGCGGCTGATCGACGAGACCTACTCGACCTTCGTCCAGGTGTTCATGCCCAGCATGTCCCGACCCGATGTCGATGTGCTCGAGGGCCTGACCACCGCGATCCTGGTCGACCAGGAGCGGCTCGGGGCGAACCCGCGCTCGACGCTCGGCACCGTCACCGATGCGAACGCCATGCTGCGGAGCCTGTTCAGCCGCCTCGGCACGCCCCACATCGGCGGCCCGACGGCGTTCTCGTTCAATATCCCGACGACCCGGGCGAGCGGGGTCATGACCGGCCCCAGGGGCGAGCAGAAGATCGTCCGTGACGCCGTCTATCTCGGCGGGATGTGTCCCGAGTGCGAGGGTCGCGGCACCGTCTCCGACCTCGACATGTCGGTGATCGTCGATGAGTCGAAGTCGCTCATCGAGGGCGCGATCCTCGTCCCGGGCTATACCGCCGACGGCTGGATGGTCGCCCAGTTCATCGAATCCGGCTTCTTCGACCCGAAGAAGCCGATCAAGGACTACACCGAGAAGGAGCGACACGACCTCCTCGACAAGCAGACGACGAAGGTCAAGGCCCGGGGCATCAACATCACCTACGACGGGTTGATCCCGAAGATCCGCAAGTCGATGTTCAGCAAGGACGTCGATTCGCTGCAGCCGCACATCAAGGCGTTCGTCGAACGGGCCGCGGTCTTCAAGACCTGTCCGGCGTGTGGCGGCAGCCGGCTCAATGAGGCGGCGCGTTCGTCGACGATCGACGGCGTCGGCATCGCCGACGTGTGCGCGATGCAGGTGACCGACGCGGCCAGCTGGTTGCGCGGCATCGATGACAGAGGCGTGGCGCCGCTGGTCGCCAACCTCCTGCACCTGTTCGATGCGTTCGTGGAGATCGGCCTCGGGTATCTGTCGCTCGACCGCCCGTCCGGGACGCTGTCGGGGGGCGAGGCACAGCGGACCAAGATGGTCCGCCACCTGGGGTCCGCGCTGACCGATGTCACTTACGTCTTCGACGAGCCGACCGTCGGCCTGCACCCACACGACATCGAGCGGATGAACAAGCTCCTCCTCGAGCTGCGCGACAAGGGCAACACCGTGCTCGTCGTTGAGCACAAGCCGGAGACCATCGCCATCGCCGACCACGTCGTCGACCTGGGCCCCGGGGCGGGAAGCGGCGGCGGGACCGTCTGCTTCGAGGGGACCGTCGCGGGGTTGAAGGCGTCCGGGACGCTCACCGGCCGCCACCTCGACCAGCGCGCCTCGCTCAAGGGATCGGTCCGGCTGCCGACCGGCACGCTCGAGATCCGAGGAGCGGACCTGCACAACCTCAGGGATGTGGATGTCGACGTCCCACTCGGCGTGCTGTGCGTCGTGACCGGCGTGGCCGGCTCGGGCAAGAGCTCGCTCATCCACGGCTCGATCCCCGCCGGAGCCGGCGTGGTCTCGATCGACCAGGGCGCGATCCACGGCTCGCGCAGGAGCAACCCGGCGACGTACACGGGTCTGCTCGACCCGATCCGGACGGCGTTCGCGAAGGCTAACGGCGTGAAGCCGGGCCTGTTCAGCGCGAACTCGGAGGGCGCCTGCCCGACCTGCAACGGCAACGGGATGATCTACACCGAGCTGAGCTTCATGGAGACCGTCGCGACCGTCTGCGAGGACTGCGGCGGCAGGCGATTCCAGGCGTCCGTGCTGGAGCTGCGCCTCGGCGGGCTCAACATCGCCGAGGTGCTCGACCTGCCCGTCGCCGAGGCTCACGCCTTCTTCGGGGCGGGTCCGGCCAGGACCCCGGGCGCGGAGACGATCCTGGAGCGGCTCGAGGACGTGGGGCTCGGCTACCTCACGCTCGGGCAGCCCTTGCCGACCCTGTCCGGGGGCGAACGCCAGCGGCTCAAGCTGGCGACCCACATGGGCGAGAAGGCCGGCATCTACGTCCTGGACGAGCCGACGAGCGGCCTCCATCTCGCCGACATCGAGCACCTGCTGGGCCTGCTCGATCGGCTGGTCGACGCGGACAAGTCGGTCATCGTGATCGCCCACCACCAGGCGGTCATGGCCCATGCCGACTGGATCATCGATCTCGGTCCAGGCGCGGGTCGCGACGGAGGCCGCATCGTCTTCGAGGGCACGCCCGCGGACCTGGTGGCCGATCGATCCACGCTGACCGGCGAGCACCTCGCCGCTTACGTCGGCGCTGCGACCTGAGCGACACCCTCACGGCGCCGGCCGCTCGAACCGCCACATGTCGACGTCGCGGACCGGCCGGTAGCCGATCGTCTCGTAGATGTGGTTCGAGGTCGGGTTCGCCAGGTCGGTGAACAGGAAGCAGAACGTGCGCCCGGCGTCGAGCGCGGACTGGCTGATCCCCGCGACCAGGGCGCTGGCGTAGCCGCGACCGCGTCGGTCGGGCGGTGTGTAGACCGGTCCGACGCGCACGCCGTGGGGCGTCGGGCTGCCGATGCCGGCCAGCGAAACGACGGCTCCATCCTCCCAGAGATGGAGCCCCCGGCCGCGGCGGGCGAGCCAGCGATCGGTCATCGCCGCGACGTCAGCAGGGTCGGTCGGCTCGAGCGCTTCGCGCATGAAGGCGTCGATCCAGGCAAGGACGAGGGGGCGATCGGCGGGCTCGGCCGCACGGACCCGACCCGGCACCGGGGCCGGCGGTCGCACCTCGGTGAGGCGGAAGATCCGCTCGGAGACGATCAGGCGAGCCGGGGAGCCGCCGCGCGCCAGACGCGCGTCCACGAACGCTCGAACGTGGTCCACCGGGCCCAATGCACCCGGCAGATCCCGGTCGATGAGGTCGTCGGCCAGGGCGGCGACCGCGCCGGGATGGTCGATCTCGGACAGGACGAGGTTGAACGGCGGCGTCTGCATGGCCGCCGCGACGACGCGACCGTTGGCCAGCACGGTCGCGAGGTATGGCGCGCCGGTGAACTCTTCGGGCGCGTCGCGCAGGTTCGAGGTGACGCCGAGGATCAGGTTGTGCTCGGCCTCGCGCTCGACGAGGAACGGCTCGGCCGCGGCGAGGAAGGCCGCGACGTCACCGTAGCGCCGGAGGTCCATCCGCGGAGCATAGGCTGCCGCGAACCGGCGGTCTCGGGCGCGGCGGGTCGCCGGCGCCCGGCTCGATTGCTGGTCAGACCGCGCGCAGGCTCCTGCCGCGGACCATGCGCACGACGAACAGCACGATGCATGCGCCGATGATGGCGATGACGATGCTGCCGATGTTCAGGCCGGTCACGTCACCGACGCCCATCAGTGACGCGAGCCAGCCGCCGACGATCGCGCCGACGATGCCGACGATGATCGAGCCGATGAGGCCGATCCCGCCGCCCATCAGGAAGTCGGCGATGACCCCGGCGATCAGGCCGAGGATGATCCAGCTGAGCAGACCCATGGTGGTGTGCCTCGTGCTACGCGGTCGTGCCGAACGAACGCGGCGTCGACCACGTGCAGCGTCCGCCACGCGGCCCGACGCGCGCGCGAGACATGGCGGGTCCGGCGAAACAACCGCGTGACGGTCAGGGACCGGTCTCGGTCGTCGGGAGCGTGGGGGCGGCGCTGACCGCGGGCGGCGGTGCCGTCGACCAGAAGCGCAGGTGGGCCCACGGGATGAACCAGCGATCGAGACCGATCCAGCCGGCGTTGCGCCAGGCCAGCGCGATCAGCAGCCCGAGGACGACCAGCGCGGGGTTGGACCCGAGGGCCCCGGCCAGGACGAAGTTGCCGTTGACGAACAGGGCGAAGAAGCCGGCGATCCCCGTCAGCAGCCCGACCAGCAGGCCGAGCCCGATCGCGAACTCGCCGAGCGCGACCAGGGTCGCGAACAGGCTCGCGTTCGGCTGGACGATGTTCTGCAGGAACCAGGCGTACCAGGCCGGCGTGTCGTCGCTCGAGATCGCCCCGCCGACCAGGCCCTGGATCGGGCTGCCGTCACCGAACAGCCACTTCCCGCTGGTGATCTTGCCCCAGCCTGCCGGCAGGTAGACGTACGCCATGTACAGGCGGACCACCAGCCAGAGCCAGGCGGCCGTCGTGCTGGCGAACAGGAAGCGGGCCCAGCGGGGTTCCTGGAACTGCTCCGGCGTCATAGGTGGATGGACGAAGCGATCGAACATCGTGACCCTCCCCGAGCGCGCGACGGACGCATGAACCGGCGAGCCGGGTGGGATTCGAACCCACGACCAAGGGATTAAAAGTCCCGTGCTCTGCCGCTGAGCTACCGGCCCGCGGACAGCGTACCCGCTCAGACCGGCGGTGGCACCGGGGTCGGCAGCGGCTCGCCGCGCACGCCGGCCAGCAGGTTGGCCGCAGCCATGGCCGCCATCCTGCCGCGCGTCGCCCGCGACGCCGACGCGATGTGCGGCACGATCAGGCAGTTGTCGAGCCCGACGAGCGGGTGGTCCATCGGGATCGGCTCGGGGTCGGTGACGTCCAGGGCGGCGGCGAAGATCGTCCCGGCCCGCAGGGCCTCCGCCAGGGCCTGCCCGTCCACGACGGGCCCGCGCGACGTGTTCACGAGGACGGCCGTCGGCTTCATCCACGACAGCTTCTCGGCGTCGATGAGGCCCGACGTCTGCGGCGTCAGGTTCACGTGGAGCGAGACGAAGTCCGCGCGCGCCAGGAGCTCCTCGAGCGGCAGGAACGTGGCGTCGAAGTCCAGCTCGATCGCCGGGTCCGCCCGCGCGACGTCGTGATAGAGGACCGTCATCCCGAAGCCACGGGCCCGCCGGGCGACCGCCTGGCCGATCCGTCCGAAGCCGACGATCCCGATGGTCGATCCGTGGACGTCCGGCCCGAGCAGCAGCATCGGCCCCCACGTCTTCCACCGGCCGTCGCGCACGTACCGGTCGCCCTCGGGGAGTCGGCGGGCGGCGGCCATCAGGAGCGCGAACGCCAGGTCGGCGGTCGTCTCGGTCAGGACGCCGGGCGTGTTCCCGGCCGGGATCCCGCGTCGGGTGCAGGCCG
>DASYSM010000064.1:0-4269 GCA_036003325.1 Candidatus Limnocylindrales bacterium
CACCAGGAACCCGACGGCGAGCGTGATGGCTGCCACGATCCGACCGTTCACGCCGGCCACTGTAGCGGGTGGGGAACCGTGTCAGCGCATCCTTGCCAAATACCCTCCCGGGGACTGTTAGGCAGCGATTCGAACCGATGGGTGGTCGGGCTGAGGTCGCTCCACGCTCGGCCGGCGCACGTTCCGAGGGTCGGATCGGGCCGGATCGGGATGAAGCGGTGCCGAGCCGTGCCGAACAGTCCTCCCGAGACTATCTGGCAGGAAACGCCCCGGTCTTGTGACAGATACCCTCCCGGGGACTATTACGCAGCGATTCGAGCCCGCAGGTGGGCGGGCCGCGGCCGCTCCACGCTCGCCGTCGCTCGTTCCGAGGGTCGGATCGGGCCGAAACCGTGCCGAACAGTCCTCCCCAGACTATCTGGCAGGAAACGCCCCGGTTTTGTGACAGATACCCTCCCGGGGACTATTAGGCGCAGCCGACCGCGGGCCGATCGGCCGGCGAGGCCCGACGGCCGGGCAACGGGCGGGGCGGGGGGCCGGGCGTTGGCCGGGCAACGGGCGGGGAGGGGGCCGGCCGTCGCCCGGGCAACAGGCCAGGCGGCACGACCACCACGCGGCCCGACCCACCGCCGCGGCCCGACCACCTCAGCGGCCTATAGTGGCGACCGTGCTCAACGCCTCCCGCCCGACCTGCTTCCTCATCGCCGACATCTCCGGGTACACCGGCTACCTCGTCGACGTCGAGCTCGAGCACGCCCAGGACATCCTGGCCGATCTCGTCGGGGCCGTGGTCAGCGCGCTTCGGCCCGATTTCCGGTTGGCCAAGCTCGAGGGCGACGCGGCGTTCATGGCGATGACCGCCGAGACGATCGACGGCTCGATGCTGCTCGACACCATCGAGCGCTGCTATTTCGGCTTCCGCCGGCGGCGGCGCGACGTTCGCCAGGCCACGTCGTGCGAGTGCAACGCGTGCTCGCGTATCCCCGATCTCGACCTCAAGTTCGTGGTCCATCACGGGGCCGCCATCGAGCATCGGGTGGCCGGGCAGCAGGAGCTCGTCGGGCCGGACGTGATCGTCGTCCATCGGCTGCTCAAGAACGACGTGGTCGAGAAGCTCGGCATCCCCGCCTACGCCCTGTTCAGCCAGGCGTGCATCGACGTCGCCGGCCTCGACCCCGTCGCGCTCGGCATGCGCGAGCACAGCGAGTCGTACGAGCGGATCGGCGACATCCGCCTGTGGGCGCTCGACCTCGAGCGTCGCTGGCAGGACGAGGAGTCGCGCGGGCGCGTCTTCGTCGAGCCCGAGACCTCGATCCTCATCGTGTCGGTGCCGACCGACGTCCCGCCCCAGGTCGCCTGGGAGTTCATCACCAAGCCCGGCCAGCGGATGTCGTGGCAGCCGTGGGTCACCTCGGTGGCCGTGGAGGGCGCGACCGGCGGGCGGCGCGGCCCCGGCTCGGCCAACCACTGCATGCACGGCAAGGACGCGGTCGTCGAGGAGATCCTCGACTGGCGACCGTTCGACTACGTCACCGACCGGACGGTCCTCGAGGCACCGGGCGGGCCGATCAAGCTGCTCCACACCGTCGAGTTCGAGCCGACCACGGCCGGCACGACCATCCACTTCCGCTACGGACCGCCGAAGACCCGCCGCGAGAAGGAGCTGATGAAGACGATCGGGCCGGCATACGGTGCCGCGCTCGAGTCGGGTGTCCCGACCCTCGTCGCCCAGCTCGACGCCGAGCTGGCGGCACGTGAGGCGGACCGCGATGCCGAGCCCGAGCTGCCGACACCGAGACCCGACGGCCCACTTTCCGGGATCGGGCCACTCGTGATCGTCGACTGACCGGGATCCCCGCTACGAGCCCGCGTCCGACATCCCGACGACGATGTCCAGATCGTCGGGGTGCGACTCCAGGTAGCGCCGGACGTACGGACAGATGGCGATGACCTTGAGCTCGCGCCGGCGGGCGTCGGCGAGGGCGAACCGGGTGATGGCCGCGGCGACCCCGTGACCTTCGAACTCCGGTGGCACCTCGGTGTGGATCAGCGCCAGCCGCGCCTGCTTGACCTTGTACTCGAGGACGCCGGCCAGCACGCCGTCGATGTGCGCCTCGTAGCGCTGGCGCTCGGGGGCATCGGTGACGACGAGGCTCATCGGCCCAGATCGCGGATGGTCACGCGCCCAGCAGCTCGTCGACCCGCCGCAGCCCGCTGACGAACCCGACCGTGGCATAGATCTCGCGAGCGCGCCGCCCGGCCTCGCGCGCCTCCTCGGCGCGACCCGCGAGCGAGAGCACCATCCCGCGCGCGATCCAGGCCGCCCCGGCATCCAACGAGTCGGTGGCGCCGGCGATCTCGATGAGCTCGGTCGTGATGCGGTCGGCTTCTGCCTCCTCGCCACGCCGGGCGAGAACGAGGCCCAGGGCCGATCGCCACTGGATCTGCGTCACGGCATCGTCGGGGGCGCCGAGCCGCCGCGACTCCTCGGCCGCTCGCTGCGCTGCATCATCGTCTCCGATCAGGGCGAGCATCCACCCTTCGAGGCCGACGATCGTCGAGCGCCGGCCGGTCTCACCGACGCGCTCGAGGATGGCAGACTCTTCGCGGGCGAGCTGGATCGCGGCCGGAAGGTCGTCGAGCGCATAGCGCATATAGGCGTGGCGGAACTCCGACCGGCGACTGCCAAGCTCGTTGACGATCGACGTCGATTCGGCGTGGGCCTCCTCTGCACGGCCGCGGTCACCCAGGATCGCCCACAGGATCGCGATGGCCGACAGCAGCTGGGACCTGGTCAGCCGACGAGTGGTCGTGGCGAGCAGCTCGTCGTGGCTCGCCAGGCTCTCGAGGGCGGGGGTCGAGCCCCAGACCATGGCATTCGACAACGATGAGGCGAAATCTTCGCGGCGTTGATCGAGGCCCGTCGCCGCGGCCAGCTTGAGCCCGAGTCGCGACCACCGCGCCGTGGCCTGCCAGTGAGCCAGGTTGAGGTCGATCGTGAGCATCACCTCGTACACATCGAGGAGCGCATTGATGTCGCCGGCCGCCGCGAAAGCCGTGGCCGCCGCCTCGGCATCGGCTCGGATGTCGGTGAGCACGAAGGACGGATCGGTGAAGCCCCGAACCGCCGACACCCACAGCCGTGCTCGGCGGAGCTCGAGGTCACCCAGGCCGGCGGCGACCGCCTCGGCCCGCTGTGCGATCTGCATCGTCGCGACGAGATCCTCATCGAACCCGACGTGGATCAGTCTGTTGAGCGTCTTGAACCGCGCCGGGGGATCCTCGACGAGCAGGGCCTCGGCCTGGGTCAGCAACCGGACCGCGGTCGGCACCTCATCCCGGTCCGCGCTCCGCCGTCCGGCTGCGGCAAGTCGGTGTCCGGCGCGCAGCGCGAGGGCGCGCGTCCGCTCATCGTCGGGTCCCAGCGCCAGCCGGTAGGTCCGCGCCTGGTCGAGGTGATAGCCGGTGATCTCGTCGAGCTCGGCGAGGCGGTCTCCGGCGGTCCGTTCGAGCCAGTCGGCGAACTGCTCGTGGAGCTCGGCCCGCTCGAGCTTCGGCAGGCTGTCGTAGGCCGCGTCGCGGATCAGCAGATGGCGGAAACGGTAGGCCTCGCCGTTGGTGTCGCGACGTCGATCGGGCCGGATGAGCTCCTTCCGGACGAGACCCATCAGCTGGCCGGCGACGTCCGCGCGGGCTCCGGCCGGGGTCAGCTCGGAGACGTCGCGCTGGCCGAACTCCTTGCCGACGACGGCGGCGCGCTCGATGGTCCGGCGCTCGCCATCGCTGAGGCGGTCGAGGCGCGCCGCGAGCAGTGCCTGGATGGTCGGCGGGACCGAGATCGTGTCGAGGTCGCCGACGACCAGCGAGCCGTCGGATCCCCGCTGCACGAGGCCGTCATCGAGGAGCATCTCGATGACCTGCTCGACATAGAGCGGGTTGCCGTCGGCGGCGGCGGCGATGCGCTCGCGAGCATGCGGCACGATCGTCGCGCCCTCCAGCAGCGCTTCGATGAGGTGGTCCGTGTCGGCCGGCGGCAGCGGCTCGAGCACGAAGGTCGTCGCGTCCGGCTTGCCGCCGCCCCAGCCGAGGCGGATATCGAGCAGCTCCGCCCGGGCCATCGCCAGCAGGAGGAGCGGCACGCCGTGGACCCACTCGGACAGGTGCTCGACCAGATCGAGGATGGCCGGCTCGGCCCATTGCAGATCGTCGAGCACGACCACGACGGGGCTGCGGTCGGCGAGATGCTCGAGGAACCGCCGGATCGCCCAG
>DASYSM010000065.1:0-5146 GCA_036003325.1 Candidatus Limnocylindrales bacterium
ACGATGGCCCGCACGCGAATGACCCCGCTTCGATCCGCCGTCGTCCACATCGTCAATCCGCTGACGCGACGGTTCGCAGGCCGCATGCCCGGGTTCGGACTCCTCACCTACCGTGGCCGGACGACCGGACGCCTCTATCGCACGCCGATCAATGTCTGGCCTCGTGACGACGAGTACGTCTTTGCCCTGACCTACGGCTCGGATGTCCAGTGGGTGAAGAACGTCCTCGCCGCGGGCGGATGCGACATCCGGGTCCGCGGACGGGAGGTCCATCTCACCGACCCGGAGCTGATCGTCGATCCGACCCTTCGACTGTGGCCTGGTCCGCCCCTGCTCCGCGTGATCGGGCGCCTGGGGCATGTGACCGAGTTCCTCCGGATGCGGGTCGGGCGCGTCGCCTGACGAGTCGGCGGGCCAGCCGGCGTGGCGGCGATCCCGCCGCCCGAGCCGGTCGGGATCGTCCGACGCCGGCACGTCCGTCTATCGGTGCGCCCGACGGCTGTCCGATCGCTGCGTGACGCGATCGAGCCAGACATCGATGTCGGCCAGGACGGCATCGTGGACGGTGTCGCTCAGCAGGTTGGTGTATGCCCCCGGGTACTCGTGGAATGTCTTGTCGGCCGAGCCGACGCGTTCGAAGTACGCCCTCATGCTCGCCGGCGGGACGACATGGTCGGCGCCTCCGCAGAGGATCAGGATCGGGACGTTCAAGGCGCCGGCCTGCGCATGGACGCGACGGACCGCGGCATCGAGTTCCGCGATGGATCGCATCGTCAGGATCGTGTTCCGGAGCGGATCGTCGAGGGCGAACCTGACGAAGGCGGGGTCGTGCGACACGGACGCAAGGCCAGCCTCGACTCGCCGGCGGGCATCGATGGTCAGCCGCGGGCGGATCCGCGAGAGCAGGTAGGCCACGAACCGGAGCACCGCGGGAATCGTTGCGAGGTCGAGGGCGGGCGAGACGCAGAAGACGCCTCGGATGGTCGCCGGATGTCGGAGCGCGTAGTCGAGGACGATGGCGGCACTCCCGGTATGGCCCATGAGGACGATCGGACGATCGGGCTCGGCGGCCCGCACAACCTCGAGGAACGCGCCGAGGTCATCGAGGCAGTCGGTCCACCGCTCGAGATGGCCGCGTTGTCCGTCTGACCGTCCCCAACCGCGCTGGTCGTAGGCGTAGACGGCGATGCCGCGCGGCACCTCGTGACGGGGCAGGTTGACGTACCAGCCGCTATGCGCGAACGCACCATGCAGCAGGACGATCACCGCCCGTGCAGGCACGCCCAGGGGCACCCAGCGCTGGTAGTAGAGCGCCAGCCCGTCGCGACTGTGGAAGGCGGATTCGTGGTGCGCCCAGGGGTCGGTCACGTGGCCGCGCCGCCACGCCGACCGGCATCTGGCTGCGGACCGCCACCCGATGGCGTGGGAAAGAGGGGCCGGAACGCCGAGCGGCCACGGCGCATGTTCCCGCGCACCACGCGGAGCTGGATCGCCATCGTCACGCCGAACGTGATCGCCCCGACGAGCAGAGTCGGCGCAAGGCCGACGTCAAGGAGCCCCGCGGCAGCCACTGCTGCGATGCCGCCGCCGACGATCCCGTTGAGGACCCCGATGACGAAGGGCGTTGCCGAGATGACCCGGAGCATCGATGAGCTACCACGCGGCACGGCCATGGTGATCTCGATCCCGGGCGGGTCGTCATGGGCCCCCATCACGAAGTACGGGGCGAGATCGGGCGCCAGCTCGAGGTAGGCACCCCGGATGCGGTTCATGCCCATCACGGCCAACGCATCGTGGTAGTTGGCGGCGCCCATCCGGATGAAGGTGGCGACACCGATGAACAGGACCACCGGCAGGATGACGAGGGCGAACGCATCGAAGATCGGACCGGCGCTGGTGATCCCCGCGACGAGCCCGAGCGCGACCATGGCACCCGACAGGGTCGAGAGGTACATGCTCGCCCGGCTGAACGACTCGTTCCAGGCGAGTCCACGCGAGGCGAGCAGGGACCAGTGCTCGGTCGTGAGGATCTGCATCCGGAGCGCGACGGGATGGGGCGCCCCGACCGGGGCCTCAGGTCGTGCCTCGACCGTCATCGGTGATCGGTGGTCGACGCGGCGCCCGGCAGCCCAGGTCGTTCACCGCCGGGCCTCGTGATGACACCCAGCTCGAGCATCGCCCGGAGGTCGTCGCGGGTCGCCCAGTGCTCGGCGATGCGGCCGTCACGGATCCGGAACCAGTGGCTCTGATGTGCGTCGAACGATCGGCCGGTGGATGGGATGATCCCGTTCAGCGGTCCGAGGTTCGTCCCCGTCGATCGGACGCGTGCCGCGACCAGGTCATCCTCGACGACCATCGCCTCGACCGACATCTCGATGTCGGGGAACTGAGCCACAAGCCACGCCGATGCTTCGACGAGATGTCTCGGCCCCTCGACCGGTCCGGGCGCCGCCTGTCCGAACGGTGCGATCGCGTGCTCGATGTACAGGTCGGCCGCGACCTCGCTCGCGAGGCGAGCGGCTTCGGCTGGATCGCGGATGCTGAACATCCTGAACCAGTCGCGAACCAGGGTCTTGTGGCGCCCCGCGGCCGTGTCCTCGTTGCTCATGAGAGCGACCATGCGCCCGGGACGGCACGCGGTCATCAGTGGAACCGCGTGCCCGACTACGGAGGTTGGCTATCCATCGGACGCCGCTCCCTCTGCCGCAGCCCAGATGGCGATCTGCGTCCGCGAGCGGATGCCGAGCTTTCCGAGGATGTTCTGGACATGCGTCTCGACCGTGCGCTCGGAGATGCCCAGCGCCAGCGCGATGTCGCGGTTCGAGGATCCGCGGGCCACGAGCCGCGCGACCTCCGACTCCCGGCGTGACAGGGGCTGCTGGCTCGCCAGCTCATCGATCGACCTCGCCGCCCGCTCCGCCAGGCGGCGCATGCCGATCTGTCGGGCAGCGACCGAGGCGAGCCTTGCGGCCCGCCGTGCCGCCTCCCGGTCTGCCGGCCGGCCTCGGCGGATGAGCGCTTTCGCCAAGGCCAGGCGCGATCGGGCGAGCCATGGCCCGAAGCCGCCGCGTGCGGCGAGATCGATGGCCGCCTGCGCATGTCGGACCGCCTCGTCGTGGAGGCCGGTCTTTGACTCGGCCTGCGACAGATAGAAGGCGACCGGGCCCACCGCGCCGATCGAGCCAGCGATCATCGAGTCGTCGAACGGCAGGAGGCGATCGCGGAGCTCGCCGGCCGTCGCCACGTCCCCGAACGCCGCAGCAAGCTCGGTGGCGGCCGCCAGGGTCGGCAACCCGCGGCGATCGATCGACAACGCCGGCAGGCGTGGCCTGATGGCTTCGAACGCGGCGAGGGCGGCGGTGCGATCGCCCAGCTCGAGATGGAACCGCCCGGTCATCGTCATCGCGATGATCGGCGCGGCGAGCGAGAGCCCTTCGGCGATGCCCAGCTCGGGTGGCGGCACGCCCCGATCGGTCGACACCAGCATGAGCTGGGCGATGAAAACCGGTTCCGTCTGGCCGCGCTGACTCGTCGGCATGGCGTCCCGTGCCAGCCGTGCCTGGCGCTCGGCGTCATCGAGGCGGCCAAGGGCGTGGTCCAGGCCCGCCCGCGCGACGAGTGCGTTCCAGCGGACGAGGGGCTCGGCGGTCCGGGCTGCGAGGACGTCGAGCGAATCGATCTCGTGCCCGGCGCTCGCGAGCTCGCCCGAGCGGATGAGGGCGTCGGTGCGCCAGCTCCGTGCCATGAGCTCGGCGCTGCTCGACCCGTCGGCAAGGGCGGCGGCCAGCATCTCGTCGCTCACCGCCCGGAGTTCTGGGCCGCTGGCGGACCCGGCCATCGCGAGCAGGCGAGCGTGCAGCGCCTCGGCCGTCGACCGCGGCGTCCCCGCCAGCGCAGCGAGCGAGCGGGCCACGTCGACCTCGCGCGCGGCCTCATCCAGGCGTTCGCGGTGATGCAGCGCGACGCTCAGCTGTGCGTGCAATCGGGCGGCAACGCCCGGGTCTGTGGTGTCCTGGACTTGCAGGGCCAGACGACACATCCGCTCGACCGTCGCCGCGATCGCAGGGTCAGGAACGCCGGCGGCGATCAGGGCCGCCTCGGTCACGGTCGCTGCATCCCGAAGGCTGGCGGAGCGTTCGGCGACCGCGAGGGCGAGCTCGGCGCTCGCGCGGATCTCCCCGGCTCGGAACCGCGCCGCAGCGTCTGCCAAAACGATTCGAACGGGGTCGTCGCGGCGTTCGGGCGAGTCGCTGTCCACGGGACCATTGTCGTGGACCGCCCGGACGCGAGGGAATGGCATCGAGGGCTTGCATCCAGTGCCGAACCGGCGTATAAAGTGAACCAGATGGTTCAGTATCCAGCCGCTCGACTCGATGCCTCGTTCGCCGCCCTCTCGGACGCCACGCGCCGTGGTGTGCTGGAGCGGCTCGGACGGAGCGACGCGTCGATCACGGATCTGGCCGGAGCATTCCAGATGACCCTCACCGGCATGCGTAAGCACGTCGGGGT
Organism: Candidatus Limnocylindrales bacterium; assembly: GCA_036003325.1. Lineage (GTDB taxonomy): Bacteria > Chloroflexota > Limnocylindria > Limnocylindrales > CSP1-4 > SPCO01. The sequence goes on from DASYSM010000065.1 coordinate 4,510, forward strand.
GCTGGAGCAGGCGGGCCTCGTCACGACCGAGAAGGTCGGGCGGGTGCGGACCTGCCGGCTCGGCCCGCGCCGCCTCGAGGACGAGACAGCGTGGATCGAGCACCAGCGGCGGGTCTGGGACGCACGGTTCACCGAGTTGGAGCAGGTCGTCGCGCAACGAGGACGGAAGGAGCAGCACCATGGATAGCCGAAGCGCAGCTCAGGAAACCTCCACGGTCGATCGCACGACCATCGAACGGACGTCCGAGCAGGAGCTGGTCGTCACCAGGACGATCGATGGCCCGCGGGACATGGTGTTCGAAGCATGGACCGATGCGGAGCTGTTCCGACAGTGGTGGGTCCCGAAGTCGTATGGCTTGACGCTGCTGGCGTGCGAGATCGATGCCCGGGTCGGAGGCGGGTACCGGCTCACCTTCGACACCGGCGGCGGTGAGCCGATGGCGTTCTTCGGCCGGTACCTCGAGGTCACCCCGCCCGCGCGCCTCGTCTGGACCAACGAGGAGGACGGCGGCGGCACGGTCGTCACGACCGTGACCTTCGAGGAGGACCACGGCCGGACCCGGCTGGTCATCCACGACCGGTACCCGTCGAAGGAGGCCCTGGACGAGGTGGTCTCGTCCGGCGCGATGAACTGGAA